>JANOGS010000095.1:0-26814 GCA_031414115.1 Novosphingobium sp. | reverse complement strand
GCGGCGGAGCGCGATGAGGGGGCGGAGCGCACGGCGACCCGGCTGCCGCGAATGCCGCTGTCCGAAGAGGTGGTCGCCGATTACCAGACCCAGCGGCTCAGCCTGAAAGCCCACCCGCTCGCCTTCCTGCGCGCCAGCCTGGGCGACCGCGGCTTCATCCGCGCCGCCGAGCTGCGCGAGCGGCAATATCGCTCGCAAGTCCAGGTCGCCGGCGTCGTCCTGATCCGCCAGCGCCCGGGCAGCGCCAAGGGGGTGTGCTTCATCACGCTGGAGGACGAGAGCGGGGTGGTCAACCTGGTGATCTGGCCCGATCTGATGGCCCGGCAGCGCAAGGTGATCATGGCCGCGCGGCTGATCGAGGTGCGCGGCCGGGTCGAATACGACGACGAGGTGATCCACGTCATCGCCCAGCACCTGACCGACGCCACCGCGTCGCTCCACGCGCTCTCCGACGACCTGCTCAGCCCGGCGCTGGACCGGGCGGATCACGTCGGGCGGGGACATCCGCGCAATACCCGGGTGATCCCGAAATCACGCGATTTTCATTGAAATAGCGCGCTGTGCAGCCGATGCAGGAGCGACGGACAAGAATCCATCCGCCGCTCCTGTCTCACTCAGTGCTGGTGCTTGTCAGTGCCCTGCGAATCGTGCTTCGGGGAGTCAGCCACCGGCTTGTCGCAGCAGCACTTCTTCCCCTCGGCCTTCATCTTTTCGCAGCACCCCGGCTTTTCGGCCGGAGCCGACGCCGGCGCCGCTTGCGCATGGGCAACCGCAGGAAGCGCCATCATAAATGCGATCGCAGTCAGATACTTGTTCATTTCAACCTCCAATATGCATGAAAACTGATCGAAAGTCTCACACAAGACGCGGAGGAGGGGTGGCAACCTCGCCGACCAAACCGTCAAAAACTGCGGTGATGCCACGCGGCAGTGTGGCCGCAAGCAAGGTCACCATTTCCGCTGCCGGAGGGAGCGCCAGCAAAGTTGCGGCGCAAGCGGCCAGACAGCAATGCGCCGACGCCTGCGGGTCGGCGCTCTCCATCGGCAGCTCACTGCAATCGCCGTTCATCGGCATGGAACCCACCGCATGATCCACCCCGGCGAAGAGAGCGGAGCTTCCCCACGCATCGGCGGACAACGGCGCGGTCGCAAGCGCGAAGACGATAGCCAGAAACCTGAACCAAGCCATGCAATCAGTCTATGCCCCGGCGAAAGCCACCGGGCAAGCCCGGCAAGGCACAAAATCCCGCCCGTCGCTGCTTCCTGCCATACGAGACGCGCCAAAGCTCTGGTGACCCCTACGGGAATCGAACCCGTGTTTCAGCCGTGAGAGGGCCGCGTCCTAACCGCTAGACGAAGGGGCCTTGAAAGGCGCGCCGCGATGCGAATGGATGGTGACCCCTACGGGAATCGAACCCGTGTTTCAGCCGTGAAAGGGCCGCGTCCTAACCGCTAGACGAAGGGGCCAAAACCGGCTCGCGCCGAAGGCAGGCCGCGCCTTTAGGCAAGCGGGGCTGGGGGGTCAAGTGTTGTGTATCACCAGCAAGACCCGTTCGTGGTGAGGAGGGGCTGAGCGCAGCGAAGACCCGTCTCAAACCACCAGCGCGCGGTCCTTCGAGACGCCACTTCGCTTTGCTCAGCGGCTCCTCAGGACGAACGGGGACAGATTTACGGGCATAGCAATCAATCCGCCCAGGCCGCATCCTCGACATGCAGCTCGGCCGCCGGACGGCTGCCCCAGTCGTCGATCCTGGCACGACCGGCCAGCCACAGGCGGCGCTGCGGGGTGGCGCGGAGCAAGGCCTGGCCCATTTCGGTGGAGGCGGCGCGAAAGGCGATGCCCTTGAAGCTGGCCCCGTCCTCACCGCGCGCGATCACACGGACATGGTCGGTGCCGACGAGGTCTGCCTTGACCAATCGCACCGGCCCAACCGCTAGCCTTGGCCCCGGCCAGCCAACCCCGAACGGCCCGGCACTCTCCAGGGTCTCGACCAGCGCCGGATTGAGCCCGCCCGGCGCCACCGCCAGATCGAGCAACAGCGCCTGGTTGCCCTGCGCCGCAGTGACCGCGGTCCCCAGCCGCGCGTCGAGCCAATCGCCCAGCGCCTCGAGCTGGCCGGGCGCCACGGTCAGCCCCGCCGCCATCGCATGTCCGCCGCCGGCGATCAGCAGTCCGGCCTCGCGCGCGGCGATGATCGCGGCGCCGAGATCGACCCCCGAGATCGAGCGGCCCGAACCTTTGCCGTTGCCGTCCGCATCGGCATCGAGCGCGATCACCAGCGCCGGCTTGCCGGTTTTCTCCTTGATCCGCCCGGCGACGATCCCGATCACTCCGGGATGCCAGCCGGTTCCGGCCAGGCACAGCACCGCGCGGTTGTGCTGGCTCGCGATCTGGGCCTCGGCAGCCTCCTGCACCGCCGCCTCGATCGCGCGGCGCTCCTCATTGAGCTGGGAGAGCTGCGCGGCGATCGCGCGGGCCTCGTCAGGGTCTTCGGTGGTCAACAGCCGCACCCCCAGCGTCGCTTCTCCGACCCGCCCGCCAGCGTTGATCCTGGGTCCGAGCGCGAAGCCAAGGTCGGAGCAAGTCGGCGAGCGGCTGAGCCGGCTGGCGTCGATCAGCGCCGCCATGCCCACGCCATCGCGCCGCGCCATCACCTTGAGACCCTGCGACACCAGCGCGCGATTGAGCCCGTGGAGCGCGGCGACATCGGCGACGGTGCCAAGCGCGACCAGATCGAGCAGCGTCATCAGATCGGGTTCGGACCGGGTCTCGAAATAACCGCGCTGGCGCAGCAGGCGAACCGTTGCCACCGCCAGCAGGAAAGCTACGCCAACCGCGGCGAGGTGGCCGTAGGCGGCGCCTTCCTCGCTCTCGTCGAGCCGGTTGGGATTGACCAGCGCCACGCTAAGAGGCAGCTCGGCCGAGCACTTGTGATGGTCGACCACGATCACGTCGATCCCGGCATCGTGCGCCATGGCCAGCGCCTGGTGCGCCATCGCCCCGCAATCGACCGTCACCACCAGGCTCGAACCCTGCTCGCCAAGCCGCACCAGCGCCTCGCCCGAGGGGCCGTAACCTTCAAGCAACCGGTCGGGGATGTAATAGCGTGCCTCGTGGCCGAGCAGGCGGACGAGGCGGATCAGCAGCGCGGCGCTGGTCGCGCCGTCGACATCGTAGTCGCCATAGATCGTCAGTTGTTCGCGGGTGAGTACCGCCTGGGCAAGCCGTTCGGCAGCCTGGTCCATGTCGCGAAACAGGCTGGGATCGGGCAGGAAGCCGCGCAGGCTGGGGTTGCGATGGCGCTCTACGTCTTCGTGCGCCACTCCCCTGGCGAGCAGCAACTGTGTGACGAGGTCATGGCCCAGCGATGCGCCGCTCGCTCCCAGTTCCATGTTGCCGCCGCGCCAGCGCCAGACCTTGCCGGACAGCGAGGCGTCGAGGCCGAGGATTGAGGGGGCAGTAGAGCTCACCAGTGCAGGCCTAGCGCAGCCAGCCGGCGAGCGGAAGGCCGTGGGCCGGGCTGTCGATAAATGACAACCAAACCGCAGGGAGCTGGGCTATGCTGGCCCAAGACTCGACCGTGAAGGAACCTGCGCCATGGTAATCAATCGCAAGCTAGCCGTCGTTCTCGGGCTAAGCGCTGCTGCGGCGGCGACCATTCCGGTGCTGGCCCAGCGCGGACCGAGCAGCGGCCCGGTGGCGCGCTATGACATGCGCGCCGGTACCGTCTCGGGCTTCGCCGCGATGGGAAGCGGCATGGGCGGGGCGATGGGGATGATGTTTGGCGGCGGCAACAAGGTCCAGCACGAGCTGCACTTGCGGCTTGGCTCATCGCAGCCACCGGCCAAGGGCGGACCCAAGGCCGATCACTTCATGCCGGCGGGGGCCAAGCTGGGCAAATCGGTGGCGCTGGTCACCCCGCAGGTGGAGAAGCTGCCCGAGGACTTTCCCCAGGGGCAGAAGCCCAAGGGCCGGCTGCTGGTGTTCTGGGGCTGCGGCGAGCATGCCCCCAAGGGCCAGCCGGTGGTGATCGATTTTGCCAAGCTGGCCGCCGGGCAGGTGCCGCCGGGGATGTGGACCGCCACGGTGATCCGCGACTGGGGTCCGAGTCAGTCCAACAGCAAGACCTTCGGGCGCTGGCCGGCCGAAGACGGCAAGTTCGCCAAGCCCGATTCGGCGCTGCCCGGGGCGCACCGGGTCGCCGGCAATTACTCGCCCGAGATCGCATTCAGTCTGGCCAGGGACTTCATGGCCCCGGTCAATCTCAGCAACACTGCGCAGCCCAGCGGCTCGACCCTGCTCAAGTGGGGCGCCTTGTCCGAAGCGACCGGCTATCTCGCCTTCATGTGGGGCGGCAAGCGCGGCCCGAACGATGAAATGGGCGACATGGTGATGTGGACCAGCAGCGCCTCGCGCCAGTTCGGCGGCGGCCTTAGCGACTGGCTGACCACCGCCCAGGCCGCGGGCCTGGTCAAGGACAAGACCCTGATGCCGCCCACCGCGACCACTTGCACGGTTCCGGTCGAGGTCAAGAAGGCCGGGCCTGATTTCGCGATGGGCATGTTCACCGCCTTCGGTCCGCAGGAGGACTTTTCCTATCCGCCGCGTCCGGCCGATCCCAAAGCGGCGTGGAACCTGCAATGGACCGTCAGGGTGCGCCACCGCTCGATGACCAGCTGGATGGACATGCCGGGCATGGCCGGAATGTCGGGCCAGAGCCAGGACAGCCAGCAGCAACAGCAGAATTGCAAGCCCAAGAAGGGGCTTGGCGGGCTGCTTGGCGGAGTGCTCAAGCCCGGCGGCTGCTGAGCGTGCTGGCGATCGTCTGGCACAGCCGCACCGGCGCGGCCCGGGCGATGGCCGAAGCTGCGTTTGATGGGGCGGGCGGGGGCGCACAGCTGATCCGGGCAGAGGATGCCGGGCCAGAACTGCTGCTCGCCGCCAGCGGCTATCTCTTCGCTTGTCCGGAGAACCTGGGGACGATGAGCGGGGAGATGAAGGAGATGTTCGACCGCTGCTATTACCCGCTGCTCGGCCAGGTCGAGGGGCGGCCCTATGCCACCCTGATCGCTGCGGGCAGTGACGGGCAGGGCGCGCAGGCCCAGCTCGACCGGATCGTCACCGGCTGGCGGCTTCGGCGGGTGGCCGAGCCGCTGGTGATCAACCTCGCCGCGCAAACTCCCGAAGCGATCCTCGCACCCAAGACTGTGCCAGCCGCCGCGCTGGCCTCGTGCCGCGAGCTTGGCGCGGCGCTGGCAGGCGGGCTCGAGCTGGGAATATTCTGAGACGACCGGCAAATATCTCCGAAGTCGAGCCATTTGTCGTTCCGGGACTCGACTATTGACCCCGAATGGTGCCAGACAAAGCGAGATAACAAATCGTTGCTGGGGGGAAGGTCATCGTCAAGACCGACGACAGCGAGGGCATTGCCCCGGATGCGGTACTTTCGCTGATCTTGGCGAAGGGCCAACGCCCCAATGCAGAGGCCATTGCCGCGCTTCAGCAGAACGGCGGGTCTGGTCTGGACTTCACGATCAGCCATCGCCCTGCGGAGGGCGAAGGCTGGGTCGAATTGCTGGCGCGGGGCATGACTTTCGATTGCCGCGGCCTCGTTCCAGCCGCAGCGGCGCCGATGCCCCTGCCCGGCACTTTGCTGGGGCTGGAAAAGCAGCCGCCGGGCGAGGCGCTGGTCTTGCTGCCCGGGCCTCATCTGGCCGAAGGGCGGGGACTGCTGCCCGTTGTCCGGGTGCTGGCCGGGCTTGGTGCGGCTCTGGCGCAGCTGCCGGGGGTTCAGGCGGTTTGCTGGAACCCGGCAGGCAGCTGGATGGGGGCTGACTATTTCCGCAAGGTGGCGCTGGACTGGCTGGGCGGCGGGGCCTTCCCGGCGCTGGGACTGACCACGCTCAAGCGTGAGCGTAACGGGGCGATGGTTTCGCAGGGGCTCGAACTGCTGATCGGACAGGAGCTGCGGTTTGAGCCCGATCCTGAGCTGACCCCGGCCCAGGTCGCGCGGATTGCGGTGCGGATGATCCACGAACTGGTCGAACGCGGCCCGCTGAACGAGGCGGATGAATTTTCCGGACCAGGCGGTGAACCGTTGCTTGCGGTTCCGGTGCGAGACGGCAGCCAGCTTCGGGTGATGGTGCGCAGATGAGGCAAGCGGCCGCGGGGGCCAATGCCGGGTGCTGGCGGACAAGCGGGGTTGCCACTTGGCGGATCTGACCCGCGCAGGTCTCGGCCTGCTTCCGCCACAGCGTCAGCGCATTGCGTTTCGCGCGGTCAACCGGCGCGGGGCGGCAGACTATGATCCGAGTTTGCAACGCCACCACATCCTGCCGCGCGAACTGCTGGGCCGGGCCAGTTTTGCCCCGCTGCTCTCGGCGCTGGGCCGCGATCGGCTGTGCTTTGAAGATTTCCGCCGCAACGGCCTGCTGCTGCCGGCCAACGACGATGCGGCGGTGCGGATTGGCTTGCCGCTGCACCGCGGACCGCACCGCGCCTACAATCAACTGGTCAGCGAACGGGTCGGCCAGATCGAGGCACAGTGGTCTGCCTTCCGCCTGCGCGCGCCCGAAATCGCGCTGACCGAGGCTTATGGCCGGCTCGAACTGCTCCAGCGCGCGCTGCGTCGGCGCCTGCTCGATCAGCAGCGCCGCTTGAAGCTCAACCGCCGCGATCCGCTCGGCAGCGGGGTCGATTTCAGCGAGCTCGACGCCATGGCCGCGCTGCTCTGGCCGGCGACCGAGGTGGAAGGCTGATCCTCCCCGCCCCTCCTGCGCCTGCCGAACGGCGGGGAGGAACCTCAGATCAGCGCCATCCCCGCCTTGGCCGCCAGTTCGCGCCGCGCCTGGTTGTACTCCGCCTCGAGCCGGTCGACCCGGTCAGCCACGCTCTCAACCTTGGTAACCGCGCTGATCCCCTGGCCCGAGCCCCAGATGTCCTTCCACGCCTTGGCCTCGGTGTTGCCGCCCGAGCCGAAATTCATCTTGCTCGGGTCGCTGACCGGCAGGTTGTCCGGATCGAGCCCGGCGGCGACGATCGAAGGGCGCAGGTAGTTGCCGTGAACCCCGGTGAACAGATTGGTGTAAACGATGTCATCAGCCCGCCCGGCAACCACGCTGTTCTTGTAGCCCTCGGTCGCGTTGGCTTCCTTGGTCGCGATCCACGGGGTGCCGATATAGGCGAAGTCCGCCCCCATCCCCAGCGCCCCCAGGATCGAGCGGCCGCAGGCGATCGAGCCGGACAGCGCTACCAGCCCACTAAACCACTCGCGGATTTCCTGCATCAGCGCGAACGGTGAAAGCGTGCCGGCGTGGCCGCCCGCACCCGCAGCCACCGGGATCAGCCCATCGGCGCCCTTTTCAATTGCCTTGCGCGCGAACCGGTCGGTGATGACATCGTGCAGTACGATCCCGCCCCAGCCGTGGACCGCCTGGTTGAGATCCTCGCGCGCGCCCAGCGAGGTGATGATCATCGCCACTTGCCACTTGGCGCACAGCGCCATGTCCTCATCGAGCCGGTTGTTGGACTTGTGGACGATCTGGTTGACCGCGAACGGCGCCGCCGGGCGCTCGGGATTGTCACGATTGTGCGCGGCCAGCTCCTCGGTGATGCGGTGCAGCCATTCATCGAGCATCGAGATCGGCCGGGCATTGAGCGACGGGAACGAGCCAATAATCCCGGCCTTGCACTGCGCGATCACCAGCTCGGGACCGGAAGCAATGAACAGCGGCGAACCAATCACGGGCATGCGCAGTCGATCGAACGGGGCGGGCAGCGACATGCAAAAATCCTCATTAAGCGAGCGGTTAAACCGCCCTTATGGGAGCGCTGGCGTGCTGTCGAGTGCCGCAAACCTGCCAAAGTTGACAGGACTTGGCTCGATCCAATTTGACGGTCAGGCTCGAGCTCTCGCCCGGCGTGCGAGCACATAGAGAGCCGCTCCAACCAGCAGGGCACCGAGCGTTGGAATGGCCGAATTGGCCGGAACCTGCATCAGCAGCCACAGGTTGAACAGCAGTGCGGCGACAATCGCCGCCGACCAGCCAAGCGCCTTTGCGCCGCCGAACGTGAATTCACTGCGCCGCCACATCACCGGCAGCGCGCAGATCGTCAGCAGCCAGGTGAGGGTTTCCAGGGCAACGGTGAAGGTGGCCAGCGTGACAAAGGTCCCGCTCAGCGCGAGTGCAGCGACGATCACGGCGTAGGTGACGATGGCATTGGCGGGGGTCAGGAAACGGCTGGAAACCCGTGCCAGAAAGGCTGGCAGCAAGCTGCGCTGCGCCATTCCGAACAGCAACCGGGGCATGGTCACGAAATTGCCCAACTGATTGGTGCCGATCGAAAAGATCGCCGCCACGCTGATTGCGATCACGCCCGATTGGCCCAGCACCGCCTGACCGGCAGAGGCGAGCGGGCGATCTGCGTCAACCTGTTGCGGATCGATTGCGATATAGGCCAATTGCACGAAGGCATAGAACAGCGCGATCACCGCCAGGTTGACGAAGATCGAACGATAGACGGTGCGGCGCGGATCCGTCATTTCGCCCGCAGCAACCGTCGAAATTTCGCAGCCCGAATAGGCGTAAGCCAGCAACAGTGCGATCGATTCGACCTGGGTGAATTCGGGCAGCACCACCGTGCCCGGCAGGCCATTGGCGATCAGGCCGACCACGCAGATCAGCAGGATTGGCCCGAGCTTGAGCGCGGTGCCCACCCACATTGCCTCGATCGCGCGGCGCGTCCCGATCACGCTGAGGGTGGTTACCAGGGTGATCAATGCGAGGATGGTGGCCAACCGGACAAGCGGCGGGTCGAACACCGGGAACATCGCGGCCAGGTAGGCTACCAGCACATGAAAGTTGGCGGCCCGCCCGGCCATGTTGATGCTGAGCATGGCAATGCCGGTCTGAAATCCGGCGAAAGGTCCGAAAACGTGCTCGGAATAGAGCTGCGGTCCGCCGGATTGGTCGAACATGGTGCTCAGCTTGGCCACCACCAGCAGCGGTGGGACCATGACCAGAGCATAGGCCAGCACGACCAGCGGCGCGAGACTGCCCGTTCCGGCATAGAGCAGCGCTGGCAGGGCAAAGATGCCGGCACCAATCACCCCGTTGAGGTTGATCAGCACCGCGCCCGCCAACCCGATCACGCGCGGCGGCGCCGACTGTTCGGTCATTTTTGGCATTCCCCCATCGGATTGCAGGTTGGACCGGATCAGGGGCGATAGCAATTCAATTGGAACGCTGCTGTTTGGCCGCGTTGGTTGAATGTCACCGCTAAAAGCGACCGATCAAGGGCCGGTCTTGAACCCGGTGGCGGTCTTGGGCGCGGCTTCGACGAACACCACAAACCGCGAGAGCGCGAAGAACACCGCCGCATAGGTCAGGATCGCGGCCAGCTGGACCAGCGGGCTGGCGACCAGGCCCGCAGCCCGCCCGGCCCAGATCACGCCGAGATTGGCGCCGTAGGCCAGCGCGAACGCGGCGAAGAAACGCAGCGCCTCGTTCCAGGTGAAGCGCTTGCGCACAGCAAAGGTCCAGCGGCGGTGAACCTGGTGGGCAACCGGGATGCCGATCGCATAACCCAGCGCATTGGCGGCAAAGTCTCCCAGCTCCAGCCACAGACCCAAAAGGATGATCGCGTAGCCAAGCGCAGTGTTGAAGCCCCCGGCGACCAGAAAACGAAGCGCGGTTGGCACGCCTCCGCTACCGCTTGCCGCCGCGCAGCGCCTGAAGCTCGGGCCGCGGCCCGCGCCCGGCGTGGCCGGGATCGGCCTCGTCGGTCAGGTTCAGGCCAACCTCGATCAGGGGATCGCTGCGCTGCTTGGCCTGGAGGAAGATTCGCCCGACATATTCGCCCATGATCCCCATGAAAATCGCATTGATCGCGATCGACATCAGCAGCAGGATCGTGGTGGTGGCAAAACCGGCGGGCCATTGCTGGCCGAACAGCAGGCTGCCGATCAGGTAGATGAAGGTCAGCGCCAATGTGACTACGCCGACCACCAGTCCAGTCAGCGAGGCGATCCGCATCGGCAGCAGCGAGTGGTTGAGCACCCCGTCAACCGCCAGTGTGATCATCGCCATCAGCGGGAACTTGCTGGTCCCGGCAATCCGGTCGCGGCGGTCATAGAGGATCGGCACTTGCGAGAAGCCCATCGCGCTGATCAGCCCGCGCACGTATGGCGCGGTGTCGTCAACTTTGCGCAGCTCGGTCAGGATCCGGGCGTCGACCAGGCGGAATTCGCCGGCGTTGAGCGGCAGATCGTCGTCGCTGATCCTGGCGATGAACCAGTAGAACAGCCGCCGCAGTGCTGCGGTAACCGGGCCGTCCTGCAGCGATTTGCGGACCCCGTAGACCACCTGGTGGCCTTGCTCCCACAGCGCCAGCATTTCCGGGATCAGTTCGGGCGGATCCTGCAGGTCGCAGTCGATCTGCACCGAACAGTCACCGCTCGCCGCCTTGTAGGCGCACAGCACCGAGCGCTGATAACCGTAATTGCGCGAGAAGCGGATCACCTTGACCCTGGGGTCCTGGTCGGCGATCCGCCGCAGCAGCGCGAAAGTGCGGTCGGTCGAGTGGTTGTCGGTGAAGATGATTTCGAAATCGTAGCCGGGCAGGCCTTCGAACACCGCCGCGATGGTCGAATAGGCACGCTCGACGGTCAGCTCTTCGTTGAACGCCGGGACCAGCACCGAAACCAGTTTGCGCTCGCTCATCCTGCCATCCTCAGGTCTGCGGGATATTGCCCAAGCGCGGCGGCGACGGTTTGCCTGATCCCCCAGGCCAGCCCGATTCGGGCCTCCCAGCCCAGCAAGGCGCGGGCGCGGGAAGTGTCGGCGCGCAGTTCCGAAACCGGCTCCTCGCGCGGGCTGCGGCCATACTGGACGAGCACCGGGTCAGCGCCAGTCGATGCGACCACGATCTGGGCGACCTCGCGCATCAGCGGGGCAATCCCGGTGGCGATGTTGACAATGCTGGCGCCGGGCGGCGGCGTCCTTGCCAGCGCGAGCAGACCGGCAACGGCGTCATCGACATGGATCAGGTCACGGCGATCGGCCGGCCGCGCAACGGCAACCCGTTCCCCTGCGAGGCACTTGCGGATTGCGGAGGCAACGAAGAAATCCTCCGATTGGCCGGGGCCATAGATCAGGGCCAGCCGGGCGGTCGCGACCGGGCAGGGCAGTGCCGGCTCGAGCATGCCGAGATAGTGCGTGCCGGCCAGCATGCTGGCGCCATAGGGATTGACCGGCGCCTCGCGGAGCTCTTCGCGGAACGGCACCGGCGCCTGGCCATATTCGGCGATGGTTCCGGCCCGCACCACCACCTGCGGCGGGCAGCGCATCGCCGTGAGCGCGTCGACCAGGTTGACCAGGTTGGTGAGATTCTGGAGCGAGCGCCGGGCGCTGGCACAGTCCGGCGTCATTACCGCGCGGGTCTCGGCAGCGAGGTGGAAGACCCGCTCGGGCCGCGCCTGCGCCAGGCAGAGATCGAGCGCGGGACGATCGGCCAGGCCGGTACGGTAGATCGCGATATCGCCCGCCACCGCCTGCAAGCGCTCTTGCCCGGTGGTCGGGCGCAGCAACACATGCACCTCGTCACCCTGGGCGAGCAGACGGCGCACCAGCTCCGAACCGACAAATCCGGCGGCTCCGGTAACCAGTGAGCGGGGCATGGCGCCAGGACCTTGCGCTGGCGCAGGTCAGCCGACCAGCCGCAGTGTCGGCAGCGGCACCAGGAATTTGCCGCCGCGGGCCTCGAACGCTGCCTGCTGGCTGCGGATCTCGTCGAAGAAGTTCCACGCCAGCATGAACAGCACGTCCGGTCGCCGTTCCTCGATCGCCTCGACCGGCAGGATCGGGATCCGGGTGTTGGGGGTGTACATTCCCTGCTTGAGCGGGTTCTTGTCGACCAGGAAGTCGAGATACTTGGTGCCGATGCCGAAATAGGTCAGCAGCGTATTGCCGCGCGCCGAAGCGCCATAGCCGGCGATCGTCTTGCCCTCGGCCTTCAGCGCATCGAGCATCGCCCGCAGTTCGAGGCCCATCGCATCGACCCGGTCAGCCAGCGCATCATAGGTTTCCGCTTCGAGCATCCCGCCGGCCAGTTCCTCCGCAAGCATGCGCGCGACTACCGGCGCGGCGGCAAAGCCGCCGCCAGTGCGGGTCAGGAACACCCGCATCGAGCCGCCGTGGATGTGCGGCAAGTGGGTAACGTCGGTCACTTCCAGATCGAAGAACTCGCCCAGCCTGGCCATCGAGCGCAGGCTGAATTCCGAGACATGCTCGTGATAGATGTTCTCGAACTCGTTGTGGTCGATCATCTCCTTGGCCCGCGGCACTTCGATCACGAACACGCCGTCGTCGGCCAGCAGGATATCGATCCCGCGCATGAACCCGTGCAGATCGCCGATGTGATTGAAGGTGTTGGTGGTGACGATCACCTTGGCCGGGCCGTATTGGTCGCGCACGACCTTGGCGGTCTCTGGATGGAAGTAATCGACGAATACCTCGACGCCTTTTTCCTTCGCCAGCTCGGCGATGTTGGCGGCGGGATCGACCCCTAGGGTCCTGCGGCCCAGCGCATTGCATGCGGCGAGCAGCAGGCCGTCGTTGCAGCCGATATCGACGATCAGTCCATCCTGGCCGGCGCGTTCGGCCAGTACCTCGGCAAACCCGGCGAAATGGGTGTGCATTGTCGCCGCGCCCGAGGGGACGTAGAGATAGTGCCGGAAGAAGTCCGCCGGGATCTGGTCCGCAATCTCGATCAGCCCGCATTCCAGGCAGACCTGGGTGTTGAGCGGAAAGGCGGGATGCGCAGCTGCGGCCTCGGTGGGCTTGAGCAGCATCTGCGCCGGGGCATGGAGGCCCATCGGCAGGTAGAGATAGGGTTCCGGCGCGAGGCAGGCGCGGCACCTGTCAAGGGTGGAATCGGCGGTTTTGGGCCGTGCAACCGAATCAAGCATGGGCAGCCTTTCGCGTGGGGGTGTGTGCGACCGTGCGGGCAAACTCTTCGAAACATTCGTGCATGAAATCGATCTGCTCGCCGGTCAGGCCGTGGTGGCAGGCGAGCAGGATCCCGCCCTTCATCACTGCATCGGCGACCGGATAGCCGGCGGGCGAGGCGTTGACGGCAAGGTGCTTCATCGCCGGCTGGCGCAGGATGTTGCCGGTGAACACGGGGCGGGTCTGGACGTCGCGGGTTTCCAGCCAGATCTGCAGATCGCGCCGCGTGAACGGGGCATCGGGCCGGATCGTCAGCGGAAAGGCAAGCCAGCCGGTGCGCGATTCGGGCAGCTGTTTGGGCAGGTGGAACCAGTCCTCATACTGGCGGAAGAATTCGTACTGGCGGGCGAAGTTGGCTTCGCGCACGGCAATGTTGCCATCGAGCTTGCCGAGCTGGACCAGCCCGAAAGCGGCACCCATTTCGGACGGTTCGAGGTTGTAGCCAAGCTCCTCGAACAGGAACTTGGCGTCATAGCTGATCCCGTCAAGCTCGACATTGAAGCGGTTTTCGATCGTCTCGGATTCGACGAACAGCGATGAGGTCCGCCCCCACGAGCGCAGCAGCAATGCCCGCCGCGCCAGCTCGTCGTCGTTGACGCAGAGCATGCCGCCGTTGCCGGCAGCGTTGATCACGTGGCTGCCATAGAAGCTGGTGGTCGAGATGTGTGAGCGGGTGCCGGTGCTGGTCCCGCGAATGGTCGCGCCCAGGGTGTCGGCGCTGTCCTCGATCACTTTCAGATCATGCGCCTGGGCGATTGCCCAGATCCGGTCCCAGTCGGGCAGGTTGCCGATCAGCGAAGGGATCATCACCGCGCGGGTCCTGGGCCCGATCATCGCTTCGATCGCATCGACATCGATGTTGTAGGTCGCCTCGGCGGCGTCGACGAAGGCCGGGACCAGCCGCTGGCGGATGATCGGGGCGACCGTGGTGGCGAAGGTCAGGGCCGGGGTGATCACCTCGCTGCCTTCGGGCAGAGCGAGCAGTTCCATCGCCAGGTAATTGGCCGACGAGCCTGAGTTGACCATGATCCCGTGGCGCTTGGCGAACAGCGCGGCGACGCGCTCCTGCATCGCCCGCACCCGGGTGCCCATCTGGGTAGACGTGCGCAGCACCTCGACGACCGCAGCGATTTCTTCTTCTCCGTGGACCGTCTGGCCGTAATTTACCCGCATGATGCCTGCTTGCTGTTGAAGGGAACGATCTTGTCCGCGCCGCAGTATGCGGCGATCTGGCTCTGGGTGAAGGCGCGCATGTCGGCGCTGCCCTGGGCATAAGCGCGGTACCAGGCGGAAGTCAGGGCGACCGCTTCGCGGGGGGCGAGCAGTGGCCGCCAGCCCAGTTCGATCCGGGCTTTGGAGCTGTCGAGCGTCAGTATCCCCGCCTCGTGCGGATCATCGCTGCGCTTGCCGAAGGCGATCTCCGGCGCGCCGTTGCCCCAGGCCTCGATCAGCGAGCGGGCGATGGTTTCGACGTCGATGAAAGCTGACGGATCGGGGCCGAAGTTCCATCCGGTCGCTAGGCTGTCGCTGCCGTCTTCCAGCAGCCGCGCGGCCAGTGTCAGATAGCCCGACAGCGGTTCGAGCACGTGCTGCCAGGGGCGCACGCTGGCCGGATTGCGGATCGTGACGGGTTCCCCCGCTATCGCTGCGCGGACGATATCGGGGACCAGCCGGTCGACCGCCCAGTCGCCGCCGCCGAACACGTTGCCGGCGCGCACGGTGGCGATCCGGCAGGCCTGTGGCGCGGCGAAATAGGAGCGGCGATAGGCGCTCGCGACCAGCTCGGTGCAACCCTTGGACGAGCTGTAGGGATCGCTGCCGCCCATCGGATCGCTTTCGCGATAGGGCCAGACCCATTCGGAATTCTCATAGCACTTATCGCTGGTGACCACGATCGCCGCCTTGGCCGAAGGCATTGCTCGCACCGCATCGAGCACCACCGCGGTGCCGACGACGTTGGTCAGGTAGGTATCGACCGGCGACTGGTACGACGGACGGACCAGCGCCTGCGCGGCGAGGTGGAAGACGATTTCGGCATCGACCCCTTCGACAGCCGATGCAAAGCCCCCGGGCGAGCGGATGTCGCCGATCCGGTGGTCGATCAGCTGGTCAAGCCCCGTGGCTTCGAACAGCGATGGTCCCGCCGGCGGGGGCAGGGCGATGCCCGTCACTTCGGCGCCGAGCTGCTTCAGCCAAAGGCACAGCCAGCCGCCCTTGAATCCGGTGTGTCCGGTGACAAGGACTTTGCGGCCGGCAAAGGCGGCTTGAAGCGCGGCGTGGTTCATGGCGGCTCAGGCCAGCACCCGGATG
The DNA here is from genome assembly GCA_031414115.1 of Novosphingobium sp. GTDB lineage: Bacteria > Pseudomonadota > Alphaproteobacteria > Sphingomonadales > Sphingomonadaceae > Novosphingobium. Next base: position 11,497 of record JANOGS010000095.1, on the reverse strand, counting down.
TTCTCACGCGGAGCGGGAGCATTGGCAAAGTCCATCCACGGCGGGTTTTCGGTGCTCGCCAGCTTGTCGAGATGGTCGCGGTCGCGGACCGTGTCCATCGGGTGCCAGAAGCCCTTGTGCTTGTAGGCCATCAGCTGGCCATCGCGGGCGAGGTTGGTCAGCGGCGCTTGCTCGAGCGGCTCGGCGTCGCCGGGAATGTAGTCAAGCACGCCGGGTTCGAAGACAAAGAACCCCCCGTTGATCCAGGTCTCATACTTTTGGACCTTCTCGGTGAATTCGGTGACCTTGTCGCCGCTCAGTTCGAGATTGCCGAAGCGCGCCGGTGGTTGCACCGCGGTGACCGTGGCGAGCTTGCCGTGCGCGCGGTGGAAGGCGAGCAGCGCGTCCAGATCGACATTGCCGACCCCGTCTGAGTAGGTGACCATGAAAGTCTCGCCATCGAGCCAGTCGCGCAGCCGCAGCAGCCGCCCGCCGGTCATGGTGTGGAGGCCCGTATCGACTACCGAGACCCGCCAATCGACCTTGTCGCGCGGGCGCAGGTCCAGTTTGCCATTGCCGATACCGACCGTAAAGTCATTCGACATCAGGTGCAGATCGTGGAAGAACTGCTTGATTACCATGGCTTTATATCCGCAAGCGACGATAAAGTCCTGGTGTCCCCAGCGATCGTATATATCCATCACGTGAAGCATCACCGGACGTCCGGCGACTTCCACCATCGGCTTGGGAATGCGCACGGTTTCCTCGGCCAGTCGCGATCCCAGGCCGCCCGCCAGAAGCACTACCTTCATGAGCCAATCACCCCAACCAACCGCCACGAACCAATTTCCATGACGCGCCGAACATAGCCCATGGCGACCCTCACCGAGTGGGAGCATCCGTAGTAGCTTGGTTTCGCCACGGGCCGCGCCAAAGGGCTAGCCAAAAGTTATTCGGACTGGCCACGACGGATCAGCAGGCGGAATGGAGCCTCGGTCTGAGCCCCGGTTGCCGGCGCCGGCCGAAATCCGCGTGAGGCTGCATAGGCGACAAAGGCTGGGTCCGGCGGCTCGGCGGTTTCGAACAGGATCGCGGTGGGCGGATCGCGGTCAAGCAGGGCGGCGAGCCCTGCGGGTGCGACGGCCCGGTAGTGACGCCGGTCGTCGGCGGGAATGTAGCGGGCGACCCGGTAGACGAACTGGCCAGCGGCGAATTCGGGGTAGATGGTCAGCCCGGCCTCCAGCGCCAGCACCGGGGAGAGGGTGGCGACCTTGGCACCCGCCGGCAGCCCCGCCTGACCCGCAAGCGCGCGGCTCTGGCTGTGGAGGCGGACCACTTCGAGGCGGTCCGGCGTGGCCAGCTTGGGCAGATCGGGCAGCAGTCGCGACCCCGATCCGGCCAGCGCCAGTGCAGCGATCGCCAGCAGCAACGGCCGCGCGGCCTTGTGCTGTTCGGGCTTGAGCAGGCTGGCGGCGATCAGGAAGCCCAGCACCAGAAACGGCAGCGGCGGGACGAAGTACTGCGGGAACGAGGGTTTGGGGATGAAAGCGACCACGGTTCCGCAGGCCGCCAGCGTCAGCGCCAGCAGCAAGGGCCATCGCCCCAGCGTCTCTCGTGCCGCCTTGCCGCCCTGCATTGCCGCCATCAGCAGCAGCGAGGCGATCCCGACAAGGCAGAGCAAACTGGCATTGGAGAGCCACATCTGCTCGGCCAGCACCACTTGCTGGGCCACGGTCGAAACCTGCGTTTCGGTGGCTGAACCCGCCCAGTAAGCGGTGTGGAGCTCGGTAAAATAGCGAAAGGTGTGGGCCAGCAGCGCGTCGGGATCCTGGACGAAATAGGCCAGCACCGGCAGACCGCCGACCAGTCCGCCCAGCGCCAGCGGCAGCAGGCCAGACACCAGCCGCTGTATAAGCGACCGCGCGGCAGGCGCTAGCAGCGCCGTCATCGCGAAACACGGCGCCAGGAACACATAGTTCGACTTGAAGCCGATCGACAGCGAGACCAGCACGCCGGCGGCGAAAGTCCACAACGGCACCGCCCGCGCTTCGTTCAGACCGCGCAGCAGAAACAGAAAGGCCAGCAGAGCCAGCGGAATCGGCGCGAGGTTGTTGCTGGCGAGCATCCCCGGCTCTCCCAGCAGCAGGACATTGCCGAGCAGCAGCAGCACCGCGGCAAAGGTCGCCAGGCTTCCCGCCCCAAGCCGCCGTCCGAGGTGCCACAGCGCAATTACGGTCAGCAGCCAGAACCCGAAGGTCAGCAGCCGCCCCGCCAGCAGCGGGCTGTCCGCCCCGCTCAGCTGCAGCACCGCGCTGAGCAGGTGCGGCAGGTTGGGGAAGTGGTTGAAGCCGATCTCGGTGTAGAGCCGCCACTGCGGCAATTGCGCGGCCGCGGTGACGAACAGGTGCTCATCGCGATTGAGCGGATAGTCGAGAATGCGGGCAAGCAATCCCGCGATCAGGATTGCCAGCAGTGCCGCTGCCGCGCACGGGTAAAACGGCGGGTCCGCCGCGCTTTCCGCAGAACTGTCGCTGGTCATTGGCTCCGGCCGCCTCCTGCCGATGCTATGGACGCTGGTGGTGGCGGCGGGCGAGGCCTATGAAGGCTTAGCCATTTCGAGTGACGGCTAGGTGCTCAGAACATCGGTCGTCCGCAATTGTAGGCCGGCAGCGCGCCGGTTCCCGAGCCGATGAAGCCGGCATAGCGCTGGTCGTCGCGGGCAAGGAAATTGAGATATTCCTCGATATTGGGATAGCCGTCACCATCGGCATCGGCGTTGGCATCGAACACATTGGGATTGGTGTTGGTAAAGCGGCTTTCCCAATCGTTGGGCATGCCGTCGTTGTCGCTGTCAGCTTTGGCCGCGCCCTGGGTGATCTGGGCATAACCGCCGGACGCAGCGGCAGTCGAGGTCCAGTCGGTCAGGAACAGATAGGGCGAGGCGTCGCAGGTGCGGATGTCGTCGATGTACAGCTGATCGACATTGTCGCGGCACAGCCCGTCGCGGCACAGGTCGGCTCCGGCGAAGGCAAGCGCATCGCGCATCGCCTGGGCAGGGCCGGTCGCCTGCCATGGTTCGAACTGGGGGCCGCTGATCCCGGGGGCGGAGACGGCGGCGTTGCTTTGAATCACGCTCAGGCCGGTGACCGCGCAGTTCTGAACCCCGGCGGCGTTCAGCCCGCAAATCGTCGCGGGGCTGACCCCGCTGAAGATTCCTGCCGAAGCTGAATGCGCGTCGGTAACGGTCTGACCGAAGGCACCGGCAACGCGGCTGCGCGGGGTGACGTTATCCTTCATGTACAGGCTGAACCCGAACGGGAAGGTGTTGGCGCCGCCATCGTAGAGCGCGGGAAAAAAGTTGCCGTTGATCGGATTGTAGCGCGGCCCGCGCAGCGTGACGTTGCCGAAATAGTTGGCATAGACGCTGCCGAACTGGTTCGAGAGCAACCCGGTTTCCTCGACGAAATGATACACCACGTTGTTGAAAATGTCGGCCTGCATGGCGGTTCCGGCCGTGGCCGGGGCGGTGCCGACCGCCAGGTTGATGCCGCGTTCGTTGCCATGTTGCGAGATGTTGTGCGCGATCGTCACGCTGCCGGCGGGCCTGAGGAAGAAGGTCTTGCAGTGCAGCGCCGAGGTATGGCCCGAATTGCGGCAGATATTGGGGCCGATGATTGACCATTGCACGGTGCAATTGGTGCAATCCATCTCGAAGCTCTCATCGGTGCCGTACTGGGTGGTGACGTGGTCGATGATCTGGCGGTCGGTGGCGTTCAGGCGGATCGAATCGCCATTGTCAGAAGTGCGGGTCGGGTGCTCGCCCAGCCTGACCCGGACGTGGCGAAGGATCATGTTGCTGCCGCCGCGGCGGGTATCGATCAGCGAATCAACCGGAGAGTAGCTTGTCCCCAGCCGGAACTCGATCCCGCCGGGCGAGGTCTGCCCGGCGATGTAAATCTTGGGAATCGTGATCTGCGCCTGCGATTGCAGCACGATCGCGCCGGCCACATCGAACACGCAGTAGCGCGCCCGGCCGGCGGGAATCGCGTAGGGCGTCGTCACTTGCAGCGCCAGGGCGCATTCGCGGTAGGTGATCTTGCCGTCGCCCGGCACCGCGCTGTCTTCCAGCGAATTGATCTTGTAGACCACCGCGTCCGCCGCCCGGACGCTGGTGATGCGGCCAAAACCGATTGCGGTGGGAAAGGCGATCGGATGCTTGGCGCGATCGGGAATGTTGCCGTTGTCGGGATCGGCGAATGCTCCCGGTGGCACCGTCACCTGGACGCTGGCCGACGCGCTGCCGCTGCCGCCGGGCCCGGTGCAGGTGGCCGTGAAAGTCGCCGATTGGCTCGGGACTACATTCTGGGTGCCTGACGTCGGCAGTCCGGGAAATGTCTGGTTGTTGCCGGAGATCGAGCAACCCGTAGCATTGCTCGAACCATAGGACAGCGTGGTCGTCCCGCCCGGTGCGACCGAAGCCGGAGATGCAGATAGCGTGACGGTTGGGGTCGCGGTCGGGGTGGGAGTCGGCGTAGGCGTAGGTGTGGGAGTTGGCGTCGGTGTGGGGGTTGGAGCGGGCGCGCCTGCGCCCCCGCCGCCGCACGCGCTTAGCATGACAACGGCAAGTATAGTCAGGGGGCGAAGGGCGGTGAAATCAATCGGCAGACGCAACGCATTTTACCTCTTGGCTCGGCGCGTTGTGGCACGCCAGATTGCTTGGGCGGAGAAAGTGTAGGGCGAATCCCGTGTGCAGCGGGTTAACCGATCGCTTGTTGCAGCGCTTCGGCCTGTATGAAGTGCGATGGAATCTCTCCACGGAATTGCGGTGAGTATACCGCCAGCATCGACGAGTTGAGTATTTAAGGATTAAGAAAAAATATCTATATAAAACAATGATTAGGCCATAATCTTACTATAGATTTCGACAATTGCAGAAACATGTCGCTTTTCGTCAAATCTCTCTACTGCGGATTTCTTCGCGATTTCCGCGATTTGCGCCATCTTGGCGGGATCATTGGCCAGTTCCTTGCAGGCCCGCGCCATCGCGGCAGGATCGTCTGCGGGAACCAGCAGCCCGGTTCCCGCCAGGATCGCCTCGGGATTGCCGCCGGAGTCGCTGGCGACCACCGGCGTGCCGACCAGCATCGCTTCGACCAGGGTTCGTCCCAGCGGCTCATCGACTGCGGGGACCAGCAGCACATCGCAGGCCGCGATCCAGGGCCAGCCGGGCGAGCGATAGCCCATCAGGTGCACTGCCCCGACGAGGTCGGGGTGGGTCAGGCGCTCGGCCAGCGCGTCGGCAATATCGCGGTGCTCGGCCTCGCCGAACATGACCCCCGCGACCGGGCGGTCATGGATTCGCCTGAGCGCTGCAATCGTATCGACGAAGCCAAGTGGGCGCTTGCGGGCGATGAACAGCCCGAAATAGCCGCAGATCAAGGTATCAGGGGCCAGGCCAAGTTCGGCCAGCAGCCGCGCCCGCATCACCGCGCGGTCTGCGGTGATCGCGGTATTGAAGGGACTGAACACCACCCGGGCACCGCGCGCCGCGCGCGAGCGGCGGCTCTGCGGCAAGGCAAAGCGGGAAACGGTAACGATCTGGTCGGCCACCCACGGCGCCAGCAGCCGCAGACCCCGGGCGGTCGGATCGCCGCGATGATGCCAGACCAGCCGGCTGCCGGCGAGCTTGGCGGCCAGCGACCAGGTTGCATGGCTGCGGCCATCGTTGCTGTGGACGATAGCGGCGCCGTGCTCCCTGAGCAGCCGCGCACGCCGCCGGATCCCGGCAAGTGTGCTGAGGAAGTTGACCAGTCCGAACTTCCGCCCTGCCACGAAGCTTTGCCGCGGCGCTGCGGGATCGGGCAACTGTTCAAACTCGCGGAAGAACTCGGCAAGGCGGCCGTCTGGCTTTTCGACCACGATCAATGGGCGGAAGCGCTGGCGATCAAGCTGGCGGAGCAGGCCGAGCAGCGAATGGTGACTGCCGCCCAGGCTGTCCCCCGCAAGCGGATAGCAGATCGTGACCGGCACGGTGCTGGCTGCGGCCGGGCTGCTGCTCTGGATCGGTTCGGCTGCCGCAGCGTAGCTCATGGCGTGCCGCGCGGGGTCTGGTCGATTGTGGCCAGGAACTCGTCGAAATTGGCACGACCGTCGCCGTCGGCATCGCCCCAGCTGTCAGCCACGCCGGGGTTCATGGCGTTGCGGACTTCCCAGTAATCATCCATGCCGTCGCGGTCGCGATCGGGATAGGAGGCGGCGGACCGCGTCTGCGGGATGGTCCCCGGGCGACTGGCAATCTGGCCGCCACGGCTGCGCACCTCGTTGACCACTCGTGCGTCGATCGCATCGCGAGGCCAGGCCCCGGCGGTGGCAAGCACCTGGCTGTAGGCCTGGTTCGCAGCAGCAGGCGCAACCGTCAGTCGGCACGGCGGAGTGCTGCGCTCGTATCCCTGGACCGATGGCGCAACGGGGACGAAATCACCCAGGAAGGCATTGCCGTTCATGTAGATCGAGGCCGGCCCGGTGCTGCCCACGGTCTGCCGGACGATCCCGACTGCGGTCTTGGCAGTATCGGGTCCGGCGACAAAGCTGTTGCCAGCCAGCGCAACCGGAGAGCCGCCATGGCTTTCCCACACTTCGGCGAATTCGGACTGGGCATTGTAGAACACGTTGCCAATCACTTCGACGCAGGAGCCCGGCGGCACGTTGATGTCAGGATTGCGATCGCCGTTGTGCGCGCAGAGGTTGCCGATGAAGCTGAGGTGCTGGGCATCGCGGGGATCGCTGGCCAGCAGCGCGCACTTGTCGTGGCGGGGCAGGGCATAGGCGAAGACCGAGTTGCTGATGGTGAGATGATCGTTGTCGGCATAGCCGTTGATCAGTTCGTCGCGGGCCCAGCTGGCGCTGACCTGATCGATGAGGACGAACGAACTGTTCTCGATCGTTACGCTGTCTTCGGCGCCGCGTTCCTCGCCGATCCGGTCGTTGCGGATCCGCAGATGCCTGACAATGACATCGTGGGTGCCCTTGATCACCAGCGGGGTTCGTCCTCCGACCGGTCCGGCGTGGGCAAGGGTAATCCCGCCACCCGGCGCGGTCTGGCCGGCGATGGTGATATAAGGATTGGCGATCACCGGTGGGCGGGTGGTGAAGCGGATCAGCCCACTGACTGCAAACACGCAGACGCGCGGTCCCGCGGCTTCGATGCAGGCGCGCAGCGAACCCCGGCCGGCATCGGCGAGGGTGGTGACCTTGATGATCTTGCCGCCGCGCCCACCCTGGCTTTTGGCGCCATAACCGATCGCATTGGCGAATCCCGCAGCCATGCCGGGACGAGGATCGGGCGGATCGCGGGTCGGTATCGGCGGCTGCACCTGACCCGATGCCGAACAGGCCACCAGCAGCGCGGCCGCAGCCGCGACAGCTTGCCTGCGCGAACGGTTACGGCCGGGTGCTGTTCTGCATTGCATAACTGAGGCTCGCTGCTGGATCCGCTCGCGCCGTGCCAGCTGCGTTTACAACACAGCGGCACGCCGGCGGCTGGCGCGTGCGGCGAGGCGTGGGCAATTTCGGTCTGGGCGATCAGCCTTTGGTATAGTCGCGTGGTCCGAAATCGGGCCAGGATCACCGTTTGGGCCGCCGCCAGTGCCGCACTTGCCTTTGCCCGGGCATCGGCAAGGGACTAGGTCTGCGGGGTGCGAAACGGCAAGAACACGGCTGTCACCCCGAATGACAGTCTGCAACTGATCGGACGGGTCGGCCAGATGGCCAGCAACACGGCTCCCCAAGGAGACCGCCTGACCATGATGCTTGGCCTGCTGCTGGGGTTTGGCTGCTTCTTCATGTCATGGCACGTGGTCAGGATCGGCGCGATCAACGTGACGGTCTCGGACGTGGCATTCGCGGGATGTCTGGTGCTGCTGGCAGCGAACGGGCGGCTTAGCCCAATGCCGCTTGGCGAACTCACCCATGTCTGGCTGCTGGGGCTGACCTTGCTGCTGGCGGGCATGCTGCTGGGATCGATGATCCACGGCGATCCGGTTCGCTGGCTGGTCGTGGCCGCGCAGTACATCTTCGCCTATCTGCTGCTGCCAATGGTGCTGGCGGCGCAGGATCGCACCATGCTGCGGCGCTGCCTGCTGTTCTATGCGCTGGGCGTGGCGATGTCGCAGGCCATCGCCATTACCGCCAGCTTCTTCCTCACCTTCGACGATACCTCGGATTTGCTGGGCTGGGATTTCATTACCGGGCTGGGCCGGATCGGGGCTTTTTCCGGCAATGCCAACTGGAATGCGGCCTGCGTCGGCTTTGCCTTGCCGATCCTGCTCAATGCTTACCAGCACCGCCGGATCAAGGGCTGGGCCGCGTTGCTGTGCTTCGTCCCGCTGGTCTGGGGTCTGTTCGCTGCTGCCAGCGTGACGGGCCTGGCCGCAGCGGGTCTGGCGCTGCTGGTCTATTTTGCGGCGGGAACCCCGGCGATGGCGCTGCGCTTCGGCTTGCCGGTGATCCTGCTTGGCGGAATTTACTTGAGCACCGGCTTGCCGCTGCCCACGACCTTCGAACAGCGGGTCGGCAGCGCCCTGACGACCGGCAACCTGCGCGAGGCCGGGACGTTCGAAGGCCGCTCCGCCCTGGCCAAGGAAGCCTGGAAGGCAGCGGACGACACCGTTCTGATCGGACTTGGCGCCGATCGCTTCCGCAAGGTCAGCGTTCAGAACATGCCGGTCCACGTTTTCCCGCTGCTGGTGTTAGTCGAAGGCGGAATCTGGTCGGTTATCGGGCTGGCGCTGATGTTGGCGACGTTGGTGGGGACGGCCGTAAGGATGCTGCGTGCGGATCGCAGCGACGCGGCCATGGCGCTGGCGGTGCTGACCGTATTTGGCGTTTTCATGTTTGCGATGCCGCACATGTATGCCCGGCTCTGGATCGGTCCGTTGTTGCTTGCGATCGGGGTTGGCCTGACTCGCCGGGAAAACGGTACCGTCCATTTGTCGACGCCCAGACCGCTGGCCAGAAGACCGCGCCGAGTGACAAGTTTGCGCAGCCACATTGGCGCAGCCTGAATCTGCGATGGACAGCAGCGCCGAGACTTTGGCCAAGTTCGCTTCGAGCTCTGCGGATGTGCCAGAGAGCAATTTTCAGCGAATAGTCCGGCGGCTGGCCGCAGCGGGCGGTGGCGGCAAGCGGCTGGCCAGTATCGGCCATCTGCTGACCGGCAATTTCGCCAATGCCTTGCTGATGCTGATCGGCACGACAATCGCCGCGCGGTCGCTGGGTCCGGCAAGCTTCGGCATATTCGCACTGGTGCTGACGATCGGGCGTTTCTCCGAACGGATACTGCGCTTTGAATCATGGCAGCCGCTGATCAAATTCGTCGCGGACGAAGAGATCTCCGGCAGCCCGCAGCGACAGGCGCAGCTGTTCCTCTATGGCTTGCTGCTCGATGTTGTCTGCGCGCTGCTGGCGGCTGGGTTTTCGATAGTGGCCGGCTATCTGCTGATGCCGGTGCTTGATCTGGCCAGCGAGCAACTGGTGCTGGTGGCGGTCTATGCCGTGGCGATTGCGGTCAACATTCGCGGCATGCCAACCGCGGCGCTGCGGCTGGCGGGGAGGTTCCGGACGCTCGCCTATGTCCAGATGCTGACCAGTGTGTTGCGGATTGTGCTGGCCGGGCTGGCCTTGATCCAAGGGGCCAGCATCCTTGATTTCGTCCTTATCTGGACCCTGGCCCAGGCGATCGATTCGCTGCTGTTCCTGTGGCTCGGCCTGCGTGCGCTGAGAAAGCTGGGGGTGCCAAGCCCGCTGACCGCAAGTTGGCGGGGCATGGGGCGCAATTTCCCCGGCTTCATTCGCTTCGCCGCGTTGACCAATGTTTCGAGCAGCGTGCGGACACTGACTCAGGAGGCAGACACCGTGCTGGTTGGCGCACTGGCAGGCCCTGCCGCAGCCGGGTTTTACCACATCGCCAAACGCATCGCCAAGGTTGCCCAGCAGGTCGGCGCGCAGGTACAGGCGGTGCTCTATCCCGACATGGCGCGGATGTGGGCGCGAGCCGAAATCGGCCGGTTCCGCCATCTGACCTCACGGATCCAATTGTCGCTGGCGGCGATCAGCTTGACCATGCTGGCGGCCTGCTGGCTGGTCGGCAGCTTTGCGATTGGCACGGTTTTTGGAACCGAGTACGCTGCCGCCTATCCCATGCTGATGGCGCAGTTTGTCGCGGTGGTGTTGCTGATGCATGCGGCGCCGTCACGTTCGGCCTTGCTCGCGATGGACAGGCCGCGCTTCGTGCTGATCATCGATGTGCTCTCTACCCTGGTGTTCTTCGCTGTCGCCTGGTTCGCGATCCCCGGCAATGGTGCGCTCGGGGCAAACTTTGCGCATATCGCCTTGGCTGCATTCGGTGCCGTGGCCATGGACTTCGCCTGGTGGCGGCACAGTCGTGCCGCACTCAGGCTCGGCGAAAACTTGACCTGAGTTTTCCGTGCGGATCGTTTCGATCATCACCAGCCTGACCAGCGGCGGCGCGGAAATGCTGGTCGCGGGGCTGAGCGCAGAGTTCTCAACCCTTGGGCACGACAGCACCGTGGTAACGCTGTGTGATGCCGCGACGCTGGGCAATTCGGCTGAAGCCGAGGCCAACCTGCGGCAGCGGATCGAAGGCGCGGGTGGGCGCGTCGTCTCGCTCGGGCTCAGTCGGCGGCGCAATCCCGTGCGGGGCTGGCTGGCCCTGCGCCGGATTCTCAAGCAACATCGGCCTGATGCGATCCACGTTCACACTGCCCGGGCCCTGCCGATGCTCGGTCCGCCCGGCGGGGGCTGGCGGGTATTTCTGACCCATCACAACAGCCAGTTCAACTTCAACCCGCTGCTGCTGCGGACGATGGACTGGCGGCTCGATGGGATCGTCGCGATCAGCAGCGAGATCCAGGCTATCCTGGCCAGGCTGACGCGCAAACCGATCGTCCAGATATCGAATGCGCCGGCATCGCGATCGTTTGTCGGGCTGGCGCGCAGTGCACCGGCGCGGCCAGCGTCGATCATCAGCGTCGGTGCGATCTCTGACCAGAAGAACTATCCGCTCTTGCTCAAAGTGGCCCGAATTCTCGAGACATCGGGGATCGAGGAACCCTGGCCGGTGTTTCGGATCGCCGGTTCAGGAGCCGGGCTGGAGCGCCTGCGCACAGAGGTCCGCACCATGGGGCTGGAAGGACGGGTCGAATTCCTGGGCGAACGGCTCGACGTGCCCGATCTGCTGCGGACCAGCGACCTGTTCCTCAACACCTCAAGCTACGAAGGGCTGCCGATCGCCATGCTGGAGGCGATGACCATGGGGCTGCCAATCGTTGCCACCGACGTTGCCGGCAACCGCGAGCTCGTTGGCCACGAGACTACAGGGCTGTTGGCATCGCTGGACGATCCGGCGGCAATCGCCGCGGCCATTGCCCGTGTGCTGACAGCGCCGGAGCTTTATCGCCGGCTTTCCGAAGGCGCGCTGGAGGCAGCGAAGGCCTATTCG
>JANOGS010000094.1:0-2117 GCA_031414115.1 Novosphingobium sp. | reverse complement strand
ATAACGTCATTTACGTTGCGCACAGCCTTCAAAACACCCTTGCCGCCATAGCGTTTCTTATCACCATCGCGTAGCTCGACGGCTTCATGCTCTCCCGTTGACGCGCCTGAGGGTACCGCTGCTCGGCCCACTTCACCGCCCACCAGCGTAACTTCCGCTTCCACTGTGGGATTGCCACGAGAATCAAGGATCTCTCTCGCTTGGACCTGATCAATCCAGCTCATTTTTGATTTGGCTCCTGCAAAGTGTAATGTTATCTGGCTGCGCGAGCCCAGCCATATCCGTGACCGGCTGCAACGCTCGCTCGACTGGTACGCGCTGCACCTCAAGGCCAGATAGGCACCTCGCTAGTCAGCCAGCCCTTGAACGCCGCGCCCAGCAGCACCAGCGCGGCGAAGCTTGCCCAGAAGGTGACATTGGTCCAGTCGATCAGCCCGACCGCATCGGGCTGACTGCGCGCCTTGCGGCGGCGCTCGCGGCGCCAGCCGAGCAGCGCCACGCCGACCGCGGCCAGTCCGGGCAGCAGGTACCAGGCGATCCAGTCGTGATCGAGCAGGTCGCCGAGGGGTGCGGGCCAGTCCATGCCCGCCGATAGAATGTGCGGCGGCGCGCTGTCCAGCCACGACGAACGAAGCCTATGCCGCCAGCTCTCAGCTTGTGTTAAGGCTGGGCCAGTAGCATCAAGGCAACACATCAGGAGACAGAACCATGATCCGCAAGGCCATCCTCGCCCTCGCCGCCAGCGGCATCGTCCTGGGCCTCAGCGCCTGCAACACGGTCAAGGGCCTGGGCAACGACATCGAATCGGTCGGCGAAGCCGGCGACCGCGCGATCAGGTAGGTTTTACCTTCCCCAGCCGTCGTGCGGCGGGCTCGCGCAGCACCAGCCAGCCGAGCAACCCAATCGGTCCGGCCATTGCGGTCGCGAACAGGAACGGGATCTGGATCAGCCGGCCGAAACCCTTGTTGTCGGCGTCCTTGGCAATCCACAGCCCGGTGAACAGATCGAAGGCGAGGTAATGGGTCCAGCCGATCACCACCCCGCCGTCGCTCATGAACAAGACGCGGACCTGTTCGATCGAGCTGAACCCCGGCTCACCGGCTGCGGGCAGTCCGCCCGGCGCCACGCTGCCGCTGAGGAACAGCACGAAGCACACCGCATAGATCAGGCAGAGCAGCGCCACGCACATGTAGAGGATCAGGCTGAGGGTCAGCGGCTTGCGCGGCACCGCAACCAGTAGCAGCCAACCGGCCAGGGCAATCAGATTGGTAACGGTGAACAGCGCCGGCCACATGCCTAGTCTCCCTTCCAGCTCAGGACCGGCTTTCTTGCCGCCTGCGTTTCATCCAGTCGCCGCCGCGGCGCGAAATGCGGAGCGGACTTGAGCGCCGGATCGCCCTGCTTGGCGCGGCTGGCGAGCGAACGCAAGGCGCCGATCAGCTGATCGAGCGCGGCCTTGCTCTCGGTTTCGGTCGGCTCGATCAGCATCGCGCCGTGGACCACCAGCGGGAAATAGACCGTCATCGGGTGGAAACCCTCGTCGATCAGCCCCTTGGCAAGGTCCAGCGTGGTGAAGCCCTCGGCAAACCCGGCATCGGTAAACAGCGCCTCGTGCATGCACGGTCCCGACGTTCCGAACGGCGCCTCAAGCACGTCATCGAGGCTGCGCAGCACGTAATTGGCGTTGAGCACTGCGTCTTCCGCCACCTGCTTGAGGCCATCGGCGCCGTGGCTGAGGATATAGGCGAGCGCGCGGGTGAACATGCCCATCTGGCCGTGGAACGCGGTCATCCGGCCGAAAGTGGCGGGGTGGTCGGCGGGTGCGGTCTCTTCCTCGACCAGGCGCAAGGCGCCGTCAGCTTGCCGCATGACAAAGGGGATCGGCGCGAACGGCGCGAGCGCTGCGGACAGCACCACCGGCCCCGAACCCGGCCCGCCGCCGCCGTGCGGGGTGGAGAAGGTCTTGTGAAGATTGATGTGCATCGCATCGATGCCGAGGTCACCGGGGCGGACCTTGCCCACAATCGCGTTGAAGTTCGCGCCATCGCAATAGACGTAGCCGCCCGCCGCATGGACCGCGTCGGAGATCGCCTGCATATCGCGCTCAAACAGTCCGC
>JANOGS010000093.1:0-2993 GCA_031414115.1 Novosphingobium sp. | reverse complement strand
TCCTCGGCTTCGAGCAGCCCCCAGTTGCCGGTGCCGGGGCCCATCCCCTGGGCCGGATCCATGGCGATCGCGAGGTGATCGATATGCGCGGAAATCCGCCCGACCACCGCGCCGCTGCGGCGGGCGAGGAACAGCTGGACGTCGGCATGATCGAAGAACGGGTTCTTGCCCGGGGTGATCAGCTCCATCGCCTCCATCCGCAGCGGCGGCACCCAGACGGGATCGCTGGCGTTGAGGCGGTAGGCGAGCTCGACAAAGGCCTTGCGCTCGGCCTTGGTCTCGACGGGAGTGATGACAATTTCCGATTGGGCCACGATTTTGCCTTTGTTCCGTATCAATGCGACCTGCGAGAGCGCAGGCCAGCTTGTCAAGCGGCAGCCGGTGCGCCTAGGCGGATGTTGCGATGACGGTGCAGACAGAAATCAAGGCAAGACGGCCGATCGGCGGGCTCCCCGACGATACCGAGCTGCTGCGCGCCGCCGCCGAGCTGACCCGCGATCTGGGCGCCGCGCGGCCCGCGATCTACTGGAGCGACATGCTCGGGTCGGCGGCGCTGGGCTATGGCGGAATTGCCGGGGCGATCCTGCTGCCGGGCTGGCAGGCCTGGGCCGCTGCGCTGGTCGCGGTGTTTGCGCTCTACCGGGCCACGCTGTTCATCCACGAGCTGACCCATATCCATCGCACCGCGTTGCCGGGGTTCCGTCTGGTGTGGAACCTGGTGGTGGGGATTCCGGTGCTGATGCCCTCGTACATGTACGAGGGGGTGCATACGCTGCACCATGCCCGGACGCGGTACGGCACGGCGGAGGATCCTGAGTACATGCCGCTGGCGCTGATGAAGCCGTGGGCCTTGCCCAGTTTTATCGTGGTTGCGGCGCTTTTGCCTATCGCTCTGCTGGTGCGGTGCGCGGTCTTGGTGCCGCTAGGTGCCGTTGTCCCGCCGTTGCGGACCCTGGTCTGGGAACGCGCCTCAAGCCTTTCAATTAACCCGGTTTTTCGCCGCCGTCCAGCCGAGGGAGAGGTCGCGCGGATGGTGTTCTGGCAGGAGCTGGGCGCGACGCTTTGGGCTATCACACTGATTTCCAGCATTTTCTGGCTCGGCTGGCGGCCGCTGCTGATCGCCCTGGCGATTCTCGCGTTCACCGCGGTGTTCAATCAGTGTCGCACCCTGGTCGCCCACCTCTGGCAGAACGAGGGCGAGGCGATGACCGTCACCGCGCAGTACCTCGATTCGGTCAATGTCCCCCCACCTGGCCTGCTGGCCGAGCTCTGGGCCCCGGTCGGCCTGCGCTATCACGCGCTTCACCACCTGCTGCCCAGCACCCCCTATCACGCCTATCCCGAAGCCCACCGCCGCCTGACAGCGCGGTTCGGGTCGGGCTCGACCTACTCCGGAGCGAGCTACCCGGGGATGTGGATGCTGCTGGGCAGGATTGCGCGTTCGACCATGCGGAGAACCGCTACTCCTCGGTCCTGACCAGCACCGTCTCGCCGACCAGCGCGAACAGCATGAACGGCGCCCAGGCGGCGATAAGGGGCGGATATCCGCCGAAATTGCCCATCGCCAGCGCGGCATTGTCGACCACGAAATAGGCGAAACCCAAGGCCATCCCGATCACCGCGCGGACCAGCAGCTGGCCCGAACGGGCGAGACCGAAGGCCGCGACCGAGCCGAGCAGCGGCATCAGCAGCGCCGACAGCGGCCCCGAAAGCTTGTGCCACCACTTGCCCTCAAGCTCGACCGTGCGCCGCCCCGAGGCCTTGAGCGCGGCGATCGAACGGCTGAGTTCGAAGATGTTCTGACGGTCGGCATCGACCTTGCTGATCGCGACCTGGTCCGGGGTGACGCCTGGGGCGACGATCATCGGCGCGAGCGCGGTCTGCTTGGTCGCGGCAACGTTGAAACCGCGCGGATTTTCGAGCTTCCAGCCGGGATTGGCCCAGGTCGCGAGCGGGGCGCGGACCTGCCCCAGGACCATGCCATTGGCATCACGGCGTGACCAGGTGACGTCCACCATCCGCGTCGCCGCGCCGCTGCCGGTCACTGCCGTGGCCGCCAGGATATGCGGGCCATCGCGCAGATAGACGTTGTTGCGGGTGCCCGAATCCTTGGGCACCGGCCCCCACTGCGCCGCTTCCCACGATTTGAGCGTCGCCGAAGCGCGGGTCACAACTCGTTCGTTGAAAGCGAACGACACCAGCGAAACCAGCGCCGCGGTGACCAGCAGCGGCGCCAGGATCTGGTGCGCCGAAAGCCCGGCAGCGCGCATCGCGATCACTTCGCTGTTCTGGTTGAGCGGCCAGAATGTGAACAGCGTCGCCAGCAGCACCGAATAAGGCAGAAACCGCGCGATCAGCTGCGGGGTGCGCAAGGAAACGTAGTGCCACAGCTCGGCCTCGCCGTTGCCCGGATAGGCCAGGATCTTGCCGCTTTCGGAAAGCAGATCGAGCATCTGCAAAATCAGCACCAGCAGGAACAACACCCCCAGGGTCCGGGTGATGAACAGCTTGGCCAGATACAGCGTCAGCGTCCGCGAGGGGAAGAAGTCGAGCAGCATCAAGCGGCTCCCGCTTTCGGCTTGCGCCGTTCGAACAACGACTTGAGCAGCTTGCCAACAACCGCAACGAAGCGCTCAAGCGCGCCGATCGCCTGGCCACCGGGGACATAGGCAACCCGCCAGTACATCCACACGATTAGCACCGCGAACAGCACGAACGGCCCCCACAGCGCCAGGTACGGCGAGACTTTGCCCAATGCCGAGACGGCCTGGCCGTATTCGTTGATCTTGTGATAGGCGACCACCATTATGATTGATACGAACACCCCGAGCGGCGAGGTCGAGCGCTTGGGCGGCACCGCCAGCGCCACTGCCAGAAGCGGCAGCAACAGCATCATCACCACTTCAACCATGCGGTAGTTGAAGCTGGCGCGCACCTGATTACGGGCCTCCTCGCTAGCCTGATCGATCCAGCCGATCCGCAGCAGCTCGGGC
>JANOGS010000092.1:0-16573 GCA_031414115.1 Novosphingobium sp. | reverse complement strand
AGAGCCGCTGCTGGACGCCCGCGGCCATCGTCAGCTCGCGGCGCAGCCGCTCCGACGCGACCATGCGCTCGATGAGCCGCCCATTCTCGATCACGAAGCCGAGCTGGCCGGCGGACCAGCCGAGCAGGCCGCGCAGGGGTGCGCTCAAGGCGGTGTCCGGCCGCGGCCCCAGCGCGAGGATGCCGACGTTCTGGTCGCGCGTGCGGATCGGCACCAGTAGTCGAGCGTCGACCGCCTCCAGCGCCCGGCGCTCGATCGTACGCACCGCGCGCGCCCGCGGCGCGTCCTCGAGCGCGCGGTCCCAGGCGTCGAAGTCGGCGGGGCCGACCTCGAGCGGGATCTGGAGCGAGCGGAGCCGCGTCACCACGAACGCGTCGGGCGCGAGGGACGTGCCCGGCGCCGCACCGGCGGTCGCGGCGCGGCAGACGTAGCGTCCGCCCTCGTCGCGCACGAAGAGCGCGGCCGAGGCCGCCTGCAGGCCCGCCGCCACCTGACGGAGGATCGAGAGGAAGAGCGCGTCCAGGTCCGCCGCCGCGCTCGATGGGCAGGCGAGCAGCCAGGTCTGCGTCCACAGCCTTTCCCACTCCGCCGCCTGGTAGCCCCTATCGAAATAGCGGGCCGGCTGGGGCCGCGCGGTGCCGTTGTCGATCTCTGGCGCGCGATCGTTGAACGGATGCGGCGCACCGATATGAATGTTCCAGTGTTTCGCTATGAAATTCATAGCTTTGCTTCCTCTCCAAAGGCTGTGCCGGTTGCCCGATCATGCCAAGAATTGCGCGCCTTGCAAACGCCGATGTCGCTGTGACCCTGTTACCATACACCGCCTAGAAAAAAACAGACATGATTGATTGTTACTTGGAGATGTGTCAGCTTGACCATGCGCGAGGATCGGGAAGGCGAATTCCCGGCCGGTACCATGGGAGGAAGCTTGAAATGACCATCGGCAAAAAGATCGCAGGTTCGGCAGTTTCGTGTTTGGCAGTGGCGCTGGCCGCGCCGGCCATCGCGCAGGAAGCGCAGGACGATCAAGCCGGGCTGGCGGATATTGTCGTCACCGCCACCCGGCGCGATACCAACCTGCAGTCTACCCCGATCGCGATCTCTGCGGTTGACCAGACGATCATCCAGCAATCCAGCCCGGACAACATTGGCGATCTCGCCAGCTTCGTCCCCAACTTCTCCGCCGCCAGGATCACCGGCTTCAACGCTGCCAGCTTCGCGATGCGCGGGGTCGGGCAGAACAACATCATTGTTTACTACGAACCCTCGGTGCTGGTGCTGAACGACGATTTCGTGGTGCCCAGCGTCCAGACCCAGCTGCTCGACACCTTCGATGTCCAGCAAGTCGAAGTGCTGCGCGGGCCGCAGGGCACGCTGTTCGGCAAGAACGCAATCGGCGGCGCGGTCAGCGTCAAGACCAAGCGCCCCGATCTCGACAAGTTCGGCGCCGAAATCCGAGGCACCCTGGGCAGCTTCAAGACCGCCTCGATCAACGGCGCGCTCAATATCCCGATCATCGAAGGCCAACTCGCGCTGCGGCTGGTCGGCGGCTATGAGTACATGGACGGCTATATGCGCAATGGGGCGTGCTACGGTCCTGTTGGAACTTTCCTGACGCCACCGCTGCCCGCATCCACCGACAAATTCGTCGGTCGTTCTGGCTGCGGCGACGGCGAGCGGGTTGGCGGCACCGACGTGTACAACATGCGCGCCAAGCTGCTGTGGCAGCCTTCGGACAATTTCGACGCGCTGCTCCAGTATGAGTTGATCCGCGACAGTTCTGAAAGCCCGGCTCCGGTCAACGAAACCCCGGTCAGTACGGCGACCCGGTTCTTCCTGCTCGATGCGCTTGGCGTCGGATCGCAAGGCAACGTAAACTCTGACCCGATCTTCAATGCCGGGGTTACCAACCGGGCCGGCGCGCTGCTTCGGATGGACGAAGGCCACCGGGTCAATGTCGACGGCATCTACCTCAACATGAACCTCGATGTCGGGATGGGGACGTTTACGTCGATCACCGGCTGGCGCAAACAGCAGTCGCGCCTGCCCAGCACCTATACCGGGCAGGCGCCCGTTGCGGCGGATGGCTCGGTGCTGTCGCTGTTCGATGCGACCCGCGACGATAATCGCAAGACCTGGCAGCAGGAACTGCGTTTCGCCTCCGATCTGGGTGGCAATTTCGATTTTGTCGGGGGGGTGTTTCATCAACGCGACAATACCGATTTCTGCGTTTCGCAGATCCTTGGCTTCCTTGACCTGACCGGCGGTCCGCTGCCGTTCGGCGCCTGGAACGACACACCCTTTATCCTGTGCAATGCGCAAAAGGCCAAATCGACGGCGGTGTTCGCCGAAGGCACGTTCAAGGCGACCGAACAACTGACCATCACCGTGGGCGGCCGCTACACCTGGGAACGCAAGACCTGGCGCGGTCGCCAGCAAGCCTTCATTCCGGCGCTGGGCGGTGGGTTCGATTTTGGCATCACGATCCCCGATGCCCTTGGCGCCAGCGTCTATGATTTCCCGGCCAACGTGATCACGGTCAAGGCGAGCGACAACGAGCCGACCTATCGGGTCACCGCAGCCTATCAGGCGACCGACGATGTCTTCGTCTACGCCACCTATTCGCGCGGCTTCAAGGGCGGCGGGTTCAACGACCAGATCGGGGGTTTCGCTCCGTTCACGGACCCTGACACTGGCGTTCAGGATCTGGTCGCCTTTGCCCAGGCAGCCGCGGCGACCAAGCCGGAAACCGCCGACAGCTATGAGATTGGCCTCAAGTCTGAATTCTGGAACAATCGCGGCCGCTTCAACATCACCGGCTTCTGGGTCGATTACAGCAACCTGCAAAAGCAGATCGTGGTGCCGATCACCGTCAACGGCCAACCCAATCAGGTTACCCGGTTCTTCAACGCCGCCAGCGCCCGGGTGAAGGGCATCGAGGCCGAAGCGACATTGATCCCGACCGAAGGCCTGACCCTGCGCGGGGTGCTAGGCTATCAGGATGCCGGCTATCGCCGCTATGTCACCCCGATCCCGGCGGGCTACGACCTTTCGACGGCACCGCTCGACCGTGCTCCCAAGTGGCAGTGGGCGCTCGACGGGACCTACTCGGTTCCGCTGAGCGAGGACTTCAAGGTGACCTTCAACGGCAACATCAACTACACCGGCCGCAACCTGTTCACCCAGTCGATCACCAGCCCGCTCGACAACACTTTCCTGCGCGCGCGGACGTTGATGAATGCCTCGATCACCGTCGCCGAAACCGATGACAAGTACTGGTTCCGTGTGGTCGGCAAGAACCTGGGCGACAAGCGCTATGAAACCGCCAGCCAGGTGGTCGGCGGCCTGTGGACCTTCACGCTCTATGGCCCGCCGCGCTATTACGGGGTGGAAGCCGGTGTGAAATTCTAGGCGAGGGATTGCCGGCATGACCAAGGGACGCAACTGGCTCGCGGCGGGGCTGGCTGCGTCCCTTCTTTCGTTTGCGCTGGGTGGTTGTGACAAGGCGCCTTCAGCCGACAAGGCCGGCGGCGAGCGCGTCACTTCCACCGACGAATTTCAATCGCGCTCCGGCCCGACCATCGATGTCGACAAGCACCCCGGCAAGGGCCTGTTCGATGCCAACTGCGCCGGCTGTCACAACGGCGGTGTGCCCAAGGCGCCGCAGCAGGTCTGGTTGGAGATGATGGCACCCGATGCGATCCTGGCCTCGATGAACGGCGGGATCATGTCTGCGCAGGCCGCCAAGCTCTCAGATGTCGAACGGCGGCAGATCGCCGAGTACCTGGTCCGTACCCCGCTCGATAGTTACAAACCGCCCGAACAGCCGCCAATGTGCGATGCCGTCCATTCCGCGTTTGACCAGGCTTCGCCACCTGCCGCGGTCGGTTGGGGGCACGACAACCGCCGCTTCACTCCGGCCTCGGTCGCGGGCCTCAGCGAAGCGCAAGTGCCTGAGCTCAAGCTCAAATGGGCCATGGCCTATCCCGCCGCGATCCGCGCCCGCTCGCAGCCTTCGATCGGCTGGGGCGCGGTGTTCGTCGGCAGCCAGGACGGCACGGTCTACTCGCTCGATCTGGCGACCGGCTGCACCCGCTGGCGCTACCGCGCCTCGGCCGAGATCCGCAGCGGGGTGGTTGCCGATGCCACGACCGGGCGGCTCTACTTCGGCGATGTTCTGGCGCGCGCCTATGCGCTCGATGCGATGACCGGCAAACTGGTGTGGATGACCAAGGTTGACGATCACGGCAACGCCACGATCACCGGCACCCCGACGGTGGGCGGCGGGCAACTGTTCGTCCCCGTCTCCAGCCTTGAGGTCACCGCCGCAGCTGATCCCGGCTACGCCTGCTGCACCTTCCGCGGCTCGGTGGCGGCGCTCGATCTTGCCACCGGCAAGCAGCGCTGGAAGCACTTCACCGTCACCGAAACCCCGACAGCCGGGGCCAAGACCAAAGCCGGCACCCAGATCATCGGCCCCTCGGGCGCGCCGGTGTGGAACAGCCCGACTTATGATGCCGCCACTGGCCGGGTGTATTTCGGCTCGGGCGAAAACTACTCTTCCCCCGCCGATGGTAACAGCGATGCCGTGTTCGCGGTTGATGCCAAAACCGGCAAGCGGATCTGGGTTTCGCAGCTCACCGCCGGCGATGCCTGGAATGTCGGCTGCATGATGGGCAATGACAATTGCCCGAAAGAGAAGGGCCCGGACCTCGATGTTGCGTCCTCGATCCTGGTGGTCCCGATCGGCGGCGGCAAGACCATGGTGGTCGCCGGGCAGAAATCGGGAGACGTTTACGGCCTCGATCCGGCCAGCGGCAAGCCGCTGTGGAAGACCAATCTGGGCCACGGCGGGACCCAGGGCGGGGTTCACTTCGGCATGGCCGCGCAGGGTCGGCTGATCTACGTCCCGATCAACGACATGGCCGATACCCGCGACGCACGGGTCTATGACGCGGCCAAGCGCGGCGCCGGGATCCACGGCATCGATGGCGCCACCGGGCGGGTGTTCTGGAAGGCCCTGGCAGACAATGTCTGCGGGGACCGCAAGAACTGCGATCCCGGGGTTTCCTCTGCGGTCAGCGCGATCCCCGGACTGGTCTTCGCCGGCCATCTCGACGGTCGCCTGCGTGCTTACGATAGCAGCAACGGCAAGGTGCTGTGGTCTGTCGAAACCACCAAGGAGGTCAAGACGATCACCGGCGCAATGGCCCACGGTGGCAGCATGAGCGGGCCTGGCGCGGCCATTTCGAGCGGCCATGTCGTGGTGAACTCAGGCTACGGGCTCTACTATCACAGCCCCGGCAACCTGCTGATGGTGTTCACCCCGGGCGGGAAGTAGGTTCAGGCCGCTCCGCCGATGTTGAAATAATCTGGAATTCCAGCAGGCCAGTTCACGCCCCACTGGTTCTGACCGCCATCGACATTGATCACTTCGCCGGTGATGAACTTGCCCGACGGCGCGGCGAGATAGATCACCGCTTCGGCCACATCCCAAGCATCGCCGCGCCGCTTCATCGGATTGGCGAGGTGGAACCGCTCCAACGCTTCGTCGGGATAAACCGAAAAGCCCTCGGTCTCGACGATCCCAGGGGCGACACAGTTGACACGAATGTTGTGCGGGCACCATTCGGTCGAGACGGTCTTCGACAGATAGAGCACGCCCGACCGGGCCGCAGTGCAGTGCGCGCTTTGCGGCATGCCGCGTTCGGTTGTGGCGACTATGTTGACGATATTGCCCGGCTTACCCGCGGCGACCCAGCGCTTGGCCGCTTCCTGCATCATCCACCAGGTGCCGTTGAGGTTTAAGTCCATCACCGCCAGCCAGCCCTTGCGGCTGAAATTGAGCGCGTCTTGGGGGAACTGCCCGCCGGCATTGTTGACCAGCGTATCCAACCGGCCAAAGCGCTCGAGCACTGCGTCGAGCATCGCTTCGACCTGATCCGGATCGCGGATCGTCATCGGCACGGTCATCGGCCGCTTGCCGAGCAGCTGTTCCATGGCGTCCTGGGTAGCTTCCAGCTTTTCCGCCGTGCGGCCGCAGATCACCACGTTCGCACCCAGCCGGGCCGCGAGAAAGGCCATCGCCTTTCCCATCCCGGTCGCGCCGCCTGAAATCAGGACGGTCTGGCCTGCCAGCAAGTCGTCGCGGTACACAGTCGGGTGTGCGGCAAGTTCGGCATTGGTAAAGCCGAACTGCGGGCCCTGGTGGACATCCACCGCGCTGACATCGGGCAGGGTCATACTGCTTCGATCCAATCTGAAAGCAGGGGTTCGACACGCAAATGCGCTGGAATGCGGTTCGCGCCGATCCGCCGATCGAGCTCTTCGTGCCAGTGGTAGATGCGCCGTTCCTGATAGTTGAGCGGAATGCCTTTGAACCCGGGCGATTCGACCGATTCCTGGATTTGCGGAGCAAACTGCGTGTCTTCGTAGAGGATCCGCTCGAAGTTTTCGATCCGCGTCTTCCACAGCGGCGACAGTTCGGACCGCGCGACCCGCGGGCCAAACCAGTGACATTCGATCCGCATCGTGTTGACACCGCGCGGCCAGAACACCAGCATCGGCAAGCCCGAAGCGGAGGGCGGCATGACGATGTTGGGATAAATGTTGTAGCTGACGTTGTTGTCGCGGGGCATCTCGGTGACCGTCGGGATCACCGGCATGCCCGTGGTGCCGGGATCGATCCAGTCAGGCCGGCGGTTCGGCGTGGTCATCCGCGAATGCCCGCCGGGCCACAAGGTAATCGTGGTGCCGCGATGATCGAGGAAGCGGTCGACCGTGTTCACGTGGATCGACTTGAGGTGATAGACTTCCAGAAACGCGTCGAGCAGCACCTTGATGTTGCAGGCGACGTCATAGCCGCGCGAATCGATCAGCATCAGGTTCTCGGGCTGAAACTGCGCAAGTTCGCCGGCGACCGGGCCGAGTGCCTCGAGCAGCGGACCGGCCTCGGGGTCTTCGTTGATGAAGATCCAGCTGCCCAGGCTCTCACAGCGGACCGGGATCAGCGAGCGGCAGGCGAAGTCAAGATCGACGAAATCGCGCTTGTCGCGAACCGCCACCAGCTCACCCTCCAGCGTGTAGCTCCAGCCGTGATAGCCGCAAATGAAACCGCGGCTCTGTCCGGCATCGTCCTTGACCAGTGGTCCGCCGCGGTGGCGGCAGGTGTTGTAGAACGCGCGGATGGTGCCGCCGAGATCGCGCACGATTACGATCGGCGCGCCGGTATTGCGGGTCAGGAACCAGCTGCCAGGTTCGGGCAGCTGATCCTGATGGCCGCCGTAGAGCCAGCTGCGCTTCCACAGCGCCTCGGCCTCCAGCGCCAGAAATTCGGAATCGACGTAGCGACCGGCGGGGATGTCGGCCAGCTTCGGAAATCCCTCGGGCGGCGCCGTGCGCGACGTTTCGAAGCGCATGCCTTCCCTGATCCGTTCCGTGACAACCGAATCCAACGTCGCGCCCCTTTGAGTAGGTCTGCGGACAGTCTAGCAGCGCACCGTCAAAAAACAATCATGTCTGACTTTTTTATTGGCGCGAGCGCTCAAACGCAGGCAATCAGAAATCGCATGAAGCGATTGCTGCACATCGATTCCAGTCCGCGTGGGGCGCGGTCACGCTCGGGGGCGATCGGCCTGCATCTGTTGGCTGGCCTGCAGGGCAGGGCGCCCGCACTGGAAGTCTCGCGGCTTAACCTGTTCGAGGCCAATCTGCCGCCGTTTGATCATGCCGCGATCGAGGGCCGCTATGGCTTGTTGATGGGCGATCCGGTGCCGCCCGAACAGCAGCAGGCCTGGGCCCAGTTGGGGGCCATTGCCGATCACTTCCTGTCGTTCGACACCTGGCTGTTCACGGTGCCGATGTGGAACTTCGGGCTGCCCTACCGGCTCAAGCATTATATCGATCTGATCACCCATCCGCAGATTGCCTTTCGCAATGATGCTGAGGGGAATGTCGAGGGACTGGCAGCCGGGCGCAGGGCGATCGTGGTTGCCGCCAGCGCGATGCCGTTCGGATCGAATCCCGAAATCGAGGGGCTGGACTTCCAGCTGACCTACCTGCGCGCCTGGCTGGGCTTTATCGGAGTTACCGATATCCACGCGGTGCGGGTGGCTGGCACCTTTGGACCGGAACCTGCGGTTAATGCCGCGATGGCGCGCGCACGGAACGATGCCGACGGACTGATCGATCAGTTTCTGCCGCTCGCTCCCCGGGTATAGACCAGGTTGATGCTGGTGAAGCTGACCGCCACCGCGCCGGTCTGATTGAACATCGCATAGCGGGTGATCGCGGTGCCGCGCGGTTTGCCGCTCTGCGATGGGGTCAGTGCGGTGATCTCCGAAGTGACGTAAACCGTGTCCCCTGGCCGCAAGGCGGTCTTGAGCCGGTAGTCATCGAACCCGACGCCGCAGACGAAATCGATGTCGCCGTTGATCTCGTGATCGAGCTGCCGCCAGAGCGCCTGGATATGCACCCCGCTGGCCACAACTTCGCCGAAATGGGATGCCTTGGCCCGATCGACATCGCTGTGAAACCACTGCGGATCATACTGACGCGCGAAATCGATGATCTCGGCCTGGGTGACGGTCCGCCTGGACGATTCGCGGCGTTCGCCCAGGCGCAGATCCTCAAAGCTGCGCGGCGGTCGCTTCAAGCCGCTTGCGGCCGCATCGCCGGCAAGCAGACGCTATCAAGATCGAGCACGTGCGTGAGCCGTCCCAAGGCCATCCAGGCACCAATGCAGAAAGTCATGTCGACGATCTCGGCATCGCTGAAATGCGCGTGCAGCTCGGCCCACAGCGCTTCATCGTGTTTGATCGTCTTGGGCGCGGCGCCCAGCCGATCGGCAAACTCGATAACCAGCCGCTCGCGCGGAGAGAAGCAGTCGGCGCTTTTCCAGTGCTCAACCTCGCGATAGAACTGCTCATCGGGCACCGGATCGCCGCGCGAACTAACCGCGAGTCGCGGATCGATGCCGGCGCCTTCGAGGAACCCGGCCAGATCGCGATCCGATCGCATATCCATGCACAGCTCGCAGCCGTTGATCTGCGCGGTGCGCATCCGTGCCGCTTCCATTTCCCGCATAGAGAGCAGCGACTTGGTGTAGACCGCGTTGATATAGCTGCGCGCACCGGCGCCAATCTCTGGCGAGAAATTGCCCCAGACATAGCCCAGTGGATTGTCGGCATGGGCATCGGGAACGTGGACATTGGGCATGGGCGCTCTCCTCGTTGTCGATTTTCGCCAGAATAGCCGATTGGTTCCGGGAAACAACGGATTTGCATGCTGTCAATTGCCGCAGTCAGGCGGGCGGTTGCTCTACCGGCCTTGAAGCGGCGCGGCTGCGCTTAACTTCTCGCTTTGCGCCGCGAACTGACGAACACCGCCCAGCCGGCGCCGATCAGGATAGCGGTCAAGCCAATGATCTTGGCGACCGCGAGCGGCTTGTTGGGCTCGTCGGCGGCCGGGATCATCGCCAGGCCGATAGCGCAAGCGGTTACCACCAGGCCGATGCCGCCAAGCACGATCGCCACCGGGCGACCGCCGGGGATCCGCATGGTTTCCGCGCGCGCTTCCTCCTTCTGGACCGAGATCAGCGCCAGAAACACGAACAGGAACGGTACGAAGGCAGTGATGATGCCCATGCTCACCAGCACGTCGTAGGCACCTTTGACGGTAGTTCCGGCTTGCCCCAGGAACACGAACAGCCCGCCCAGCACGGTCTGGGTCAGGATAGCGATGTGCGGGGTGCCGTATTTGGGATGGAGCTTGCCAAAGGCGGGGGGCAGGGTGCGGTCGATCCCGGCGACGAAGGGAATCCGCGAAGTGGCGGCAAGGAAGCCGCCCGCTGCGCCGAGATTGCCAAGCGTGATCAGCAGCGCGGTCACCGGCACCAGCCACAGCCAGCCGAGCCGCTGCGCTGCGGTGGTGACCGCCTGGAGCAGTCCAGACATCGCATCGACTTCGCCCGCAGGCAGGATCACCAGCACTGCAATCGTGCCAAGAATATAGCACGAGGCGACCACCGCGCCCGAAACCACCAGCGCGCGCGGGATCGTCCGGCGCGGCTCCTTGATCTCCTCGCTCATGAACGAGGCGGTCTCGCAGCCCGAAAAGGCGAATGCCAGCGAGGCCCAGAACAGCATATGCTTGAGCTCGAAACTGGGGGCCATGGTCGCGGCGCTGAACTCGGTGGCCGAGCCGTAGCGGAACCAGCTTAGCACCGCGAGCAGGGCGAGTATCGCGACCGGCAGCCACATTCCGTAAGCGCCGATATTGTGCAGCCAGCGGGCGTGCTTGAGGCCCGCTATGTTGAGCCACGAGATCAGCGCCAGCGCGGCGAAGGCGAAAGCCATGAAAAACGCCGGATAATCGTTCAGCCACAACCAGTCGCTGCCGCCGATGAAGATCGCGTTGCTCGCCGCGAAATAGAACACCGCCGGGAAATAGGGCAGGTTGCTGGTCCAATAGCACCAGCCCGCCAGGAACCCGGCCAGATCGCCGAACTGGCGCCGCGACCAGGCATAGAGCCCGCCCTCGTCGGGATGACGCGAGGACAGTTCAAGCACCGCCATGGCCAGCGGAATATAGAAAAACAGGAACGCCCCCAGCCAGACCAGCAGTGATCCCGGTCCGGCGGCCGCTGCGGTGGCGATCCAGCGCAGCGAGATGCCGGTGACGATGTAGAACAGCGCGACGTCGGCAAAGCCCATCACCCGGGGCGGATGGGCTACGGGCTCGGCTTCGCGCATCGCATGATCCCCCGATCTTGTGCTTTAAGGGGTCGCACGATCAGCCTAGGGTGGCAACCGGGCAATCGCGAGGACACCGATGACTGCGGGAACCGGGCTGGAGAAATCGCTGCCGAGCAGCGCATACGTTACCCGGGCCGCCTGGGAAGCCGAGCAATCCGCGATCTTCATCCGCGAGTGGATGTGCGTGGGTCGCGAGGAGGATCTGGCCGAGCCGGGCAGCCACCGGGTGATCGAACTGATCGGAGAGAGCGTGCTGCTGGTCCGCACTAAAGCGGGAGAGCTGCGCGCGCACTACAACGTCTGCCGCCACCGCGGTTCGCGGATCTGCGATCCGGGTAACGATGCCAAGTGGGGGCTGGAACTGCCCGGCGGAGTGATCGGCGGGGTGATCCGCTGCCCCTATCACGGCTGGGCCTATGGTCTCGACGGCGAGCTGCTGGCCGCGCCGGGCACTGGCGGAGGCTTGGACAAGGCTGCATTCAACCTCCACCCGGTCGGGGTTGCCACCTGGGGCGGCTTCATTTTCCTCAACCTCACTCCGGTTGGAGCGCCCGATATTGCCGTCGCCCTGGGTGACGCGCCGCGGCGGCTGGCCAACTATCCGCTCGAGGACCTGCGCACCGGGCCGGTGCTGAGCTATGATGTCGCAGCCAACTGGAAGCTGATCCTGGAGAACTACAACGAGTGCTACCACTGCGGTCCGGTCCACCCCGAACTGTGCGAGATCGTCCCCGAATTCCGCAAGGATGGCGGCAGCCATCTCGATTGGGAGCTGGGCATTCCTCATCGCGAAGGTGCCACCACCTACACCGCCAGCGGCACCACCTCTCGCGCCTTCTTCCCCGGTCTGAGCGAGGAGGAGAAGGTCCGCCACAAGGGTGAGCTGATCTATCCGAACCTGATGTTCAGCGTCTCGAGCGATCACGCTGCCGCCTTCCTGCTTTGGCCACTGGCGGTCGACCGGACCCGGATCGAGTGCCGCTTCCTGTTCCACAAGGACGAAATGGCACGGAGCGATTTCGATCCCGCCGACGCGGTTGATTTCTGGGAGCTGGTCAACCGCCAGGACTGGGCGGTCTGCGAACGGGTTCAGCGCGGGATTTCCTCGCGGATCCACGAGCACGGCTGGTATCTGGGGATCGAGGACTACAGCCTCGATATCCGCCGCTACATTGCCGCGCGACTTGGCGGCGGGGCGGATCGCTAACCGAACCGGCCGGCGATACGCTCAGCGAAATCCGGCCCTACGCCGGCGGTGTTGAACACCTCGTGTGCCAGCCCGGCCGCCAGTGGCAGGTCGGCCTGCTGGGTGTAGAGCCGCTTGTAGGCGAACACCGAATGGCGGCTTTGCGCAGCGATCGCTGCGGCCAATTCGCGGGTCTTGGCCGTCAGGTCGCCGTCCGCCACACAATGATTGGCCAGCCCGATCCGCGCCGCGTCTGCACCCGAGACCGGCAGCCCGGTGAAGCTCATCTCGCGGGCCTTCCATTGCCCGACCCGGCGCGGCAGGCGCTGGCTCATCCCCCAGATCGGGACCAGCGCGAACTGACCGTGGGTGTCGGCGAAAACGGCGCTTTCCCCCGCCACAATGATGTCTCCGGCCAGAGCCAGCTCGAGCCCACCAGTGTAGCACCCACCCTGGACCGCGACGATTACCGGCTGCGGCAGCGCGGCGAGGCGCGAGACGATCGTGGCCCGGTAGTGGGGCGATGGCGCCGCGATTCCGCGCTCCTTGAGGTCGTTGCCCGCACAGAACACCGCGCCATCCGCGCGCAATACCACCACCGCGATCGCCTCGCCCGCTGCCTCGATCGCGGCGAGATGCGCGTCAAGCTCGCCCCACAGCGCGAGGTTGAGCGCATTGCGTTTATTGGCGCGATTGAGCGTTAGCGTGGCGATTGCGCCGTCCAGTTCGAACCTGACCAGGGCCTCGCTCATCGTCCGCCTCCATCGATTCTGACCAGCGCCCCGGTGGTATAGGACGATGCTGGGCTGGCCAGCATCAGCGCGGCGGTGACGATCTCTTCAGGGTAGCCCGGCCGGCCCAGCATGACCGGCTGAACTTCGCGCTTCTCTTCTTCCCAGGCGAGGGCAATGTCGGTCAGGAACGGGCCCGGGCAAAGCGTGTTGACGCGGACCTTGGGGGCATATTCGGCTGCCAGCGAAACGGTCATGGCATTGATTGCGGCCTTGGCGCCCGAATAGGGGACCACTTGCGGGGCGGCCTGCAACGAAGCGATCGAGCTGAGGTTGATGATGCAGCCACCTTCTCCCTGACTCATCCGGTGGCCGATCTGGCTGGCGAGCCGGAACGGGCCCTTGAAGTTGAGATTGAGCACTGAATCGAACAGGCTTTCGGGCATTTCGTGGCTGGGGCAGGCGGGCGACATTCCGGCATTGTTGATCAGCACGTCGACCCGCCCGAACTCGGCGTAAACCGCCTCGATCAGCGCGTCGCAGTCGGCCCAGCGCCCGGCGTGCATCGCATGGGCCATTGCCCGGCGGCCAAGCGCGCGGCATTCCTGGGCGACCTCTTCGCACTTCTCCAGCTTGCGGCTGGCGATGATCACGTCCGCCCCGCGCTCCGCAAAGGCCTTGACCATCTGGTAGCCGAGGCCGCGGCTGCCGCCGGTGACCAGCACCACCTTGTCGGTGAAATCGAACAGAGGATCCAACATTGCAGCGCTCCCTTGCTTGCCGGGCCTTGTTCGCTTGGAATTGGCTCGGGCGCAACCGTGCTGCGACTTGGTCGCGCTTTTGCCTGGCGACACGCCTGGGCCCACTTGCCGGATCGATCCTGGTGATTTAATCGAACGGTTAACTGCATCCGCAGGGCGTTTCCGGCCGAACCGGAATCGCCGCAACCAGGGCTGAGACTGGACCCGTTTCATGGCAATCAAGACTCGCATTACTGAACTGCTCGGGATCGAGCATCCGATTGTCCAGGGCGGAATGCAGGGTGTAGGCGTCGCCGAACTCGCCAGCGCGGTTTCCAACGCCGGTGGGCTTGGCATCCTTACCGCGCTCACCCAGCCCAGTCCGCAAGCGCTCAGCGCCGAGATCGAACGCTGTCGGGGTATGACTTCCAAGCCTTTTGCCGTGAACCTGACCGTGTTTCCGACGATCAATTCGCCCGACTACAAGGCCTATGCCCAGGCGATCATCGATTCGGGCATCAAGATCGTCGAGACTGCGGGTACCCCCGCGGTGCGCGAGATCTGGGAACAGTTGAAGCCCCACGGGATCGTCATCCTGCACAAGTGCACCGCGGTGCGCCACGCCGTCTCGGCCGAGAAAGCGGGCTGCGACGTGATCTCGATCGACGGCTTTGAGTGTGCCGGGCACCCTGGCGAGGACGATATCCCCGGGCTGATCCTGATCCCGGCAGCGGCGGACAAGATCAAGATCCCGATGCTCGCCTCCGGCGGGTTCGGCGATGGCCGCGGCCTCGCTGCGGCGCTGGCGCTGGGGGCCGACGGGATCAACATGGGCACCCGGTTCTGCGCGACTGCCGAGGCGCCCATCCACGCGAACGTCAAGCAAGCCTATCTCGACAATGACGAGCGCGGTTCGGTGCTTATTTTTCGCAGCCTCAAGAACACTGCACGGGTCGGGCGCAGCGCAGTTTCCGAAGAGGTCGCGCGGCGCCTTGCGGTGCCCGAGGCAACCTTCGCCGACGTCAAGGAGCTGGTCGCGGGTGAAGCTGGCCGCGATATGCTCAAGACCGGCGACATGTCCAAGGGCGTGTTCTGGGCGGGGATGGTCCAGGGCTTGATTCGCGACCTGCCGACCTGCGAAGTACTTATCAACCGCATCGTCGCCGATGCCGAAACCATCATGCGCCAGCGCCTTGCCGGCATGCTGGCCTGAGGAGCAAAGAGCCATGATTATCGACAAGTCCACTGCCGCCATCGTCACCGGTGCCGCCTCGGGCCTGGGCAAGGCCACTGCCGAAGCGCTCGCCGCCGCGGGCGCGAAAGTCGCCATATTCGACGTCAACGAGGAGGCAGGTGAAGCGGCGGCCAAGGCGATCGGCGGGTTGTTCTGCAAGGTTGACATCACCAGCGAGGAATCGGTCGTCGCCGGCTTCAAAGCGGCTCGCGCCGCGCACGGGCAGGAGCGAGTGCTGGTCCACTGCGCGATGACCTCGCGCCGCGGCAAGACCCTTGCCTGGGACAAGGATGCAGGCAAGCTCAAGCGGCTGCCGACCGAGGATTATGAATACGGTGTCCAGGGCATTCTGGTCGCCTCTTTCCGCCTTGCAGCCCATGCCGCGGAAGGCATGGCCGGGCTTGAACCGCTCGACGACGGCGAGCGCGGCTGCATCACCCTGACCGCCTCGGTTGCGGCGCAGGACGGTCAGATCGGCCAGGTGATCTATGGTTCGGCCAAGGCGGGGGTCAACGGTCTGGTACTGCCGATGGCGCGCGACCTTGCCGATCTTGGGATCCGGGTCAATTCGATCATGCCCGGGATCTTCGCCACCCCGCTGATGCTGGGGGCCAAACCGCAAGTGCTGGACAGCCTGGCCGCCTCGGTGCCGTTCCCCAAGCGGCTTGGCAAGCCAGAGGAATTCGCCAGCCTGGCGTTGGAACTGGTGCGCAATTCCTATTTCAACGCGCAATGCATCCGGCTTGACGGCGCGATCCGCATGGCCCCGCGCTGAGGCACTTTGCAGTCTGTTTGAGTAAGACTGAAACAGAGCAACATCGGCACGGGAGCAGGCCGGTGTTGCTTCCACGCAAGTAGAATGGATCAGATTCGCCCGTCGTCGAGCGCATAGCCGGCGCTGCGAACGGTGCGGATCGGATCGGGCTTGCCCGGCGGGGTGATCGCCAGGCGCAGGCGGCGGATGTGAACATCGACCGTGCGCTCGTCGATCGAGTTATCGTGGCCCCACACCGCATCAAGCAGCTGGGCGCGCGAATGGACCCGGCGGGGCTTTTCCATGAAGTGGCGCAGCAGGCGGAACTCGGTCGGCCCCAGCTTGATCGCGGTGCCGTCGCGGCGGACCCGGTGCGCGGCGGGATCGAGCTCGAGATCGCCGAAGCGCAGGGTCTCGCCGGCCAGCGCCGGGCGGCTGCGGCGCAGCAGCGCTTCGACCCGGGCGAGCAGTTCGCGCGGGCTGAACGGCTTGGTCACATAGTCGTCAGCCCCGGTCTTGAGGCCGCGGATCCGGTCTTCTTCCTCGCCCCGCGCGGTCAGCATCAGGATCGGGATCCGGGCGGTGTCCTTGTCCTTGCGCAGGCGGCGGCAGACCTCGATCCCGGGCAGGTTCTCGATCATCCAGTCGAGCAGGATCAGGTCCGGGGCATCTTCGATGGCAAGCAGCATGGCCTCTTCGCCGTCGCCGGTGATGCTCACCCGGTAACCTTCACCCGCCAGGTGCCACTGCAGCAGTTCGGCCAGCGCGGCATCGTCTTCGACAACTAGTACTTTGGCTTGCATGGGATTACTCTTTGCTTCCGCCTGGCAGTTCGCGGGCGTGGTGGTACAGGCCAGTGGCGGCGAAATAGACCATCTCGGCGACGTTCGTGGCATGATCGCCAACCCGTTCGAGGTTGCGCGCGACAAACAGCAGCTGCGCGCTCGTCGAGATTGTCGCCGGATTTTCCATCATGTGCGAGACCAGGTTGCGGAACAGGCTGTCGTAGAAATTGTCGAGCTTTTCGTCGCGCGCGATCACTTCGATTGCCAGCTCGGCATCGCGCGCGGCATAGGCGTTGAGCACATCGCGGACCATGCCCTGGGCGATTTCGCCCATCGCCGGAATCAGGGTGAGCGGACCAACCTTGGAGCGGCCTTCCATCTCCGAGACC
>JANOGS010000091.1:0-4414 GCA_031414115.1 Novosphingobium sp. | reverse complement strand
CATGGAACTGTCGCTGCTCAGCCGCGACACCATTGCGCTGTCGACGGCGGTGGCGATGAGCCATGCGATGTTCGACGGCATGGCGCTGCTCGGCATCTGCGACAAGATCGTGCCGGGACTGATGATCGGCGCGCTGCGTTTCGGCCATCTGCCGGCAGTGTTCGTGCCGTCGGGGCCGATGCCTTCGGGCCTCGCCAACAAGGACAAGCAGAAAGTCCGCCAGCTCTACGCCGAGGGCAAGGCGACCCGCGCCGACCTGCTCGAAAGCGAGAGCGCCAGCTATCACAGTCCCGGCACCTGCACCTTCTATGGCACGGCCAATTCCAACCAGATGATGCTGGAGCTGATGGGGCTGCACGTGCCGGGCGCCTCATTCGTGCCGCCGAACACGCCGCTGCGTTCCGCGCTGACCCGCGCCGCAGTGCACCGCCTTGCCGCGATCGGGCGCGAGGGTTCGGACTACCGCCCGATGGGGCGAATGGTGGACGAGAAGGCGATCGTCAACGCCGCCGTCGGGCTGCTCGCCACCGGCGGCTCGACCAACCACGCGATCCATATTCCGGCGATGGCCCGGGCCGCGGGAATCCAGATCGACTGGCAGGACCTCGACGAACTCAGCGCCGCGGTGCCGCTGATCGCGCGGGTTTATCCCAATGGCGCTGCCGACGTGAACCATTTCCACGCCGCCGGGGGGATCGGCTATGTGGTGCGCGAACTGCTTGATGCGGGCCTTGCGCATGGCGACGTGCTGACCGTGGCCGAAGGCGGAATGGCCGCCTATGCCGATGAGCCGTTCCTCGATGGTGAAGCGTTGACCTGGCGCCCGGCCCCTGTGGAAAGCGGCGATGACAGCATCCTCGCCCCTGCCGCCTCCCCGTTCCTCCCCGATGGCGGAATGCGGCTGGTCACCGGCAATCTCGGCCGCGGTACGTTCAAGACCAGCGCGGTCGAAGCGGCGCGCTGGACGATCGAAGCCCCGGCGCGGGTATTCGCCAGCCAGGAGGCGGTGCAGGCCGCGTTCAAGGCTGGCGAGCTTGACCGCGACGTGGTGGTGGTGGTCCGCTTTCAGGGCCCGCGCGCCAACGGCATGCCCGAACTGCACAAGCTGACCCCGCCGCTGGGCGTGCTGCAGGACAAGGGCTTCAAGGTGGCGCTGGTTACCGACGGGCGAATGAGCGGTGCCTCGGGCAAGGTTCCGGCAGCGATCCATGTCACCCCCGAAGCGCTGGGCGGCGGACCGCTCGCGCGGGTGCAGGACGGCGATGTGATCCGGCTGTGCGGGCATGACGGCAGTCTGGAAGTCAAGGCGGATCTTGCCGTGCGCCAGCCTGCCGCGCCGCCGCAGGCAGAGATGGGCATGGGCCGCGAATTGTTCGCGATGCTGCGCGCCCATGCCGATGGCGCCGAGGCGGGCGCATCGGCGATGCTGGCGGGGGCCGGGCTGTGAGCGTGGACCTGGTTGCGGTTGACGTCGGCGGCACCCACGCACGCTTCGCCCTTGCCCGCGTGGCGGCAGATGGCGCAATCGAGCTGGACGAGCCGGTCACGCTTCATACCCGCGACCATGCCAGCTTCCAGACCGCCTGGGAGGATTTCGCGCGGATGCAGGGTGGCAAACTGCCGGATGCCGTGGGAATCGCAGTAGCCGGGCCAGTCGGGGGCGAGGTAATCCGCTTCACCAACAATCCCTGGGTGATCCGGCCAGCGCTGATCCCGGAGAAACTGGGCGTCGCGCGCTACACCGTGATCAATGATTTCGGTGCGGTCGGCCATGCTGTGGCCTGTGCCGACGAAGCCCATTTCGTCCACCTGACCGGACCCGAGCGGCCCTTGCCCGCCAGCGGAACAATCTCGATCGTCGGACCCGGCACCGGGCTGGGCGTCGCCCATCTGTGGCGCGACGGCACCGGTGGCTACCGGGTCCAGGCGACCGAGGGCGGGCACATCGATTTTGCCCCGCTCGACAGCATCGAGGATGCGATCCTCGCCCGGCTGCGGCAACGCTATCGCCGGGTTTCGGCCGAACGGGTAGTATCGGGCCCCGGCCTGGTCGACATCTACGAAGCCCTGGCAGCGATGGAAGGCCGGGCGATCCAGCCGGCCGATGACCGCGCCTTGTGGGGTTTGGGGACCTCGGGCGAGGACAGCCTCGCCGCCGCCGCAGTCGACCGTTTCTGCCTCTCGCTCGGCTCTTTCGCCGGCGATATCGCGCTGGCCCAGGGTGCCAGCGGGGTCGCCATCGCGGGCGGACTGGGGCTTCGGATCAAGGACACTTTGTTGCGCTCAGGCTTTGCCAACCGGTTCACCGCCAAAGGTCGCTACGTGGAATTCATGGCGGCCATACCGGTCAAATTGATCACCCATCCCCAGCCCGGCCTGTTCGGCGCGGCGGCGGCCTTTGCCATGGAGCATGCCCAGTGAGCCCGATCGAAACCCTGATGCGCAAGGCCCCGGTGATCCCGGTGCTGGTGATCGAGGATGCTGCCCATGCCGCAGCGATCGCCCGGGCGCTGGTTGCGGGCGGCCTGCCGGTTCTGGAGGTTACTCTGCGTACCTCAAGCGCGCTTGAGGTTATCCGCGCGATGAAACAGGTGCCCGGCGCGATTGTCGGCGCGGGGACCGTGCTCAACGAACACGCGCTCGACGATGCGCTGGAGGCCGGCGCTGAATTCATTGTCTCGCCGGGGCTGACCGACAGCCTCGCCAAGGCGGCGATTGCAGCAGGAGTGCCGTTCCTGCCGGGCACCGCAACTTCGTCCGACATCATGCGCGGGCTCGATCTCGGGCTCGACCGGTTCAAGTTCTTCCCGGCCGAAGCCAATGGCGGGATCCCGGCACTCAAAGCCATCGCCGCGCCGTTCGGCATGGCCCGGTTCTGCCCGACCGGAGGGATCACCGCCGCCACCGCGCCCGACTGGCTGGGGCTCGACGCGGTGCTTTGCGTCGGCGGCAGCTGGCTGGTGGCCAAGGGCGCGCCGGACGTGGCCGCGATCGAGGCGGCGGCGCGCGCAGCCGCGGCGCTGGGGCAATGAGCCTCGCGGGGGAACTCGCCGACCGCCTCGAGGCGCTGCACCCCCGCACCGCCGAAACCCCGCTGTTCAACCCGGTGTTCCAGCTCAGCCTGGAATTGTCGCGGCGGATCGAGAGTGGCGAGCTGAGCCTCAACGACATCGCCGCGCTGGTCGCCGAGCTCGAATGCGACGGGCTGCTAGCGCGGGCCGGACGGCTCGAACGGCTGGTCGCGCCGGTCGATATAACGGCAAGCATCAAGCGGATTGCCGCGCTCGCCGAAGCCGATGATTTCGAGAGCTTCGCCGCCAAGTGGCGCGATCCGCTGGTCCACGTGGTCTTCACCGCGCACCCAACCTTCCTGCTCACCCGCGCGCAGTCTGCGGCGGTGGCGGACGCGGCTTCTTCGGGCGAGATCGGCGCCGGAACCGCCTGCATCGCCCCGCACGCCCGCGATACGATCACGCTCGATAGCGAGCATGAGGACGCAATGGCGGCGCTGGCCCGGGCGCAGACCGCGCGCGATGCGATCAACGGCGCGCTGTTCGCACAGGCCCGCCAGCACTGGCCGGACGAGTGGCGCAAGCTCAACCCGCTGCCGCTGCGCTTCGCCCATTGGGTCGGCTACGACATGGACGGGCGTACCGACATCTCGTGGGCGACCTCGCTGCGCTATCGCCTGGCGGAGAAGGCCGAACGGCTGGCGCGCTATGCCGCGATGCTTGGCGACATCGCGCCCGAGTTTGCCGCGCAGCTCGCCCGCGCCCAGGCGCAGGCTGTTGCCATGGCAGGACGCTTCGCTGCCGACCTGTCCGATCCCGCCGATCTCTCCGCTGCCGCCAATGCCCTCACCGCCGATCATCCCGACAAGCTCACCAGCCTCGGCGAAGTGATCGCCGGGCTCGAGACAATGGCTGCGACCGCTGACGAGGCAGATGCTCAAAGCCTCCTGATCGCCGCCGCCGCGATGCGCGCCGACGGCCTCGGCATGGGCTGGATCCACTTCCGGGTGAACGCCAGCCAGCTCCAGAACGCGATCCGGCGGCGGATCGATCCCAGCGGCAAGCTCGATCTCGGCAGCCAGGCGGCGCTGATGCGGATGCGCGAGCTGCTGGCCGAGGCCAAGCCGCTGCGCTCCAACTTCGCCGCGCTGGCGATCGAGAATTCGACCGCGGTGCGCCAGTTCCTGGCGATGGCGCAGATCCTGCGCCACGTCGATTCTGACGCCCCAATCCGGATGCTGGTCGCCGAATGCGAGCAGCCCACCACGGTGCTCGCCGCGCTCTACTTCGCCCAGCTGTTCGGGATCGCCGGCAAGGTCGATGTCTCGCCCTTGTTCGAGACCGAGTCCGCACTCGAGCACGGCGGCCGGTTTCTCGATGCGCTGCTCTCTGAAGAAGCCTAC
>JANOGS010000090.1:0-8719 GCA_031414115.1 Novosphingobium sp. | reverse complement strand
GCCTGCGGCCAGAAGGGACCCTTTCGTGGCTTCATGTCTTCGTGTGAACCCTCTATTCCCGCAGCCGCTTGCGCAGCGCCAGAGCGTAGATCACCAGCGCAGTCAGGGCGAACAGGAACCATTGCGCGGCGTAGGACCAGTGGTTGTTGGGTACGTCACGCGGATCGGGGCGAGCGCTGGCTTCAAGACCGGGGAGCGGCTGGTCAACCACCAGCCGTCCGCCCGGCGCGATCACGCCGCCAACTTCGCCGCCGGCCCAGGTCACCGAACTAGGCCGTTTCGACCAGCCCATGACCACATCGGCCTTGCGTCCGTCGCCAAGATCGCAAGCAAAGACATGGGCCCAGCCGGCCTGATCTTCGGCGTTGCGCCCGGCCATGGGGCGGTCAGCGCTCGCGCTCAGGCAGACGATCCGGGCATGGCGGAACAGAACTGTGTCAAATCCCGCGGGATCGCGCGGCCACTCAACCTCTGAGCTCATCGTCTGAGCCGCAGCATAGCGTGCCAGCAGCGCCTCTTTCTGCGCCATCCGGTCAAGCTGCCACAGGCCAAGCGCGATCATCACCGCTACTGCGGCAAAAACGACCAGTGTCGGGATGATCGGTATCCGTCGCTTCATCCGATCACCCTGAGCCTGTCGAAGGGTCCTTGCGGAGATCCTCGCCGGTTGCCTCGCGGGCGTTGCGTTGGTACTCGGTGACGAGCAGCGCCGCCTTGGTAATCCTGAGCCCGGCCAGCGTTGCGCAGGTTATCACCGGCGCCCACAGCACGATGTGAACCCAGATCGGCGGATCGAAGCGGAATTCGACCCACAGCGCCAGCCCCACCACCGCGGCCCCGATCACCATGATCAGGAACGCCGCCGGGCCATCACCGACGTTGAACTTCGCATAATCAAGCCCACAGGCGCGGCAACGCGGCGCGAAACGGGTCAATCCGTCGAACAGGCCCTTGGCGCCGCACTGCGGGCAGAGACCGAAAAGGGCAGCCCCAAAAATTCCTGGAGTTGACTCGATCCCGGGCTGCCCTTCGGTTAGGTTGCCGCGATCCGGCATCAGTGGATCGGTGCGCCCCATCCGCCCCAGATATAGACAGCGACGAACAGGAACAGCCAGACCACATCGACGAAGTGCCAGTACCACGCCGCCGCTTCGAAGCCGAAGTGCTGCTTGGGGGTGAAGTGCCCCTGGTAGGCGCGCCACTGGCAGACGATCAGCATGATCGTGCCGACGATCACGTGGAAGCCGTGGAAGCCCGTCGCCATGTAGAAGGCCGAGCTATAGGTATTGCCGCCAAATTCGAACGGGGCGTGGGCATATTCGTAGGCCTGGATGGAGGTGAACAGCAGGCCGAGCAGGATCGTTGCCCACAGACCCTTTTTCAGGCCGTCGCGGTCATTGTGGATCAGGCTGTGGTGCGCCCAGGTGACCGTGGTGCCCGAGCACAGCAGGATCAGCGTGTTGAGCAGCGGCAGATCGAACGGGTCCATCACCGCTTCGATCCCCTTGGGCGGGAACTGCCCGCCAACTACTTCAGCCAATTCGTTCGGGAACAACGCGAAATCGAAGAACGCCCAGAACCAGCCGGCGAAGAACATCACTTCCGAAGCGATGAACAGGATCATCCCGTAACGCTGGTGCAGCTGCACCACCGGAGTGTGATCGCCGGCATGCGCCTCGGCGATGATCTTGGAAAACCACTGGAACATCGCCGCCAGCAGCAACGCCATGCCCAGCCACGGAACGAAAACGCCGCCGGGCAGATCGTGCATGAACAGCACCATGCCGGTGGTGAAGCTGAGCGCGCCCAGCATCGTCAGCAGCGGCACCACGTCGGGCGGCAGGATGTGGTAATCGTGGTTCTTGGTTCCGGCCATTGCCTTATGGTCCCCGTCTGGTCGTGGTCCGGCGAAACGCCCGCCGGCAAGAAATTCGCCCCGCCCTTATCGCGCCGCCTGCGCCGGGTCCAGTGCCTTTGCGCCCGGTTTCAACGCTTCCGATTGATCGGCGGAGACGTGGAAAGTGTAGCTCAGCGTGATCTGCTCGATGTCGCGGGCTTCGGGATCGTCGAGGATCTTGGGATCGACGAAATAGATCACCGGCATGTCGACCGCCTGGCCTGGCTGCAGGGTCTGCTGTTCGAAGCAGAAGCACTGGATCTTGTTGAAGTAGATCCCCGCCTGGGCCGGCTCGACATTGAAACTGGCGACCCCGGTCACGGCCTTGGTGCTGAGGTTCTCGGCGCGATAGAACGCCATTTTGCGCGCGCCGATCGCCAGATCCTGGGTGACCTGACTGGGTGAGAACTTCCACGGCATCCCCGCCTCGACATTGGCGTCAAAGCGCACCGAGATGGTCTGGCCGGATACCTTGACCGTCGCGGCCTGGGCTTCGCCGACGCGCTGGGTGGTGCCGCCAAAACCGGTGACCTGGCAGAACAGGCGGTAAAGCGGCACCGAGGCGAAGCCCAGCCCCAGCATCGCCAGCGCGCCCGTCCCGGCGATCAGCGCAGTGCGGAGGTTGCGGGAAACGGACATCGGTTCAGGCCAATCAGCCGAACTGAACGATGGTGATGAAGAAGAACAGCACCACCAGGCCCAGCAAGAGCAACGCGACCGCGCGGTTGCGGCCCTTGATGATGCGCTTGCGTTCAGTTTCGTAGTCGTTCGGGGCCAGCATGGTCATCCAATCAGGAAACGGTCCGCCACCAGCGCGGCGAACAGGGCAAACAGATAAAGCACCGAATAGCCGAACAGGCGCTTTTCGGGAGCCATGTCCATGTCGGTCGCTGCCCCGCGGAACACCGCGACCCGCAGCGCCAGCAGCAGGAACACCGCCGACAGCAGCAGCGCCAAGAGGCCATAGAGCCACCCCGTCAGCCCCAACCAGAACGGCAACACGCTGAGCGGCAACAGCAGCACGGAATAGATCAGAATCTGGCGGCGGGTATGGTGATGCCCGGCCACCACCGGCAGCATCGGCACCCCGGCGGCGGCATAGTCAGTCTTGACGAACAGTGCGAGTGCCCAGAAGTGCGGCGGGGTCCAAAAGAAGATGATCGCGAACAGCAGCACCGGCATCAAGGTGATTTCGCCGGTTGCGGCGATCCACCCGATCATCGGCGGGAACGCCCCGGCGCCGCCACCGATCACGATATTCTGCGGCGTGCGCGGCTTGAGCCAGACGGTGTAGACCACCGCGTAATAGACGATCGAGACCGCCAGCACCGCCGCCGCCAGCCAGTTCACCGCCACGCCCATGATCAGCACCGAGGCAGCGCAGAGAATCATCCCGAAATCGCGCGCCGAAGTCGGGTCCATTCGCCCGGCGGGGAGCGGGCGATTGGCAGTGCGCTTCATCTTGGCGTCAAGATCGGCCTCCCACCACTGGTTGAGCGCGCCCGAGCCGCCAGCCCCCAGGGCGATGCAGAGAATTGCGGTGAAGCCGATCACCGGATTGATCGCGGTCGGCGCGGCGAGCAGCCCGCACAGCCCGGTGAAGATCACCAGGCTCATCACCCTGGGCTTGGTCAACGCGAAGAAATCGCGCCAGTCGGTGGGCAGCGGGGTGGCAGAGGCAGCAGGGGCAGTCATGGTTCCGTCGGCGATATAGGCGCGCCTTACAGCCGCTTCAACCAGTCGATCAATATGGCGTTCACTTCTTGCGGCCGCTCCTGCTGGGTCCAGTGGCCGCAGCCCTCCAGCACGTGGCCTTCGACCCGGGGCGCGAAGGTTCGCATCATCGCCACCGGATCAGCCACTGCGCCGAACAGCGTGGTCGCCGGATCGCGGCTGCCGCCGATGAACAGGCAGGGCTGCTCGAGCTGCTTGCCCTGCCAGGCCTTGAGCCAGGCAAAGTCGCGCTCGTGGTTGCGATAGCGGTTGAGCGGCCCGCGGAAGCCCGAGGCCTTGAATTCGGCTGCGTAGTAATCAAGGTCGGCTTCGCTCAGCCAAGGCACCGGCTGCGGATCGGGCAGGCCTTCCAGAAAGGTCGCACCGAGCTTCTTGTCCCAATAGTTGCCCGGCGGCACATCGCCCGAGATTGAATACATCATCCGCGCCACAAAATCGCGCGGGTCCGCCTCAGCCTCAGCCTCGGCAACCCCGGGTTCCTGGAAGAACTCCTGGTAGAAGAACCGGCCCTGCGAGGTGAAATGCTCGCGGAAAATCTCGGTGAAAGGCCGTAGCGGCGCGCCGGCGAACGGCACTGAGAGCCCGGCGACGGCGCGGAATCGGTCGGGCCGGGTAAAGGCGGCATTCCACACAATCGGCGCACCCCAGTCGTGCCCGATCAGCACCGCCGGTTCGCCTGGACTGAGTGCATCGGCGAGGCCGACCAGATCGCCCGCGATCTTTTCCAGCGTGTAGCCGGCAACCTCAGCAGGCTTGTCCGAACCGCCATAACCGCGCACGTCGATCGCGCAGGCGGTGAAGCCGGCGTCGGCGATCGGGCCAAGCTGGTGGCGCCACGAATACCAGCTCTCGGGGAAGCCGTGGACCATGATCGCCAGCGGGGCGGTGCCTGGCGCTGGGCCTTCGATGGCGCAGCGCAGAGTGACCTCGCCGCAATCGACAGAACGGAATTCAACCATCGCAACCTCCTCAAACCAAAACGCCCCGGCGGCGGGCCGGGGCGCTTCGGGTACCGGCGAAAGCCGTTGCTATCAGTGGCCGTCCTTGTCGTCGATCACCGGCAGCGTTTCGAACTGGTGGAACGGCGGCGGGCTGGACAGGGTCCATTCCAGCGTGGTTGCGCCTTCGCCCCAATAGTTGGCTTCGGCCTTTTTGCCCATGGTGTAGGCGTAGAGCACGTTGAGCAGCCAGATCCCGACCGAAACGATGGTGATGGCATAGCCCCACGAGGAAATCGTGTTCCAGTACTCATAGGCCGGAGTGTAATCGGGATAGCGCCGCGGCATCCCCTGCAACCCAAGGAAGTGCTGCGGGAAGAAGATCACATTGACGCCGACGAAGAACACCCAGAAGTGGATGTGGGCAAGCAGCTCAGAA
The DNA here is from genome assembly GCA_031414115.1 of Novosphingobium sp. Taxonomy (GTDB): domain Bacteria; phylum Pseudomonadota; class Alphaproteobacteria; order Sphingomonadales; family Sphingomonadaceae; genus Novosphingobium. Next base: position 3,711 of record JANOGS010000090.1, on the reverse strand, counting down.
TGCATCCGCCCGCTCATCTTCGGGAACCAGTAATAGAACCCCGCGAACAGCCCGGTCACCGCGCCCATCGACAGCACGTAGTGGAAGTGGGCGACCACGAAATAGGTATCGTGGACCACGTCGTCGATCCCGCCGCTAGCGAGATAAACCCCGGTGACGCCGCCGACGGTGAACAGGAAGATCAGCCCGATCGACCAGACCATCGGGCTCTTGAACTCGATCGAGCCGCCCCACATCGTCGCGATCCAGCTGAAAATCTTGATCCCGGTGGGCACCGCGATCACCATGGTCGCGGCGGTGAAATACATCTTCATGTTCACCGACAGGCCGGCGGTATACATGTGGTGCGCCCAGACCACGAAGCCGACGACGCCGATCGCGACCATGGCATAGGCCATGCCGAGGTAGCCGAAGATCGGCTTGCGGCTGAAAGTGGCGATGATCTGGCTAATGATGCCGAAGGCCGGCAGGATCATGATGTAAACCTCGGGGTGGCCGAAGAACCAGAACAGGTGCTGGAACAGCACCGGATCGCCGCCGCCCGAAGCGGTGAAGAAGGTGGTGCCGAAATTGCGATCGGTCAGCAGCATGGTGATCGCCGCGGCCAGCACCGGCAGTGCGAGCAGCAGCAGGAATGCGGTGACCAGCTGCGACCAGACGAACAGCGGCATCTTGTGCAGCGTCATCCCCGGGGCGCGCATGTTGAAAATGGTGGTGATGAAATTGATCGCCCCCATGATCGAGCCGGCGCCGGCGAGGTGCAGCGAGAAGATCGCGAAATCGACCGCCGGACCGCTTGAGCCGGTGGTCGAAAGCGGTGCATAGGCGGTCCAGCCGATCCCCGCGCCCTGTCCGGTGCCGCCGGGTACAAAGGCCGAGGCCATCAGCGAGCAGAAGCCCGCGAAGGTCATCCAGAACGAGAGGTTGTTCATCCGCGGGAACGCCATGTCGGGCGCGCCGATCATCAGCGGCACGAACCAGTTGCCGAACCCGCCGATCATCGCCGGCATCACCAGGAAGAACACCATGATCAGGCCATGCGCGGTGATCAGCACGTTCCACAGATGAAGCTGCTGGTCAAAGCTGGGGTTATCGACCCCGAACAGGCTGGAGAAGGTCGAGAGATATTGAATCCCCGGCTCAGCCAGTTCCAGCCGCATCATCCCCGAGAACGCCCCGCCGATGATCCCCGCCATAACTGCAAAAAGCAGGTAGAGCGTACCGATGTCCTTGTGGTTGGTCGACATGAACCAGCGGGCGAAGAAGCCCAGCTTGTGATCATGATCGTGGGCGTGGCCGTGCTCGTCGTGAGCCTGGAAGTGGTCGGCGGTGGTAGCCATGATGCGAACCTTGTCCTTGATCTATCGGGCTCAGACGGCCGGCTTGGCCGCTGCCTCGGGAGTTTCTATCGGCGCCGGAACTGCAGCGGCAGGCGCTTCAGCCTGAGCAGGCGCTTCAGGCAGACCGTCGATCTTGCCGCCAGCCTGGGTCAGCACCCAGGCGTTGAACTTGTCGCGCGGCAGTGCTTCGACCGCGATCGGCATATAGCCGTGGCGGGCGCCACAAAGCTCCGAGCACTGGCCATAATAGACGCCGGGCTTGGTGATGGTCAGCACCTTTTCATTGATCCGGCCAGGAACCCCGTCGATCTTGTACCACAGCGAGGGCACCGCGAACGAGTGGATCACGTCAGCAGCGGTAACCTGCAGCCGGATCGGCTCACCCACCGGCACAACCATGCGGAAATCCGCGGCGAGCTGGCGCGGCTCGCCATTGGCGACCGCCTTGTCCTCGGGCAGCATGTTCGAGATCACCTCGAACCCGCCGTTGTCGGGATAGGTGTAAGTCCAGTACCACTGGTTGCCGGTGGCCTTGATCGTCAGCGCATTGGCCGGGGCCGGCTTGAACTGGTCGGCCAGCAAGCGGATCGAAGGTACCGCCACCACCACCAGGATCAGCACCGGGATCGCAGTCCACACCACTTCGAGCAGGGTGTTGTGGGTGGTCTTCGACGGCACCGGGTTGGCCCGCTTGTTGAAGCGCAGGATCACGTACAGCAGCAGCACCAGCACGAATACGGCGATCGCCAGGCTGAGCCACAGCAGTGCGGCGTGGAGCGGCCGGGCCTGCTCCCCGATCGGCGAGAACTGCTCTTGCACATCCAGCCCGCGATCAACCGGCATGCCGATGCCCGCTACCGGCTTCAGCGGGGTATAACCGCCTGGCGCAACCTGGAAACGCGGATTGTTGGGATCGACCGCCGGCGCGGCCTTTTCCACAGCTGCGGCAGCTGCGGGAGCCGCAGCAGGAACCGCATCAGCCGCGACCGGTGCGGCAGCGACAGGCGCCGCGACCGGGGCCGCCAGCGCCATCTGCGGGGCCGAAAACAGCGCCAGGGTCAGGCTGATTGCCTTGATCGCATGACCCGCCGCGCGGGCAGTTTCGCCGAATATCATTGCCGTGGTGCTCTCGCTTTCCTTTGCCGGCGGAAGAACATGTCTGCCCCCTCCCGCCCCCGTGGGAGACTGAATTTCACGGCGCCTATACGCGCGCTTGCGGGGCACCTCAAGCGCCTCTAGGGGAAATTTTGACAATGCGGCTTCGGGACGGCTTTGGGGCGGCTTTGGCCGCGCCGGGCGGCCTCCGGCGCACCACCACCAGACGATGAAAGGCGACGGCGACCATGCAGGATGAAGAGGTGCTTGCCGAGTTTCGCGCCAGCAAGGCTTTGCTCGAAGGCCACTTCCTGCTCTCGTCGGGCCGCCACAGCGGGCACTACCTGCAATGCGCGCGGGTGCTGATGGATCCGGAACGGGCCGGACGGCTGGCCATGGCGCTGGCTCAGCGGCTCCCGCGCGAGCTGCGCAAGGAGATCACGAGAGTGGTCTCCCCGGCGATGGGCGGGGTGATCATCGGCCACGAAATGGGCCGCGCGCTGGGGGTCGAGGCGCTGTTCGTCGAGCGCCCCGACGGCGTCTTCGAATTTCGCCGCGGTTTCGCGCTGGAACCCGGCGACACGGTGCTGATGGTCGAAGACGTGGTCACCACCGGGCTTTCCAGCAAGGAAGCGATTCGCGCGATCGAGGCAGCCGGCGGCGAAGTGATCGCGGTCGCCGCGCTGGTCGATCGCTCGGGCGGAACGGTCGATCTGGGGGTGCCGTTCTTCCCGCTGATCGCGATCAACTTCCCGACCTATGCCGCCGATGCGCTGCCGCCCGAACTGGCGCGAACCGAGGCGGTCAAGCCCGGAAGCAGAGCCAAGCCGTGAGCGAGTCATGATTACTTCGGGCCGCCTCCGCCTTGGCGTCAACATCGACCACGTTGCGACGATCCGCAACGCGCGGGGCGGCGATCATCCTGATCCGGTCCGTGCTGCCGAGATCGTCGCGCGCTGCGGCGGTGACGGGATCACCGCGCACCTGCGCGAAGACCGCCGCCACATTCGCGACGAGGATCTCGCCCGGATTCAGGCGGCAACCAACCTGCCGCTCAACCTGGAGATGGCCGCGACCGAAGAAATGCTCGAGATCGCGCTCAGGCACAAGCCTCATGCCGCCTGCATCGTCCCCGAGCGCCGCGAGGAACGCACCACCGAGGGCGGGCTCGACGCCGCCGGACAGCACAACCGGCTCTACCCGCTGGTCCAGCGGCTCAGCGATGCCGGGATCCGGGTCAGCCTGTTCATCGCCCCCGAGGAACGCCAGATCGAGG
>JANOGS010000089.1:0-2704 GCA_031414115.1 Novosphingobium sp. | reverse complement strand
GACATAGCATTGATCCACCCTGATTGGGCGGCAAGGACCCGTGGCAAGGCGCGGCGTGCAGCAGGGGCTCATTGCCCCTGCAAGCGCCGCAACGCTGGCCACGGGTCCTTGCCGCCCAACCCCTCCGGGGCGGGGCGATTTTTGCCCCGGGGGGCGGTTGGGGTGGGTCACCATGGTAAGGGCAAGCGCACAACACCCGCCCCCCCCCCACACCAAAAACGCCCCCGCCTCGGTGGGGTTGTGCGGCAAGGACCCGGGGCCCGCGTTGCGGCGCTTGCAGGGGCAATGCGCCCCTGCTGCACGCCGCGCCTTGCCACGGGTCCTTGCCGCCCAATCAGGGTGGATCAATGCTATGTCATCACGCTCTAGCCGGTGGCGTACTGCCCAGCCACCGCATTGAACTGGCTGCGCGCCCATGATTTGGCGGCGGCGGCTGTCTCGAAGCGCTCGTCCTGGAGCACGCCCGAGACCAGCGGATAGCCTTGCGAATTGTAGCGGATGTCGCGGACGGTAAGGCGAAAGTTGCCCTCTGCATCACGCGTAATCAAAAAAGGCCGGGTGGCGGAATCAAGCATCAGATTGCTCCTCGTTGCGGGTGCGTTCGCGCTCGGCGCGGGCGGCGGTTGTAGCGATCTCGCGCGCGGCCAGCTGAAGCCAGACCTCGCGCGAGCGCAGCAGAGTGTCGCGCCGGTTGTCGAGCGTTGCGGCGGCGGCTTGGGTGGCGCAGGTTTCGGCCTGCTCCTGATAAAACCGCGCTGAAACCGACATGGCGGGAACCCTTAACTAGGAGGGAAACGTCAGCCGAGTACTTCGATCACGGCTGCACGGGTTTCCTCGCGCGAAAGAACGGGGCTCTTCCTGGCCGGCTTCGCTTGGCCCGGCAGGACCCGATGGCGCCGGTTCCGCATCGCGGGGCCGACGGGACCGTGGCGGCGCGGGAACATTCCCGGCCAGACGCGGTCAATCATGGTATCGATTGTCAATTCTATTCCTGGCGCTCGCTGGCGCCCTTTGTTCTGTTGTTGGGGCAGGCTAACGCCGATTGCCCTTGCGCGGGGCACCAGCAGGCCCGCCGCCAGGTCCGCGATCACGGAAAACGATGCGGCCCTTGCTGAGGTCGTAGGGGGTCATCTCGACTCGGACCCGGTCGCCCACCACCGAGCGGATGCGAAACTTGCGCATCTTCCCGGCGGTGTAAGCGATGATCCGGTGATCGTTTTCCAGCATGACGCCAAAGCGTCCGTCCGGAAGGATTTCGTCGATCTGGCCTTCGAGGGTCAGCAGATCCTCTTTGGCCATCCGATCAAGCCTGCTCGAGATTGACCGCGGAGGTCTTGCCGCGCTTGTCGGTTTCCAGCTCGTACTTGATGCGCTGGTCCTTATCGAGCGTGGTCATGCCCGAACGCTCGACCGCGCTGATGTGAACGAAGTTGTCCGCGCCGCCCTCATCGGGAGCGATAAAGCCGAAGCCCTTGGTCGGGTTGAAAAATTTTACGGTGCCTACTGGCATATTGAAGTTCCTTTCACGAAACTATGGTGACCCTGCGGCAAGCGGGCCGCAGGAGCATGGAAGCGAGAAAGGGAACGTTAGAGCCGGTTTTGAGCCGGAGAGTTCCGTCGCAGGCGACGTTAGCGCGGCAATACATAGGCGCCAGAGATGCAAAAAGCAACCACGCGCGCAAAGTGACGCTTGCCATTCCGCTCGGCCGCGCCTATTTGCGCCCCAATCCCGACATTGTGAAGCAAAGTCAGGGCTGGCGCCGAAAGGGGCCGGCAGCGCAGGGATTTTTGGAGTTACGATGACGGATATCGCGCGCATTACCGAGATTGTCGAGCCGGAGGCCCAGGCCCTTGGCTTCGATCTCGTGCGGGTGCGGTACTTCAAAGGCGGCGAAATCGGCGACGAAGAGCACACGCTCCAGGTCATGGCCGAGCGGCCCGATACCGGCCAGCTGGTGATCGAGGACTGTGCCGCCCTTTCGCGCCGGATTTCGGATGCCTTCGATGCACTCGAGGAAGCCGGCACGATGCTGATCTCGGACGCCTATCGGCTCGAGGTTTCCTCGCCCGGCATCGACCGACCGTTGACCCGGCCCAAGGACTTCGCCCAGTGGACCGGGCACGAGGTCAAGGTGCAGCTGAGCAATCCGGTTGAGGGCAACCGCAAGACGCTTCAAGGCGACCTTATCGGTCTTCACGGCGACACAGTGACGCTTGATGATCGCAAGTCCGGCCAGGTTTCGTTCCCGCTGGACGACATTTATTCCGCCAAGCTGGTCTTGACCGACCGGCTGATCGCCGCCACCCGCCCGCTCGATTCCAGCGGGGCCGAAGACATTCTCGAAGAACAGGAAGACTGAATAGATGGCCAGTCCGATTTCCGCCAACCGCGCCGAACTGCTCGCGATCGCCACCTCGGTCGCGACCGAGAAGATGATCGACAAGGCGATCGTCATTGAGGCGATGGAAGAAGCGATCCAGAAGTCTGCGCGCAACCGCTACGGCGCAGAGAACGACATTCGCGCCAAGCTTGACCCGCGCACCGGCGACCTGCGCCTGTGGCGCGTTGTCGAAGTGGTCGAGGAGGTCGAGGACTATTTCAAGCAGGTCGATCTCAAGCAGGCCGAAAAGCTCCAGCCGGGTGCCAAGGTCGGCGATTTCATCGTCGATCCGCTGCCGGCGGTCGAGCTGGGCCGCATCGATG
>JANOGS010000088.1:0-14770 GCA_031414115.1 Novosphingobium sp. | reverse complement strand
ACCCAGGCCATTGTCCAATATGGGTGGTCGGGAGGGGGAGCGGGCTGGTGATGTCTGCTCCGGAAAAACTCTAGCGGCGGCGCATGACAAGGCAATGGCAAGCCACTTGATCCGGTCGCTCCGCGCGCGCAGACTTGCCGGCATGTCGGTGACCCGCTTCCACGACCTGTCCGATGGCCGCCGGCTTGCCTGCCGCTTGGCTTCGGGTGCCGGCCCGACGCTGGTGTTCCTGCCCGGCTACATGTCCGACATGAGCGGGAGCAAGGCCTGCGCGGTTTTTGACTGGGCGGCCGAGCAGGGCCGGGCTTGCCTGCTGCTCGACTATTCGGGCTGCGGGGAAAGTGACGGTGATTTTGCGGACGGCACGCTCAGCCGCTGGCGTGATGAGGTGCTGGCACTGATCGATGCGCACTGCGCAGGGCAAGTGGTGCTGGTCGGCAGTTCGATGGGCGGGTGGCTGATGCTGCTGATCGCCTTGGCCGTCCCGGACCGCGTGGCCGCGCTGGTCGGGATCGCCGCCGCGCCCGATTTCACCGCCTGGGGGTTCAGCGACGAACAGCAGGCCGAACTGCTCGCGGGCGAGGTGGTGCTGGAGGAGAACGCCTATGGCCCGCAGCCGACCCCGACCTTTCCGGGGTTCTGGAACGACGGGCAGGCGCAGCTGCTGCTCGGCCGGGAGATCGCGCTCGATTGCCCGGTGCGGCTGCTTCATGGTCAGCTGGATGGCGATGTGCCGTGGGAAATTGCGCTGCGGCTGTCGCAGGCGCTGCGTTCAGCCGATGTGCAGGTCACGCTGGTCAAGGACGGCGACCATCGCCTGAGCCGCGACGAGGACATTGCGCTGTTGCTGCAAATCATCGCCGCGCTGCCATGAACCCGGACCCTGATCCCATGAACCTTGCCATCCTGCTCCCGCTGTTCGCCCAGGTCGGTCCCGGTGGTGCGCTGCCGCAGGCGCCGCTTGAGATCCCGGCACCCAGGAAGACCAAGAGCGAAGCACCGCAAGGCCGCCTGGCGCAGTGCCTGGCGCTGATCCGCAGCACTCCGCTGGACGGACTGGCCGCAGCCGATGCCTGGCTCAACGAAGCCAAAGGCTCGGCCCGGTCCGAACCCGGCGAGTGCAAGGGGCTGGCGCTGACCGCGCTGGGGCGGTGGCAAGAGGCGGCCGAGGTTTTTGCGATTGCCCATGACGATACCCCGCTGAGCGAACTGCCGCTGCGGGCGCGGCGCGGGGCAATGGCGGGCAACGCCGCGCTGGCGGCAGGCAATAGCGACGCCGCCCTGGCCGCGTTCGATTCCGCCCACGCCGAAGCGCGGCGCGCCAGGGATGACAAGCTGGCCGGCGGGATCACGCTGGACCGCGCGCGGGCGCTGGTGGTGCTGAACCGGACCGAGGAAGCCGCCGCCGCGCTGACCGAGGCACGCGCGGTGGTGCCCGATTCGGCGGTCGGCTGGCTGCTTTCCGCCACCCTGTCACGCCGTCACGGCAAGCTGGCCGAGGCCCAGGCGCAGATCGAGCGTGCCGCCGCGCTGGCCCCGACCGATCCCGAGATCGGGCTTGAGGCCGGAGTGATCGCGGTGCTGGGCGGCCGCGATGGCGCCGCGCGGCGCAGCTGGCAGTCGGTGATCGCCACGACGCCGGGCAGCCCTGCGGCGAAGACCGCGCGCGACTACCTTGACCAGCTTGGCCTGGAGCCGCAGATAGAAGGACGGTGATCGCCCTTTCCGTTCTCGACCTTGTTCCCGTTCGCGAAGGCGGGACCGTGTCCGAAGCGCTGGCCGAGACTGCGCTGCTTGCCAAGTGCGCCGAAGTGGCCGGCTACAAGCGCTTCTGGGTGGCCGAGCATCACGCGATGGAGGGCATTGCCGGGGGCGCCACCTCGGTAGTGCTGGCCCATGTCGGCCAGGCTACCAGCACGATCCGGATCGGCGCGGGCGGGATCATGCTGCCCAACCACAACCCGTTCGTGATCGCCGAACAGTTCGGCACGCTCGATGCATTGTTTCCGGGGCGGATCGACCTGGGGCTGGGCCGCGCGCCGGGGGCCGACATGCGGATCGCCCAGGACTTGCGCAAGGATCTGGCGCGGGTGTCCGAATACTTCCCGCAAGACGTGGTCGAGCTGCGCGCGCTGTTCTCTGGCGAGCCCGATCTGGGGATCCGCGCCACCCCCGGCTTTGGCGCGCAGGTCGATATGTGGGTGCTTGGCTCCAGCCTGTTCGGGGCCCAGCTCGCCGCAGCGCTGGGGCTGCCCTATGCCTTTGCTTCGCACTTTGCGCCTGACCTGCTCGAGCAGGCGCTGGAGGTCTACCGCCGCCAGTTCCGGCCTTCGGCCACGCTCGAGGCGCCGCACGCGATGGCGGCGATGAATGTGCTCTGCGCCGACAGCGACGAGGAAGCGGCGCTGCTGATGAGCTCGATGGACCAGAGCTTCGTGGCGCTGCGCAGCGGCACCCCCGGCAAGCTCAGGCCGCCGGTCCCTGGTTACCGCGACTCCTTGCCGCCCCATGCCCTGGCAATGCTCGAGCACATGCGCTCGGTCAGCGCGATTGGCGCAGCGCCGACCGTGGCCGAGGCGATCGCCCGGTTTGCTGAGCGGACCGGCGTCGACGAGATCATCGTCTCAGGCGCAACCTTCGATCCGGCGGCGCGGCGGCGCTCGCTCGAACTGACGATGAAAGCCTTGCAACAGCGCGATTGATCCAGCGCCAAACCGGTTGCAGCGGTGACCGATTGCCTTTACAGTGCGCACAAATGCTACGTAAACTAGTAATAAAATAACAAGCAGCAACGGGCGGCGCACGTGCCCGAGGAGCGCAGGAATGTCAGCCAAACCCGCCCTTGCGACCAGACTGGCCAAGCACCTGGCCGCTTCGCTGCTGCCCGGCGACGCACCCTTCGCCCGCGGCGCGCTCGATCAGGCGGCCGGCTTCGTCCTCGCCGCCGCAGGACTGCGCACCAGCGGCGAGCCGGGGATTGCGATCGAGACGGTTTCGGGCGCGGCGGGCGAGCGGTTCATGCGGATCGCGCTGATCAACGACGATATGCCGTTCCTGGTCGATTCAATCGCCGCCTGCGTTGCCGCGCATGGCCTTGCGATCGACCGGCTGCTTCACCCGGTGCTGGCAGTGCGCCGCGATGCCGCGGGCAATCTTACCGAGATCGTCGAGGGCAATGCATCGGGCGAGAAGCGCGAGTCGATGATCTATCTTGAGACCGAGCGCGGCGAGGCGCGACTGCGCCGCCAGCTCGAGGCCGATCTCGGCTCGGCGCTGGGTGACGTTCGCGCCGCGGTGGCCGATTGGCCGAAAATGCAGGCGGCGATGGCGGCCGACGCCGATGCCTTGCCCGATGGCGAGGGCGCGGCGCTGTTGCGCTGGTTCAAGGACGGGATGCTGACCCAGCTTGGCCACGTCACCCGGCGCCGCGATGGCAACCAGATCGAGGCGCTCGGGATCTGCCGCAAGAGCGCGAGGGCGCTGCTCCAGCCCGCTTCCTACGACCGCGCCTTCGCCTGGTTCGAAGGCGCGGCCAAGAGCGGCGGGCGGGTACCCCTGATCATCAAGTCCAACCGCATTGCCCAGGTCCACCGCCGGGTCCCGCTCGACCTGTTTATCGTGCCCGTTTACGAGGCCGGCCAGCTGACCGCGCTGTCGGTCCACGCCGGGGTCTGGACCAGCGCCGCGCTGGCCGCCGCGCCTGACCGGATCCCCCGAATGCGGGCACAGCTGGCGGACCTGATGACCCGGTTCGGCTTCAACCCCCAGGGTCACGCCGGCAAGGCGCTGGTCCATGCCCTGACTGCGCTGCCGCACGACATCCTGATCGGCTTTACCGACGCCGACCTGACCCGGATCGCCACCGCGATGATGAGCCTGGTCGATCGCCCGCGCCCGCGGCTGGCGCTGGTCCGCGCCCCGCTTGAGCGTCATCTGTTCGCATTCGTCTGGCTGCCGCGCGATGCCATGTCGACCACGGTGCGGCTGCAGATTGCCGATCTGCTTTCGCGCTCGGGCCACGCCCCGGTGCTCGACTGGAGCTTGCAGATCGAAGGCGGCAATCTGGCGCTGATCCGCTTCGTGCTCGATATCCGCGACGGTTCCGAAATGCCCGACGAAGCCGCGCTCGAAGCCAAGTTGCAAGCGATGGTCCGCGGCTGGGCCGATGCGGTCGAGGCTGAGATTGCGGCCAGCGAAGAACCCGGCCGCGCCGCCGCGATCGCCGCGCGGTTCGCTGAAGCTTTCCCGCAATCCTACCGCAGCCAATATGGCCCGGCCGAAGCCGCGACTGACATCGCCCGGCTGCGGCGGCTGGCTGGCGAAGGCGAGGACGGCCCCCGCCGCGGCGCGCGGCTGCGCTGCGCCGACGCCGATTCGCCCGGCGAGCTGCGGCTCAAGCTCTACCAGCGCAGCGGCGCGATCGCGCTGTCCGACGCGGTTCCGGCGCTGGAGAACTTCGGGTTCAAGGTGATCGAAGACGTTCCGACCGAGCTTGACGAAGGGCGCAGCGGGACGATCCACGATTTTGCCCTGGCGGTGCCGATGGGGCTCGATTGCGCGCCCCTGCTCGCGCGCGCCGAACTGCTCGAGCACGCCATTGCCGAAGTGCTGAATGGCATTGCCGAGGATGATCCGTTCAACCGCCTGATCACCGCTGCGGCGCTGTCCGCGCAGGAGGCCAACTGGCTGCGCGCCTGGTACCGCTATCTGCGTCAGGCCGGGCTCAACTATGGCATTCCGACCGTGGTCGATGCCCTGCAGCATGCCCCGGCGGTCACTGGCGGCTTGATCGCGCTGTTCACCGCGCGCCACGATCCGGCGTTCAAGGGCGACCGCGCCAAGGCCGAAAGCGCAGCGCAGACTGCGATCCGCGAGGGCCTGGCCAAGGTCACCGCGATCAACGATGATCGCTTGCTGCGCCAGTACCGGGCACTGGTCGAAGCCATGCTGCGGACTAACGCTTTCGCAGCTGCCGGGGCTGGGGCATTGGCCTTCAAGCTCGATTCCGCAGCGGTCCCGGGCCTGCCCAGGCCGGTGCCTTACCGCGAGATCTTCGTCTATTCGCGGCGGGTCGAAGGGATCCACCTGCGCGCCGGTCCGATCGCCCGCGGCGGGCTGCGTTGGTCTGACCGGCGCGACGATTTCCGCACCGAAGTGCTGGGGCTGATGAAAGCCCAGCGCACCAAGAACGCGGTGATCGTGCCGACCGGCGCCAAGGGCGGGTTCTATCCCAAGCAGCTGCCCGACCCTGCGCGGGATCGGGAAGGCTGGCTGATCGAGGGCAAGGACAGCTACAAGCTGTTCATCCGCACGTTGCTTTCGGTGACCGACAACATCGTTGCCGGCAAGGTCGTCCACCCCCAAGGCGTGACCATCCGCGACGGCGAGGATCCCTATTTCGTGGTCGCCGCCGACAAGGGCACCGCGACCTTTTCCGACACCGCCAACGCGATCGCCGACGAGCACGATTTCTGGCTCGACGATGCCTTCGCCAGCGGCGGCTCCAAGGGCTATGACCACAAGGCGATGGGGATCACCGCCAAGGGCGCCTGGCTGTCGGTGCAGCGCCACTTCCTGGAGATGGGGATCGACGTCCAGAAGGATCCGGTGCGCGCCGCCGGCTGCGGCGATATGTCGGGCGACGTGTTCGGCAACGGCATGCTGCTGTCCAAGGCGATCCTGCTGATCGCTGCTTTCGACCACCGCCACATCTTCCTCGATCCCGCCCCCGATGCCGCCAAGAGCTGGGCCGAGCGCAACCGCATGTTCGCTCTGCCCCGCTCGAGCTGGGACGATTATGACAAGAAGCTGATCTCCAAGGGCGGCGGGGTGTTCGCCCGCAGCCTCAAGGAAATCCCGCTGTCCAAAGAAGTTCGCGAGGCCCTGGGCGTTGCCGCCGCCAGCCTCGATCCCGATAGCCTGATCACCGCGATCCTCAAGGCCAGGGTCGATCTGATGTGGTTCGGCGGGATCGGCACCTATGTGAAGGGCGCGGCGGAGAACAACGTCCAGGTCGGCGATCCGGCCAACGATGCATTGCGGATCGATGCCGCCGAACTTGGCGCCAGGGTGATCGGCGAAGGCGCCAACCTTGGCTGCACCCAGGCGGGCCGAATCGAATTCGCGCTGAAGGGCGGCCGGGTCAACACCGACTTCATCGACAATTCGGCCGGGGTCGATTGCTCGGACAACGAGGTCAACATCAAGATCGCGCTGGCCGGGGCCAAGCGCGCCGGGCGGCTGAGCGAACCGGTGCGGGTCAAGCTGCTGAGCGCGATGACCGACGAAGTTGGCGCTATCGTGCTGGAGGACAACCGGCTTCAGGCGCTGGCGCTGTCGATCGCCCAGGCCGGCGGGCCGGCGGTGACGGGCTCACACCTGCGGTTGATCGAAACGCTGGAGGCCGGCGGCCACCTCGATCGCCGCACCGAAGGCCTGGCCGATGCCGAAGCGCTGAGCCGCCGCGCCGCCGATGGCCAGGGGCTGACCCGCCCCGAACTGGCGGTGCTGCTGTCTTCAACCAAGCTGGTGCTGCAGAGCGAGCTCGAAGCCTCGGCCGTGCCCGACGATCCCGGCCTGGCCGACGAGCTGCTGGGCGCCTTCCCGGCACCGATGCGCATCAAGTTCAAACGCGACATCCTTGAGCACCGGCTGCGCCGCGAAATCGTTGCGACCAAGCTCGCCAACCGACTGGTCAACCGGCTCGGGCTGATCCACCCGTTCGAGCTGGCCGAGGAACAGGGCGCCAGCCTGGCCCAGGTCACCGCGGCCTTTGTTGCCGCCGAACGCCTGTTCGGCATGGCTGAGGTCTGGCACGAGATCGAGACTGCGGCGATAAGCGAAAGCGCGCGGGTGATGCTGTTCGACCGAGCTGCTGCGGCGCTGACCGATCATATGGCCGATCTGCTGCGGATCGGCGGCGGTTCGACTGAGCCGTCGAAGCTGGTCGCCGAACTGACCGGCGGGGTCGAAAAGCTGGCCGAAGCGGTCGGCAAGCTGCTCGCCGCCGAATCGCGGACCCAGTCGGCGCGGACCAAGGCCGAATTCGTTGCCGCTGGCGCTCCTGAAAAGCTCGCCGCCGCCGTGGCCCGGCTTTATGATCTTGATGGCGCGATCGGGCTTGCCCGGCTGTCGCGTGATTGCGGGGTCGAGCCGCTGGTGCTGACCCGCGCTTTCGTTGATCTCGGCGCCCGGCTCGGGCTCGACTGGGCCCAGCAAAGCGCAGCCCGGATGAGCCCGTCGGACCCGTGGGAGCGCTTGCTGGTCAACGGCCTGGCGCGCGATTTCCAGCACATGCGGCTCGATTTCCTGCACCGCCACGTCAGCAAGAAGGCTGATCCCAGCGCCGGGATCGAGCGCTGGGCGAGCGAGCAGGAAGCGGCAATCCGCCAGTTCCGCCTGGTCGTCAGCCGCGCCCAGAACGCGATGCCGGTGCTTCCGGCGATGCTCGCGCAGGTCGCCAGCCAGGCCCGCAACCTGCTAGCCCGCTAACTCGGCCAGCGCCCAGCACGCGGCATCAGCCACCGCTTCGTCGGGATCGCCGAGCAGCGCCTCGACCAGCGATACCAGCGCCGCATCGCCGCTGTTCCCCGCAGCGTAGAGGCAATTGCGGACCATCCGGCCGCGCCCGATCCGCTTGATCGGCGAACCCGCGAACAGCCGCCGGAACCCCGCATCGTCAAGCGCCAGCAATTCGCCGAGGCTGGGCGCGGCCAGTTCGGCGCGGGGCAGGAACTGCTGCATGGTCCGCGCGGTGTCGGCAAACTTGTTCCACGGGCAGACCGCCAGGCAATCGTCGCAGCCATAGATGCGGTTGCCCAGCGCCTTGCGGAACTCCTCCGGCACCGGGCCCTTGAGTTCGATCGTCAGGTAGGAAATGCAGCGCCGCGCATCGAGCTGGTAAGGCGCGGGGAAGGCCGCGGTCGGGCAGGCCGTCTGGCAGGCATTGCAGGTGCCGCAGCGGTCCTCGGCCGGTTCGTCCGCCGGCAGATCCAGCGTGGTGTAGATCATGCCAAGGAACAGCCACGACCCCTCCTGTCGGCTGACCAGGTTGGTATGTTTGCCCTGCCAGCCAAGGCCGGCTGCCATTGCCAACACCTTTTCCGGGACCGGCGCGGTATCGACGAAGACCTTGACTCCAGCGTCCCCCAGTCCGCGCTTCGCGGCCTGATCGACCAGCCACCGCGCCAGCGCCTTGAGCGCCTTCTTGACCGTATCGTGATAGTCCGCGCCCTGGGCATAGACCGAGATCCGCCCGCGATCGGGCGCGCCTGCCAAGGCCAGCGGATCGGACGCCGGGGCATAGCTCATCCCCAGCGCGATCACGCTCTGCGCTTCGCTCCACAGCGCTTGCGGACCGGCGCGGTGGTGGGCGCGCGCCGCCATCCATTCCATCTCGCCGTGCCGTCCAGCATCGAGCCACTGGCCGAGCCGCGCGGCGTGCTCAGGATCATCGCTGGCCGTCGCAATCCCGCAGCTGGCAAAGCCCAGAACCCGCGCCTGGCGCACCAGATCGTGCTTAAGCTGCGCGATTTCGGCGGAATTAACCAAGTTCCTGTTGCTCCTGTTCACAGCCCGCGCGATACCGCCGCCAGCATGAAGCTAGGGGATGGACCGATGGCGAGCAATGCGGGCGCGGAAACGGCCCGCCCCCTGGCGATCGAAGCGCGCGGGATCGTCAAGCGGTTCGAAGGCTTCACCGCCGTTGATGGGATCGATCTGACGGTCCGCGAAGGCGCAATCTATGGCATTCTCGGCCCCAACGGCGCGGGCAAGACCACCACCTTGCGGATGCTGCTGGGGATCATCGACCCCGACGAAGGGGTGCGCCGGGTGCTGGGCCACGAACGCCCGCACGAGGTTGCCCACACCATCGGCTACCTGCCCGAAGAGCGCGGGCTCTACCCGGCGATGAAGGCCTATGAGGCGATCGGCTTCATGGGCGCGCTGCGCGGGCTGCCGCTTAAGGAGGGCGAACGGCGCGGGCGCGAACTGCTCGAAGAGCACGGCCTCGGCTATGCCATCGAGCGGCAGATCCGCCAGCTCTCCAAAGGCATGGCGCAGCAGGTCCAGCTGCTCGGCACGCTGGTTCACGAACCCCGCCTCGTTGTGTTTGACGAGCCGTTCTCGGGCCTCGATGCGATCAACCAGGGCAAGCTGGAAAAGATGATCCGCGGCCTGGCCGCCAAGGGCACCACGGTGATCTTCTCAACCCACGTCATCGCCCATGCCGAGCGGCTCTGCGACGAAGTGGCGATCATCGCCGGGGGCAAGGTGCCGTTCGCCGGCCCGGTTGATGTCGCGCGCGACCGGATCCGCCCGCAAGTGCGCCTCGAGACCCGCGCCGAGGATGGTGCCTGGCGCAAGGCCCTGCCCGCCGATGCCCGGCACGAGGGCAAGCACTGGTATTTCACGCTTCCTGACAGCGGGGTCGAGCCGCTGCTGCGGGCGCTGATCGAGGGCGAGGCGGGAATCCTCTCGCTGTCGATCGAGCGCGCCGGCCTCCACGATGCCTTCGTCGCCATCGCTGGCGAGGCCGCAGCCCGCGCGCTTGAGGAAGAAACCGAACTGGAGCAGCGCCGATGACCCCGAACCGCACAGGCGGCCGCCTTTCGGTGTTCGCCGCCGCGCTGGTGGTGGCGCGGCGCGATTTCGTCGCGGTGCTGTTCAGCCGCAGCTTCTTCTTCTTTCTGCTCGGCCCGCTGTTCCCGGTGCTCGTCGGCGGCATGGCCGGCGGGATCGGCGCTTCAGTGCGCGAGCAGGGCGACCGTGCGGTGGTAGGGGTGGCCATGGCCGAGGCCGATGCGGCGCGGATGGTTGCCGCCCAGCAGCGCCTTTCCAGGCGGCTTTCCGGCTTGCCCGAGCTGGTTGTGGTGGCGACGCCGCGGCCGGGCGAAGCGTTCAACGCCCACAATGCTTTGATCGACAACCGCGCCAATGCCGGGGCGATCCTTTCCGGCACCCCGCAGGCCCCGGTCCTGACCGGGCCAAATGGGCGGGTCAATGGCTGGCGCGGCCCGGTCTCGCTGATCGCCGCCGAGGCGCTGGGCAACGGCGCCAAGTCCTATCCCAAAGTCGGTACCGCCGCGGTGGCGACCAGCCGCGCTGACCAGAGCCACGGCCGGATCCTGACCGCCCAGGCCGGGCAGACCCTGCTGTTTCTGCTGACCATGCTGCTGGCCGGCATGGTCATGTCAAACCTGGTCGAGGAGAAGGCCAACAAGATCATCGAAATCCTGGCCGCAGCGATCCCGATGGAGGCGCTGTTCCTGGGCAAGCTGTTCGCGATGCTGGGGGTCTCGCTGGTCGGGATCGCCACCTGGGGCGCGATCGGCGGCGGCTGGGTGCTGCTCAGCGGCAAGGCGATCCCGTTCCTCGCCGCGCCGGCGGTCGGCTGGCCGCTGTTCCTGAGCCTGGGGGTGATCTACTTCTCGATGGCCTATCTGATCCTCGGCTCGATGTTCCTGACCATCGGCGGCATGGCGACCACAGTACGTGATGTCCAGACGCTGTCGATGCCGGTGACCATGCTGCAACTGCTGGTGTTCTTCTTCGCCAGCTTCGCCATGGCCCAGCAGGGCCGGCCGATCGAACTCGCCGCGATCGCGATCCCGTTCAGCTCGCCGTTCGCCATGCTGGCCCGCGCCGCGCAGGACGAGCGGCTGTGGATTCATGGCGCGGCGCTGGCCTGGCAAGGGCTGTGCGTGGTGCTGTTCGTGCGCGCCGGAGCGGGCCTGTTCCGCAGCCGGGTGATGCAGAGCGGCCCGTCCCGCGGCAAGTCGCGCGGCTGGTTTACGCGCAAGGCCGAACCGGCCTGAGGCTGCGATGGTCGCTATTGACAACAAAGTAAGTTCGGCAGGATAAGTCGCGAAGTGAAACGCGATGCCAACGCTGCACCGCGGGAGAGAGACCAGCCATGGCCACCCAGACACTTAGCCCGAATCAGGGCCTCACTTATCGCACATCGCCCAGCGCCACCGAAGCCTTCGAAGGCTGGCTGAAGGAGCACGGCCAGGAACTGCCCAAGCACACCGAGCGCTGGGATGTCAGCCGCAGCGACATCTATGTCGAGGACCGCTGGCAGCCGATCTTTGCCGAGATGCGCAGCCAGGCACCGGTCAACAAGGTCACCGAAAGCCCCTACGGCGCTTACTGGAACGTTTCCACGGTCAAGACCATCCAGCATGTCGAGGCCCTGCCCGAGCTCTATTCCTCGGCGTCAGAGCGCGGCGGGATCACCATTGGCGATCCGCCCGCAGACATGGACCCGGCCGAGCTGGCAGAGCGTCGCCTGAAGATGTTCATCGCCATGGACCGGCCCGCGCACACCGGCCAGCGCCGCACGGTTGCCCCCGCTTTCACCCCGGCAGAGATCGATCACCTGGCCAGGGAAGTGCGGATGCGCACTGCCGCCACGCTCGATACCTTGCCGTTCGGCAAGCAGTTCGACTGGGTCGACAAGGTCTCGATCGAACTGACCACCGGCATGCTTGCGATCCTGTTCGGCTTCCCCTGGGAAGATCGCCGCCTGCTGACCTTCTGGTCGGACTGGGCCGGTGACGTCGAACTCGGCCTCGCCCGCGGGCTGGAGGATACCCGCCATGAGATCCTGCAGGAGATGCTGCACTATTTCTCGCGGCTGTGGATGGAGCGGAGCGGCGCTGAACCGAGCCGCGATCTAATTTCGATGATGATCCATTCCGAAGCGATGAGCCACATGAGCCCGCAGGAGTTCATGGGCAATCTGGTGCTGCTGATCGTCGGCGGCAACGATACCACCCGCAACACCATGTCGGGCATCGTCCACGCGCTCGACAAGTTCCCCGATCAGCGCGCGCTGTTTGAAGCTGACCCCGCAGTGATCCCGGGCGCGGTCCAGGAATGCCTCCGCTATGTCACGCCGCTGGCGCTCATGCGCCGCACCGCGTCCGAGGATGCCGATCTGTTCGGGAACCCGATCAAGGCCGGCGACAAGCTGGTGCTGTGGTACATCTCGGCCAACCGCGACGAAACCGTGTTCGAGAATCCCGACAAGCTGATCCTGAACCGCGAAAATGCGCGGCGCAACCTGTCGTTCGGCTATGGCATCCACCGCTGCGTCGGCGCCCGCCTTGCCGAGCTTCAGCTCAAGATCCTGCTTGAGGAGATGCACAAGCGGCGGATGCGGGTCCATGTCACCGGCGAGCAGCAGCGGGTTCGCGCCAATTTCGTCCACGGCTTTCGCAAGCTGGAAACCACGATCGAGAAATTCTGAGCGACAGCGTGTAACCTAGGGCCAGTGCGGCGCGAATTTGCAGTTGCCCGGCGCGCCGCCGGCGCGAAAGGTTGCCTGCCATGGAAAATCTCTCCCAGCTTACCCGCCGCCGCATGCTCAACTGGCTTGGTATCGGTGCCGCGCTGCCGGTGCTGGCCGCTTGCGGAACGTCAGCGGAGGCCAAGGCCTTCCCCTTGCAGCGCAGCGATGCCGAATGGCGCAAGCGGCTCACCGCCGAGCAATATTACATCCTGCGCAAGAGGGGCACCGAGGTTCCCTTCACCTCGCCGCTCAACAAGGAATACCGCAAGGGCACTTTCGTCTGCGCCGCTGACGGGCTGGCGCTGTTCGCTTCGGAAACCAAGTACGACAGCAAGACCGGCTGGCCGAGCTTCTGGAAACCCCTGCCCGGAGCGCTGGCA
This sequence comes from Novosphingobium sp., assembly GCA_031414115.1. Taxonomy (GTDB): domain Bacteria; phylum Pseudomonadota; class Alphaproteobacteria; order Sphingomonadales; family Sphingomonadaceae; genus Novosphingobium. The sequence continues at coordinate 2,095 of JANOGS010000088.1, read as the reverse complement.
ACCTCGACCGATTACGAAGTTGGCTATCCGCGCACCGAGGTTCTTTGCCAGCGCTGCGGCGGGCATCTCGGCCACGTCTTCGACGATGGACCCCGGCCCACCGGCAAGCGTTACTGCATCAACGGCGATGCGATGCTGTTCCGCGCGGGCTGAACAGCCGGTGGCCGCACTTTCCAGACCTTGAGTTCGCCCGCTGCGGCAGGCAGCACCACCGGCTCGAGCCAGCCTGGGGCCTGCCCGGCGAGCAGTCCGGCCATCAGCCCTTTGGGCGCGAAGACCCGGTAATTGCGCGCCTCGATCAGGTCACTGCAGGCAACCACATAGCTTGCCCCATGAGCGCGGACGATGCGTTCGGCTTTGGCCGGGTCGGCGAGGTACGCGTCGATCACATCGCGCATCGCCGCCGAAGCGCGGTGATGACCTGTGGCGATCACCTTGTGACGGGTATGGACCAACAGACTCGGGCCGATATCGAACGGCGCGAACACGGTCGACGGCGGCAGCCCGCGCATGGCCGGCAGCGAAGCGGGCAGGCTGCAGCCGCGGCCAAGCCGGCGGGCTTCGCCAGCGCCGGTCTTGATTGCCGGCGCAGCCAGCGCCTTCTGGGCCAGACCGACCGGAATCCCCGGCAGCAGCGCCAGGATGATCAGCGGCAGGATCGCCAGGCGCATCGCCAGGCGCATGGTTCGGGCGCGGTGCAGCCATTGCGCGATCGCAAAGCCCAGCGGCACGGTGGCGAGTGTCGAAGCAACCCCGCTGAAACGCGCGACCAGCATCGCGATCAGCACGGCGCCGCCCAGCACCAGCGCATAGTCGCCCAGCAACTGCCGGGACAGGCCGCGCGCGTTGCGCAGCGCGAACAGCACAACCAGCAGCCCGGCCAGCGGCGGAACCACCATCTGCACCATGGTCGGCAGGTTCTGCTTCCACACTGGCATGCCTTCGAACACGTTGACGTACCAGACATCGCGAACCACCGGATCGAGCTCGGCAAAGGGTCCGGACAGGCACTGCGGTGCGAGCAGCAGGTAGTTCGCGGCGGTCAGGGCCGCAGCGCCGGCCAGCAGGCCGGCGAGCGCCAGGGCGGAGCGCCGGGGCATCGCGGCGATCGCGCTGATCAACAGCGCAGCCAGCGCAAATCCGGCCAGGTAGGCAGGCGAAATGGTATCGCAATGGACTTCGATCGCGGTCGGCCCGCGGGTGGCGATGTAGAACGCGCCCGAACCGACGGCGAGCGCCTGCATCATTGACTTGAGCCAGCCGCTCGTGGCCGGATCGCGGAGCCAGCGCAGGCCCAGCACGCCGGCGAACAGCGCGGTGACTGGCAGGAGTTCCAGGCTGATCGACATTCCCGCCGCCAGCGCCAATCCGATGATCCACCCGCCCCTGGTGGAATCGCGGGCGAGCAGGCCGTTGACCGCCACAAGGATCGCGACGATCTGCCAGCCGTGGTGATCGATCCGCATCGGCTGGAGCTGGGCCAGCGCGAGAATCGCCATCACCCAGACCATGCAGCAGGCATAGGCGGCGCGTGCATCGAACAGTTTTGCCGCGATCCGCGCGGTCAGTGCCATCGCGCACAGCAGGGTCAGCAGCGGCACGACCACCGCCGCAGCCAGTTCCGCGTGCGGCTGCCCAAGCAGCGGGGTCAGCAGCAGGATGACCGCGACCAGCGGGATGTCGACCAACCGCGACCAGTGGGTCGCAACCCCTTCTGGCGGGTTGATGCGGTGCTGAAACAGTTCGAACCAGCCCTGCCCGGCAATCAGGTCGCGGACCTGGACCAGGCGCAAATGGTCGTCGGGATCGGCCAGCCCGAAGCCGCGGATCGCGGCAAGCTGGCGGATGATGAGGACGATCGCAACCGCCAGCCAGGCGAGGACGATGCGCGGCCAGAAGCCATGCGGCAAGTCCGACAGGCCGCCGGAAACCCGGTTCATGCCGCAATCCCGGCGCGGAACACGATCTTCTCGCGCATCAGCCAGGTCAGGGTGAAGCTTGCCCCGATCGCGATCAGCTTGGCCAGCCGCGGATCGAGCCCGGCCTGGCCGCCCAGTCCGACAATCGCGGTGGTAAGCCCGAGCCCGAGCAGCGC
>JANOGS010000087.1:0-1912 GCA_031414115.1 Novosphingobium sp. | reverse complement strand
TTCGCTACCACCGAGGCGGACAAACTGCCGGTGACCGTGCTGAGCCGCTGCCAGCGCTTTGATCTGCGGCGGATCTCCTCGCCGCTGCTGGCCGCGCACTTCGCGATGATCTGCCAGGCCGAGGCGGTCGAGGCCGAGGATGAAGCGCTGGCGATGATCGCCGCCGCGGCTGAGGGCTCGGTCCGCGATGGTCTTTCAATTCTTGACCAGGCGATTGCCCACGCTGACCTTGGCGGGGAAGGGCGGGTCACTGCGGCGCAGGTCCAGGATATGCTCGGCCTGGCCGACAAGTCCGCGCAGCGCCGCCTGTTCGCGGCGATGCTTTCCGGCGAAAGTGCCGAACTGCTCGACATGGTCGACCAGCAATTCGCGCTCGGGGTCGAGCCGCTGGCCTTGATGCGCTCGGCGATGGAGCTGGTTCATCGCATTACCGTCGCCCAGCTCGGCAAGAGCGGCGCCGACGCGGTTTCGGCCGAGGAGCGCGCGGCGCTGGAGGACTGGGCCGGGGCGCTTTCCGCCGGGCAGCTCCACCGGCTGTGGCAATTGCTCTTGAAGGGCCATGACGAGGTCCGCAACGCCCCCGATCCGCTGATCGCGGCGAAGATGGCGCTGCTGCGGGTACAGCACGCCAGCGATCTTCCCGATCCGGGGCTGCTGGTGAAGAAGCTGGAGGAACTGGCGGCGCGCGGGGGCATGGCCGCTCCAGCGGCGCCCAGCGCCGAGGGCGGCACAGTCGCTGCCGCGCCGGTGCCGGTTGGCGTTGACTGGGCGGCATTGATCCAGCAGGTCGATCAGTCGGGCCAGCTGCGGATCAGCCAGGTCATGCACGATTGGCTGCGGGTGATCGCGCTGACGCCGGGCGAGCTGACCTTTGCCGTGGCGCCCGGCTATTCGGGCGATCCCACCGCGGAAGTGCGCGACGCGCTGCTCCGCGCCACCGGCACGCGCTGGCAGGTGACGCGGGCTGAGGGCGACGCCGCACCAAGCCTGCGCGAAGCCGCCGAGGCGGCGAGACAAGCGACGCGCGCCGCGCTGCTCAGCGATCCTCTGGTCGAAGCCACCATGGCCGCGTTCCCGCAGGCTGAACTGGTCGAAGACAGTGCCGATCCCCGCGTGGCGGCGCCAGGCAAACAATGGAGAAACTGACGTGAAGTCGATGGAAGAGATGATCCAGGCCGCCCAGGCCGCCGCCGAGACCATCAGCAAGCAGATGGGGGACATGCAGGGCAAGCTCGAAGGAATCGAGGTTGAGGGAGCTTCTGGTGGAGGCCTGGTCAAGATCCGCTGCACCGCCAAGGGCCGGGTGATCGGCGTCGCCATCGATGACAGCCTGATGGTCCCCGCCGACAAGCAGATCCTCGAAGACCTCATCGCCGCCGCCTTCAACGACGCCCGTAGTAAAGCGGATGCGGTTTCCGGCGAGGAAATGGCCCGGATGCAGCAGGGCATGGGCCTGCCCCCGGGGTTCAAGCTGCCGGGGATGTGAGGGAAACGAAAGGATGCACAGTGACCTGAATCTGCAACCGCCGGGCCATCAGACACCTATCGGAAAGTGTCTCAAATTGAGTTCCCATCAGCGAACCAATGACAGACTCTCGCCAAAGTTCAATTTGGCAAGATGAACCATTTGACGTCGCCATTGCAAGGTGGAGTCCGCGTGAGTTTCTGGCCTTCGTCGCCCAAACGTGCATAAATCCTACAGACTTCCAACGGCTCCCTCTCAACAACATTGCCGTATCCTACGCTTTCGACTTTCATAGACATTAGATGTTTAAGGATTGGGAGGTGCGGGTTATACCAACCTGCATTGATCACGACCCACGTGCCCATTTTCGCCTTCCGATGGTCATGATGCGCCAGGGCTGATCGATGAGCTTGTTCCAGGCTTCGCAGCAATGGTCGATGATGTTGT
>JANOGS010000086.1:0-4183 GCA_031414115.1 Novosphingobium sp. | reverse complement strand
CGGAAAGCCGATCGACGACCACAGCGAATAGCGCCCGCCGACACTTTCGGAGAACGGCAGCACGCGGGTTTCGTCCACCCCCCATTCCACCGCCTTGTCGGGATAGGCGGTCAGCGCCACCACCCGGCCATAGGGATCGGCGACGCCGTTCTCGCCCAGCCAGGCCAGCGCCGAGGCAGCGTTGGTCATGGTCTCGGTGGTGGTGAAGGTCTTGCTGGCGACCGCGATCAGCGTGGTGGCAGGATCGCAGCGCGCAAACGCGGCCTCGAGCGCGCAGCCGTCGATGTTCGCGACCACGTGAACTTCGACCAGCGCGTCGTCGCGGGCGAGCGCATCGACCGCCAGCGCCGGACCTAGTGCTGATCCACCAATACCTATATGAATCAGATATTTAATCTCACCCAATGCGCCTTGATGGATCGCCTCGACCAGGCTCTTCATCCTGAGGTGCAGCGCATGTGTTTCCTCAACAGAAGTCTCGCGCCCGACCCCGCGCAGCGCGGTGTGCTCCACTGATCGCCCCTCGGTGACGTTGATCGCCTCGCCGGCGAACATCGCTGCACGCTTGCCGGCAAAGCCCACCGCCCGGGCCAGTGCCTCGAACCCGGCGAGCTGCGCAGCATCGAGGTGGGTTTTCGACCAGTCGAAGCGGATCGCCCCGCCCGGCAGGTCGAGCTTGCTGGACAACGACGCCACCCGGCCCGGATCTGCGAACAAAGCGCTCAGCCGTGGCCGCTCAAGCCCGTCCAACGCCTGCCAGGCTGCCAATACCGCGTCGTTCATCGCCCTCACTCCTGCCTTAGTCGAAGCGGCGCTATGCCTGCCGGCGAAGTCGCGGCCAAGACAGGAATTGGCATTTTTCAAACTGTTTGCGCCGCCCGCGCTCTATCCGCTCAACACGCCATGGCCCTTGACGCGCGCGGCCCGGACCAACATGGAGCGGCAGATGAGCGAAGAGACCAATGCCCCCGCTGCAAAATCACCTCTATCCAGCCCCGCCAAACCGGCGAAGCAGGAAGACAGCTTCCCGGTGTTCGTGCTCAAGCTGGCGATCATTGTCATCATCTTCCGCAGCTTCATCTTCTCGCCGTTCAACATCCCCAGCGAATCGATGCTGCCGCGGCTGTGGAACGGGGATTACCTGCTCGCCGCCAAGTGGTCCTACGGCTTTTCGCGCCATTCGCTGCCCTTCGGGGTGCCGCTGCTGCCCGAGAAGCGCCTGCTTGCCCGCACTCCCGCGCGCGGTGATGTGGTGATCTTCAAGCAGCCGCCGCTGGCCGAACTTGACTATATCAAGCGGGTGATCGGCCTGCCCGGCGATACCGTAGAGATGCAAAATGGCCAGCTCTGGCTCAATGGCGAACCGGTGCCCAAGGAACGGATCGCCGATTTCGAGATCCCGGTCAGCCCCAACACCAGCTGCGTCTCCCCCCAGTTCGATGCCAAGGCGGCTGACGGTTCTGACGTGTGCCGCTATCCGCGCTATCGCGAGACCCTGCCGGGCGGGCGCACTTACGAAGTGCTCGACCTTGGCCCCCGCGAGAAGGACGATACCGATGCGGTGGTGGTTCCCGAAGGCCACCTGTTCCTGATGGGCGACAACCGCGACAATTCCGAAGACAGCCGCTTCCCCGCCGAACCCGGCCGGGGGATCGGGCTGGTGCCGATGGACAACCTGGTTGGCCGCGCCACGGTGATGATGTGGTCGACCGATGGCAGCGCCGAATGGATCAAGCCCTGGACCTGGTTCACCGCCGCGCGCTGGGACCGGATCAGCGGGACCTTCTGAGGCCGTGCTCGGCCACGACACTCACGCTTTTCTCACCCGGCTGGCGGGCCGCGCGCCGGCTGACGAGGCGCTCTGGCTGGAAGCGCTGACCCACGGCAGCACCGGCGCGGCCCGCGATTACCAGCGGCTCGAGTTCCTGGGCGACCGGGTGCTCGGGCTGGTGATCGGCGAATGGCTCTTTGCTCTCGAAGCCGCCGATGAGGGCCGCCTGTCACAGCGGCTCAACGCGCTGGTCAGCCGCGCCACTTGCGCTGCGGTGGCGCGATCGATCAGCCTGGGGACACACATCCGGCTCGGCAAGCAGGCCCGCGACGACGGCGGGCATGACAGCGACAATATCCTGGGCGACGTGATGGAAGCGCTGATCGGCGCCAGCTTTACCGCCCACGGCTTCGAAGCGACCCGCGACATGGTCCGCGAGCTCTGGGCCGAAGAGGTGGCGGGCAAGGCCGGCGTCGCCAAGCATCCCAAGTCGGCGCTGCAGGAATGGGCCGCGGGCAACAAGCGCAAGATGCCCGAATACCGCCTGGTCGAGCGCGCCGGGCCGGACCATGCGGCCAAGTTTACTGTCGCGGTGAGCGTAAAGGGTGTAGGCGAAGTGGAAGCGAGCGGCAGTTCGATGCGCGAGGCTGAGACCGCCGCGGCCGAAGAATTCATGCGGAGATTTGGGTGACCCAGCACTGCGGCCTCGTTGCCATCCTCGGCGCGCCCAATGCCGGCAAGTCGACGCTGGTCAATGCCCTGGTCGGCCAGAAAGTGGCGATTGTCAGCGCCAAGGCCCAGACCACCCGCGCCCGGCTGATGGGGATCGCGCTGGCCAAAGACGGCGAGACTCAGACCCAGATAATCCTTGCCGACACCCCCGGCCTGTTCGAGCCCAAGCGCCGGCTCGACCGGGCGATGGTCAGCGCCGCCTGGGACGGCGCCGCCGAGGCCGATGCGATCGTGTTGGTGGTCGATGGCCGCAAGAAGCGCCGCGATTACCTCGAACCGATCCTCGAGTCCTTGCGCAACCGCCCCGAGCGCAAGATCCTGGTGCTCAACAAGGTCGACGAAACCCGCAAGGAACCGCTGCTGATCGCCGCCCAGGAACTGGCTGGAGAAGGCCAGTTTGACGAGGTGTTCTTCATCTCGGCGCTGACCGGCGACGGCGTCCCCGAACTTAAGGCGCGGCTCGCGGCACTGATGCCCGAAAGCGCCTGGCACTACCCGGAGGACCAGGTCTCAGACGCCAGCGAACGTCTGCTCGCCTGCGAGATCACCCGCGAACAGCTCTACCGCCAGCTCCACGACGAACTGCCCTATGACTCTGCGGTGCGGCCCGAAAGCTACACCGCCCGCAAGGACGGTTCGATCGAAATCCACCAGCAGATTGTCATCGCCCGCGACAGCCAGAAGGGCATCGTCCTGGGAAAGGGCGGCGCGAAGCTCAAGGCGATCGGCGAGGCTGCGCGCAAGGAACTGACCGAGCTGCTCGGTATCAAGGTCCACCTTTTCATCCACGTCAAGGTCGACGAGAAGTGGAGCGAGGACAAGGAGATCTACGAAGAGATGGGGCTGGATTGGGTGCGGTAGCTACCGCAGCTTGGCAATCCCGATCCCGTCGGTCTTGGCCCGCTCTTTCGTCGATTCCTCGCTGCGGTTCAGCGCCTTGGCGATTTCCTTGAGGCCTTTGCCCTTGCCAGCAAGAGTGCGCAGCTTGGCGACCTCGTCGCTGTTCCACGGTTGGCGGTGGCGGGTGAAGTTTTCGGACATTTGGGCGAGATAGCGGAACCCTTCCATACTTGTCGCGCCAATTCGTCATCCCCGGCTTGACCGGGGATGACGTCATTTCGCCGCCTTCTTCTTGGGCGCGGCTTTCTTTTTAACCGGAGCCTTCCTGCGTCCGCCCTTCTTGGCCGGGCCTTTGGCGGCCTTCTCGGTGATCAGCACCACCGCCTCTTCTGCGGTCAGGTCCTCGGGCGCCTTGTCGCGCGGCAGGGTGGCGTTGGTGGTGCCGTCGGTCACGTAGGGCCCGTAACGGCCAGCCATCAGCTTCATTTCCCCGCCGCTTTCGGGGTGCGGGCCGAAGGTCTTGAGCGGTTCCACAGGTGCGCGCGCGCCCCTGCCCCCGCCATTGGCCGCCTCGGCCAGCTTGACCACCGCAGCGTTCATCCCCGTTTCGAACACTTCGGCCGTCGATGTCAGCCGCGCATATTTGCCCGCATGCGCCAGATATGGCCCATAGCGCCCGATGCTCGCAGTAATCGGCTCGCCGGATTCGGGATGCACGCCTACCGTGCGCGGCAGCGAAAGCAGCCGCAGCGCCAGCGCCAGGTCCTCCGGCCCCGTCACCGGCGCGTCCTTGGGAATGCTGGCGCGCGGCGGCTTCTCGCCCTCGCCGCGCTGGACATA
>JANOGS010000085.1:0-22617 GCA_031414115.1 Novosphingobium sp. | reverse complement strand
GACACAACATCGGCGTCACCGGACTGCAGCTCACCAGCGCCATCAGCGCGATCGCGAACGGCGGCACGCTGATGAAGCCCTACACCGTGCGGCGCCTGATGGGCCCCGGCGGCCAGGTGATCCACGACGTCGCCCCGGTGGAAGTGCGGCAGTCCGTTTCCGCCGCGACCGCCGCAAAAGTCACGGCGATGATGGAGACGGTGGTCTCGGCGGAAGGCACCGGCATCGCCGCCGCGATCCCCGACTACCGCGTCGCCGGCAAGACGGGCACCGCGCAGAAGGTCGACCCGATCAGCGGCGGCTACTCCGATGCGCGCATCGCGAGCTTTGTCGGCTTCGTGCCCGCGTCGAAGCCGCGCCTCACGATCCTGGTGGTGATCGACGAGCCGAAGACCTCGGTCTACGGCGGCGTCGTCGCGGCGCCGATCTTTCGCGAGATCGCGGAAGGGTCGCTGCGATATCTCACCGTTCCCCCGGACGGCACTGGACGGACGCTCGCTACGAGCGTGATCGGTGACGACACGGTGGGCGAAGGCTCTGTCGCGACGCGCGTGCTTCCGTCCCAGACCGCGGCGCTCGACGCGAAGCTCGTCGCCGTGAAGAAGCTCGCCGCCTCTCGCGCCGCGACGGCCGCGGGCCGTGGGTGGGGGTCCGGGGGCGACGCCCCGGGAAACCACGTGGCCGACGACGCGCCCGATGGAACGGTGCCGGACTTCGCGGGGCTCTCGATCCGCGGCGCCCTGCGCGTCGCCGAACCGCGCCGCCTGGAGCTCGACGTGAAGGGCACCGGCCGCGCGCTGCGGCAGGAGCCGGCGGCGGGCGTGAAGGCGGAGCCGGGCGCGAAAGTCACCGTGTGGTTCGAAGGACGGGGGGACGCGTGACACTCGCCTCTCTCCTCAGCGCCGTACCCGGCGCAAGCGCCGTAAAGGGACCGGCGGACGCGGAGATCGCCGCCGTCACGCAGGACAGCCGTTCCGCGGCCGCCGGCGCGCTGTTTGTCGTCGTGAAGGGCACGAAGGCCGACGGCGCGAAATACGTGCAGGACGCCATCGCGAAAGGCTCCGTCGCAATCGCGTCGGAGGACGATCTCGACGTTCCCGCGGGCGTGACGCTCGTCCGTGTTCCCGATGCGCGTCGCGCGGTCGCCCTCCTCGCCTCGCGCATCCACGGCGACCCGTCGGCCGACATGGCCGTCTACGGCATCACCGGCACGAACGGAAAGACCACCGGGACGTATCTCGCCGAGGGGATCTTTCGTGCCGCGAACGGCAACCCCGGCGTGATCGGCACGATCTCGTATCGCTATGCCGACGTGAGCACCGTCGCCGACAACACGACGCCCGACGCCGTCTCCGTCCAGAAGATCCTCTCGCAGATGCGCGGGGCAGGCGTCACGCACGTCGCGATGGAAGTGAGCTCCCACGCCCTCGACCAGGCGCGCGTCGACGGAACCGCCTTCGACGTCGTCGCATTCACGAACCTCACGCGCGACCACCTCGATTATCACGGCGACATGGAGACGTATTTCCGCTCCAAGCGCCGACTCTTCTCGGACCTGCTCGGTGAATCGCCGAAGTCGCCGCGCGCCGCCGTGGCGCAGGGCTTCGAGACCGAAGTGGGGGAGCGCGGCCTGAAGCTTTCTGGCGGTGAGAAGCAGCGGGTGGCGATCGCGCGCACCCTGGTCAAAAACCCGCCGATCCTGCTGCTCGACGAAGCGACCTCGGCGCTCGATACCCGCACCGAGCAGGATATCCTCGCCACGCTCCACCGGGTCAGCACCGGGCGGACCTCGCTGAGCATCGCCCACCGGCTCTCGACCATCGCCGATGCCGACCGGATCCTGGTGCTCGATCAGGGCAGCCTCGCCGAGCAGGGAACGCACACCGAACTGCTGCGCTCGGGCGGGCTCTACGCCGCGATGTGGGCGCGCCAGGCCGAGGCATCGGAAGAGCTGGGCGAGGCGGCGGAGTGACCCCGCTGCTGCTGATCGATGCGCTAGCGCGCGGGGCGATCCTGGGGCTGATCGGGCTGTGGACCTGGCTGCTGCTGCGCGATCACCGCGATGTTCTGGCCGCGCGGCTGGCGGTGGTGATGAACCTGACAATTGTCTGCCATGTCGTCACCACCTTCCCGGCGAGCGAAATTCCGCCGCCGATCGACTGGCTGTTCGAATTGGGCTCGGTCACTGTCCCGGCCGCATTCTGGCTGTTCACTCGCGCCTGGTTCAACGACGAGCAGCGGATTGGCCGGCTGTCTTGGGCAAGTATCCCGTGGTCGATGGCGCTGGTCTGCCTTCTGCTCATCACCTATCAGGATCGCGGCCCTCTGTTCGAGGCGACCACCGTGCTGCTGCGGGTCAGTATGTTCGGCTTCGCGCTGGCCGGGCTCTGGGTCGCCTGGCGCGGGCGCGCGGGCGATCTGGTCGAGGGACGGCGGCGGATGCGGCTCAGCCTGGTTGTCGGGGCCGGGGCCTTTGTCGTGCTGACCAATGCGATCGAGGTTTTGGTGCACTGGGATCTGCTGGGCGATCACTGGCGCTCGTTCGTGGAAATCGGCATCGCACTGCTGACCTTCAGCTTCTGCGCGGCAATGTTCGGAGTGCGCCAGGTCGATTTGCTGGGGCCGCCCGCGCGCGCCGGGAGCAAGCCGGCCGCGGCGCTCGATCCTGCCGATCCGCTCGCCGCGCGGCTAAGGGAATTGATGTCCGCAGAACGCCCCTACCGCGACGAGAGCCTGACCATCGCCGCGCTCGCTGCCCGGCTGGGCGAGCAGGAATACCGCCTGCGCCGGCTGATCAACCGCTCGCTTGGCCACCGCAACTTCGCGCAGTTCCTCAACGGCTACCGGCTCGAGGAAGTCCGGGAAGCGCTGGCCGACCCGGCCCAACGCGAGGTGCCGATTCTGACCATTGCGCTCGACGCCGGGTTCGGCTCGCTTGGCCCCTTCAACCGCGCCTTCCGCGAGGCCGAGGGGATGACGCCAAGTGAATACCGCGGCCTGACACTGGCCGATTCCGGAATCGGCTAGCCGGTTTCGAACAGGGCGGAGCCTGGGCGGCTTGGGAATGGCAGGAAGCAGCCATTGCCACGCCAAAAGGACCTTTCCCATGATCGAACCCACCAATCTTCTGGACATCGCCGCCACCATGGCGGGCCATGTCTTCCTGTTCGACTTCGGCCGCTATGTCATCGCCGCTTCGCTGGTCGCCAGTCTGGTCTGGTTGCTGCGCCAGACCAGCTGGGCCAGCCGCAAGATCCAGAAGCGCGAGGCGACCCGCGCCGATTTCATCCGCGAATTCACCTCCTCGATCCGCACCGTGATCGTCTACGTCGCGATCTCGATGCCGGTGATCTGGGCCTTCCGCAACGGCTGGCTGCACAGCTTTGAAGGCGAAGTCGGTCCGCTTGGCTTTGTCGGCTATCTCGCCGCGGTGATCCTTGCCCACGATGCTTATTTCTACTGGACCCACCGGGCAATGCACACAAAACTGCTCTACAAGCACTTCCACCGGTTCCATCACCGCACCATCACCCCGACCGCCTGGACCGCTTATGCCTTTGCGGTGCCCGAAGCGGCGTTGATGGCGGTGTTTGTGCCGTTGTACCTGGCCTGTGTGCCCACGCCCGAGCCGGTGATGTTCACTTTCCTGGGGGTCATGATCCTGCGCAACGCCATGGGCCACGCCGGACTGGAACTGCATCCGCGTGGCTGGGCGAGCCATCCCTTGCTGCGCTGGATCACCACCACCACCCATCACGACATGCACCACGGCACCAGCTACAACCACAACTACGGGTTCTACTTCACCTGGTGGGACAAGCTGATGGGCACCGAGCACCCGGATTATGAGCGGACTTTCAAGCGGGTGACCGCGCCGGCCAGCGACCAGGCGCAATCGATCGCCCAGATCGCGTAACCATACTGACAAGCTCCGCAGCAGCCCAACCTTGGCGGGCTCCGGCGACGGGGTCCGCCACTTTTTTGTCGCCGCCTCAGAGCGGATCGATATCGAAGTGCAGCACTTCCTCGCGCCGCCCCAGTTTCTCGTAAAGGGCGATCGCCGGGGGATCGACGTAGTCTGCCTGGACGAAGACCACGCAGGCGCCGCACTCGGTTGCCAACCGGCGGATCTGATCGATCAAGGTAGTGGCAATCCCCTGTCGCCGCCACGGCTCAGCCACCGCCAGATCGTAGATGTAGAGTTCGCTGCGTTCCTGCTCGAGCTTTTCCAGCTGGTAAGCCACCAGTCCGCCAATAACCTCGCCGCCAGCTTCAGCGACCAGCACGAAAGTGGTTTCGCGCGCCAGAACCCGCTTCAGATAGGGGTCGGACGGAGGTGCGCGGTCGTAGCTCTCCAGGTCTTCGAAGGCCTCGGCGAACATCCGGTTGAGCGCGCGCATCGCGGCGTGTTCACCGCCGCCAATACGGCGCACAGTCGCGCTTGAGCCGATGCTCATTTCACCACGTCCGCCTCGTGCCAGAGCACTGCCTGCGCGGCTTTCATGCAGCCGGCCTCGTGGTCCCAGGCGATGCTGGGCGAGCCATAGAGCCGCCAGCCCTGTTCGAGCGCCGCGGAGACGCGCTCGCAAAAGGCGCGGTCGTCCTTGCCGGTGAGCAGGCGGTAGACGGGTTTGTCATCGGGCGGCGCGGGCAAGGGCGGCGGCTCCTAACCAGGATAGCGATCGAAGGCCGGTAACTGGTGCGCCGATTCCATCCAGTTCAGCCGTTCGGCCACCTGAATATGGATTCCCGGCGCCAAGGCCTCCGGATCGTCGAACGTGACCGACTGGATATCGACGATGCCGGGCAAGAACTCTGCATTGCGATAGAACAGCCCGGTACCGCAGCGGGGACAGAAGCTGCGCATCGCCGTGCCTGAGGAATTGAACGTGGTCACTTCACCCTGATCGATGCTCAGCTCGCCCTCGGCAAAGGCCGCCCAGCCGACCATCGGCGCGCCCGCGCTCTTGCGGCAATCGCCGCAGTGACACAGCGCAACGTGCTGCGGCTCACCGCTAACCCGATAGCGCACCGCGCCGCAATGGCATCCGCCGGTCAGTTCCATCACCGTTCTCCAGTTCTACTCAGTTCCGGAACATTAACGGAACATATGCTCCCCTACAAGATGTACTTGGAAAGATCGGTATCCTTGGCCAGCCCCGCCAGCTTGTCCTGGACATAGGCCGCGTCGATCGTCACGCTTTCGCCTTCGCGGTCCTCGGCCTCGAAGCTCAGTTCCTCGAGCAGCCGCTCCATCACCGTCTGCAGCCGCCGCGCGCCGATGTTCTCGATCGCTTCGTTGACTTGACAGGCGATCCTGGCAATTTCCCGCACCGCCTCTGGGGTGAAATTCAGCGTCACCTTTTCGGTCCCAAGCAGCGCGGTGTACTGTTCGACCAGGTTGGCGCGGGTTTCGCTGAGGATGCGGACGAAATCCTCCTCGGTGAGCGCCTTCAATTCGACTCGAATTGGCAGGCGGCCCTGCAGTTCGGGCAGCATGTCGCTGGGCTTGGAGAGGTGGAACGCGCCGCTGGCGATGAACAGCACGTGGTCGGTTTTCATCGGCCCGTATTTGGTCGCGACCGTGGTGCCCTCGATCAACGGCAGCAGATCGCGTTGCACGCCTTCGCGGCTGACCGAACCGCCGCGCACGTCGCTGACCGCGATCTTGTCGATCTCGTCGATAAAGACGATGCCGTTGGTCTCGGCGCTGGCGAGGGCAACGCGGGCGACATCGTCCTGGTCCATCCGCTTTTCCGATTCCTCATCGACCAGCTTGGTCCAGGCCTCGGGCACTTTCAATTTGCGGCGTTTGAGGTTCTGCTTCCCGAGCGCCTTGCCCATCATCTCGGACAAATTAATCATCCCGACATTGCCGCCCATTCCGGGCAGCTCGAACGGCATGTTGGGGGCGTCCTCAACCTCGATCTCGACCTCGGTGGCGTCCATCGCCTTCTCGACGATCCGCTGGCGGAAGGCCTCGCGGGTAGCCTCGGAAGCGCCATCACCGACCAGCGCTTTCAACAGCCGGTCCATTGCCGCCTTCTCGGCCGCTTCGCGCACTGCCGCGCGGCGGCGGTCCTTTTCCAGCCGGATCGCTTCCTCGGCAAGGTCGCGGGCGATCTGCTCAACATCGCGGCCGACATAGCCGACCTCGGTGAACTTGGTCGCCTCAACCTTGACGAACGGCGCGTCGGCCAGCTTGGCCAGCCGCCGGCTGATCTCGGTCTTGCCGCAGCCCGTCGGCCCGATCATCAGGATGTTCTTGGGCGTCACCTCGTCGCGCAGCTCGGGGGCAAGCCTTTGCCTGCGCCAGCGATTCCGCAGCGCCACCGCGACCGCGCGCTTGGCGTCCTGCTGGCCGATGATGTGCTCGTCGAGCGCGGCGACAATCGCCTTGGGGGTCAGGTTTTCGTTCATGGTGATCAGATCGTCTCAACCGTCACGCGGTCGTTGGTGAAGACGCAGACTTCGGCCGCCACCGCCATTGCCCGGCGCGCGATCTTTTCGGGATCGTCCTCGTAGTCGGTCAGCGCCTTGGCCGCCGAGAGCGCGTAGTTGCCCCCCGAGCCGATCGCGGCGATGCCTTCCTCCGGCTCGAGCACATCGCCGTTGCCGGTGAGGATCAGCAGCACGTCCTTGTCGGCGACGATCATCAGCGCTTCGAGGTTGCGCAGGTACTTGTCCGTACGCCAGTCCTTGGCGAGCTCGACCGAGGCGCGCATCAGCTGGCCGCGGTATTGCTCGAGCTTCTTTTCGAGCCGTTCGAACAGGGTGAAGGCATCGGCGGTCGCCCCGGCGAACCCCGCGATCACCGATCCATCACCCAGCCTCCGGACTTTTTTGGCATTGGGCTTCATCACGGTGTTGCCCATCGAGACCTGACCATCGCCGGCGATCACGGTGGTGCCGCCCTTCTTGACGCCAATGATGGTGGTGCCGTGCCACTGGATTAGGCCGTGGCGTTCTGAAGTCATGTTCATGAAGCGGGATATATGGGCGATCCCGCGCTGTTCAAGCTACTGCCCGCCCGGCGCACCGGCGCCTGCTGCACCAACCGTGCCGATATTGCCGAACAAGTCTTCCAGGAAGGTCCGCTCACGGCCGAGTGTGGGGGTCGCGTCGCTATCGGGATCGAGCCGTACGACCCTTTCCATCCCGGTCCGCTCAATCGCGGCAACATTGCCCTTGTCGTCAAATATGACCTTGATCAGCAGCTGGTCATTGGCGCGCGGCCGTCCGAATGCGGCCTGGCGGGTGTTGGTAGAAACGTAGTACCAGTCCTTGCGGCCATATTCGGAAATGAAGGTCGGCCGGCCAAGCGTGCGTTCGACCGAAGCCTGGTTGTCTACCCCCGGAAGAATTGAATCGAGCAGTGGCCCATCGACCAGGTAACCGCGGTGATCCTTGATCGAAGCGCAGCCTGACAGCCCCGCCGCCAGCACCAGCGCGAATGCGGCACTCTTGACCTTGCCAGCGCCTGCCATTCCCGACCTCAATCTCATCTTTGCCGTGCTCCTTGCGGCACCGGGCATTGCCCGCCAGTGCCAGCTGATCTATCGCGGCCAAGCCTTAGGCGGCCTTCGCACGCGGTGCAATGGGCGCTTGCCGCCCAGGGCTTTAATGCCCGATGAATGAAAGGATTGTCCCCCATGGGCCGCTTTGCCCGCCTGTTTGGAGCCGAGCGCGAGGAACCAGCGCTGCGGGCGTTGTGGCGCAGCGTGGTAGCGACCGCGCGCGACCCAGCCTGGTATGCCAAGCGCGGCATTGCCGACAGCATCGCCGGCCGGTTCGACGCGCTGAGCATGGTGCTGGCATTGGTGTTGCTGCGGATGGAGGGCAACCCGGCGCTGCGCCAGCCCTCCTCGCGCCTGACCGAGCATTTCATCGCCGATCTGGATGGGCAAATGCGCCAGGACGGAATGGGCGATCCGGTGGTGGGCAAGCGCATCGCCAGCCTGATGAGCGTGCTGGCCGGACGGATCGAGGCCTGCCGCGCCGGCCTGACAGCGGATGACCCGGCAGTGCTGGAAGGCTCGGTCGAGCGCAATGTCACGCTGCTCGAAGGCGCCGATGCTGCGCCTGTCGCGGCGGCGCTGCGCGCGCTTGCAGTTCGGCTGCAGGCGCTGCCAGATGCGGCGCTGCTGGCCGGAGAGATCGGGCCATGAACGAGTTTGAGCGGCTCTATGATGTGCGTCAGCTACCCGTTGGGGCAACAGACATCAACGCTGTCCCGGCGGAGTGCGCCGCGCTTGCTGCGCGCTTTGGCCTGGTCGCGGTCAAACGGCTTGCTGCAACCATCACGCTGACCGCCGATGGTCCAGTGGTACGCGCCGAAGGGCGGCTCAATGCCGACATCGTCCAGAGCTGCGCGGTCTCGGGCGAAGACCTGGCGGTGCGGATCGACGAACCGGTAGCGCTGCGCTTCGTGCCAGCGCCGGAGGCCATTCCCAGCGAGGAAGAAATCGAACTCAGCGCCCTTGATTGCGATGAGATCGAACTGCACGGCAGCAGGCTCGATCTGGGCGAGGCCTTGGCGCAGGGCCTGGCACTGACAATCGATCCCTATGCCACCGGCCCCGGCGCGGACCAGGCGCGGCGCCGGGCGGGACTGCTCGATCAGGGTGCTGCGGGGCCGTTTGCGGGGCTTGCCGGATTGAAGCCGCCCAAAACCCCGCCCGGCTGATCCAGTCCCGGAAGGGTACAGCCCGTTTCGGCACAAACCATTCTATGGCCATTCCCCGGCAAATCTGCAATTCTCGCGGATATGGGCAGGGGCACATGGTCGAACGCTTGAACGCCTTTAACTCGACGCGGCTGATCGCCTCGGGGCGATTGCTGCTGGCCGAGTTCCTGTTTTTCTGCGCCGCCACCGATCCCGGCAATGCCGGTTTCCGCCCCGAATGGGACGATCTCGTCGCATTGACCTATCTTGGTATCTCGCTGCTAGTGATGACTGTGGTCTGGCGCAGTTGGTGGGCCGATTTTATCCTGTTCCCGGCGGTGTTCGCGATCGATATCGTGATCTTTCTGCTGCTCCCGTGGTCACTGCACCCGCAGTGGGCCAGCTTTTCGGTCACTGCCGTGGCGATTGCGGCATTTATCCTGCTATGCTCATCAGTGCGCTGGAACTGGCGGACTACGGTGGTTTTCGCGGTCGGCCTCAATCTTGCTGGGGTCGGGTTAAGCTACCTGCGCGTGGGCGGTTTCGGCATGGCGTCCTTCGATCTGGCTTCGGCCAATGTCGGCGAAGACATGCGACGCTTGCTGTTGCTGGCGCTGGTCAGCCTGTTCATCGTCTGGGCCGGGTTGCGGCTTACCGATCCCAAATTGGGCAAATTCGCACCGCAGCGCTCGGCAGTCGGGCAGCCGTACTTGAGTGAGGTGCTGCGCGCTGCGCTAACCGCCAGTTCGGCCGAAAGCGGCGCGATCGTCTGGACTGACAAAGAAGCCGACGGGGCAACGGTGATGCAGCTCGATTCGCAAGGCAACATGACCGCTGGCGAAATCACTGACCGTCCGATCGCAGCGGGCAGCCTTGAGGCCTTTCCGGTGCTGTTCGACCTGCCCCGCAAACGCGCGATCAACATCACCGAGGACGAGGAGTTCGCAGCCCATCGCAAGGCCAACCTTGAAACCGGCCTGCTGCAGCAGCTGCGCTTTGCCAGCGGGATAAGCGTTCCTCTCGACGGCGTCACTGGGCGCGGCCGGCTGGTATTGAGCGGACTTCCGCTGATGAGCTGGGACCACCTGCGATTGGCCCAGGCGCTCGGCAGCGAAGTCTCCCATGCGCTTGACCGGGATGCGTTCGAGCTTTCCGCCCGCGAAGCGGCGCTGGCCCGGCTTCGCCAGACCGTGGCGCGCGACCTGCATGACAGCGTTGCCCAATCGTTCGCCGGCGCCCGCTTTTGGCTGCGCGCGCTCCGTTCGCGGACTGCCAAGGACAAGGAGCTAAGCGACGAAATCGCCCAGGTCGAAACCGCGTTCGAGTCGGAAAACCTGCACATCCGCGAACTGATTGGCCAGCTGCGCCGCTCCGATCAGGTCCCTGGCCAGCGCAGCCTGACCGACGATCTTGGTGCGCTGCTTGAGACGCTTGGCCTGCATTGGCGGATCGAGACCGGCATCAATGGTCTGGCTGACCCGTTGCCGGTACCTTACCGGCTGTCGTTCGAAGTACAGCAGATTGTCCGTGAAGCAGTGGCCAACGCGGTCCGGCACGGACAGGCGAGCAGGGTCGACCTTACCCTGGGGCGCGATGGTCAGGGCCTGAACCTGGCCGTCACGGACAACGGCGCCGGCTTTGCCGCTTTGCAGAATGGCGCCTTGCCAGTATCGATTAGCGAACGGGTGGCGGGTCTGGGTGGTTCGATCGAGGTCAGTTCAAGCGATACCGGGGTCCGGCTCGATCTGCACTTCCCGGCAGGAGTAAGACAATGACCAGGGTATTGTTGGCCGACGATCACAAATTCTTCCGTTCGGGGGTCGAAGCGGCGCTGCGCGCGGGCAAGATCGACGTGGTTGGCTCGGTCGACAGCGGTGAAGCGGCGCTGGAAGCGGTAAAGACGCTTGATCCCGACATTCTGATCCTCGACCTCAAGATGCCCGGCTGCGGCGGGGTGGCGGCGCTGCAGGCATTGCGCGCCGCGGGCGACAACCGTCCGGTTATCGTCCTGGCCGCCGAGGTAGAAGACGAAGCGCTGGTCGCGATCCTCGATGCCGGGGTCAACGCGATCGTCTCGAAAGCTGGGGCCGAGCTCAGGCTGCTCGAGGCGATTCAGACGATCAAGCAGGGGATCTGCTTCATCGACAAGGATCTGCTCGACCGGGCGCTGCTGCTTGCCAAGGCTGAGGCCAAGACCTCGGCGCTCGATCTGCTCTCGCCGCGCGAGCGCGAAGTGGCGCACGAAGTCGCGCGCGGACGCCGTAACCGGGAGATCGCCGAGGCGATCAGCGTGACCGAAGGCACGATCAAGATCTACCTGCACAATATCTATCGCAAGCTGGGGATTGGCAGCCGGACCGAACTGGCAGCAATGGTGATGGGGTTGGGCCGGGACCGCAAACTCAGTTCGTGATCCCGGCCACGGGGGCTGTAAAACTCAGGCAGCCTGCAACCAGGTAACCGGGCGGGTTTGCAGCTGCGAAACGAATTGTTCTTCGTGGCCTTCGGATTCGAAGTTGAGCAGCAAGCCAGCGCACATGTGCAGGTAGCGCACCGAATCATTGACCATGTCGAGGCGCGAACTGGTGCGCCGGATCATTTCGACCGATTGGCGCCGCAGCGGCTTGCCGGTGACCAGGTTGATCCACTCGACTTTCGGGCGACCGGCCTCACTGGCCAATTGCTCGATTTCGTCGATTGCTTTCGCAGGTAAGACGCACGCCATGTCGCTCTCCGTCGAGTAACCTAACTTTCGATATATATCCGTATATCGGAAGCTGATTCGCACGAAGCGTTTTTTTCGGCACACTGACAAAATCCGGCAATCGTCCCCGACTGATACAGCTGGGAACGAAATGCTAAGTGCTGTTAACGGCCCAGCGAGCAGGACGCTGCAAGGCGATCAGAATGGAATGTCGTCGTCGAGATCGTCGGCGAAACCGCCGCGCTGCGCCCCGCCGCTGGGCGCCCCGCCGCCCATATCACCGCCTCCGGACGAGCGCTGCTGGCCGCCGCCCCAGTCACCGCCGCCCGAACGCTGCCCGCCGCCCTGGCCGCCGCCGGGCGCGCCATCGAGCATGGTGAGCACCGATCCAGGACCTTGCAGTACCACCTCGGTCGAGTAGCGATCGTTGCCCGAAGCGTCCTGCCACTTGCGGGTCCGTAGTTGTCCTTCGATATAGACCTTGCTGCCTTTGCGCAGGAATCGCTCGGCCACACCGGCCAGTCCTTCTGAGAAGATCGCGACCGAATGCCATTCGGTGCGTTCCTGCTTCTCGCCGGTGTTCTTGTCCTTCCAGCTCTCGCTGGTGGCGATCCTGATGTTGCAGACCTTGCCGCCGTTCTGGAACGACTTGACCTCGGGGTCGGCGCCCAGATTGCCGATCAGGATGACCTTGTTGACGCTTCCTGCCATGTAACCCTCGTTTCGCTAAAGCCCGAGCGCGATCGCGCTCCAATAGGTGATTCCCGCGAAGAGGTAGGCCAATCCGAACAGGTAGGCCAACATGAACAAGGGCCATTTCCACCCATTTGTTTCGCGCCGCGTGACCGCGATGGTCGACATGCACTGCGGCGCGAAGACGAACCAGGCCAGGAAGGCCAGCGCGGTGGGCAGCGACCAGCGCTGCCGCAGGGTGTCGCTGAGCTTCTGGGCGGCCTGCTCCTCGTTGGCAGCGTCAACCGCGTAGGTGGTCGCCAGCGAGCTCACCGCCACTTCGCGCGCGGCCATCGCCGGGATCAGGGCGAGGGCCATGTCGCGGTTGAACCCGATCGGTTCGACCACCACGGCCAGGCCATTGGCGATCGTGCCGGCGATCGAGGCATCGACCTGGCTCTCACCCGGCGCGGCCCGCGGAAAGTTGAGCAGCAGCCACAGCACCACGGTGACCATGAAGATGATCGTGCCGGCGCGGCGCAGGAAGATCCACGCCCGCTGCCACAGCCCGATCAGCAGATCGCCAAGCCGCGGCAACTGGTATTTGGGCAGCTCCATGATGAAGCCGCTGGCCGCGCCCTGGGTGACCGAACGGCGCAGCACCAGCGCCACCAGCATCGCCCCGACAATCCCGAACAGATAGAGCGCGAACAGCACCAGCCCTTGCAGTCCGACCGGTCCGAAGACCTTCACCGGCGGGATCACTGCTGCGATAATCACCCCGTAGACCGGCAGCCGCGCCGAACAGGTCATCAGCGGGGCAATCAGGATCGTGGTCAGGCGGTCCTTGTGATCGGAGATCGAACGGGTCGCCATAATCCCGGGGATCGCGCAGGCGAAGCTGGACAGCAGCGGGATGAAGCTGCGCCCCGAAAGCCCGACTGCGGCCATCATCCGGTCCATCAGAAACGCCGCGCGGGCCATGTAGCCGGAGGCTTCCATGGCCAGGATGAAGGCGAACAGGATCACGATCTGCGGCAGGAACACCACCACCGAGCCAACCCCGGAAATGATCCCCTCGGTCAAGAGATCGCGCGGCAGACCAGCGGGGAGCCAAGCCTTGGCTGCCGCGCTGAGCCAGCCGACCCCGCCTTCCAGCGCATCGGCGAACGGCGTCGCCCAACTGAACACCGCCTGGAATACGAAGAACAACAGCGCAGCCAGGATCACCGGCCCGATCCAGGGATGGAGCAGCACCTGGTCAAGCCTGGCGTGAAGCCGATGCCGCGCGGTTTCAGAAAGAATCGCGCCCTCGGCGATGGCGTGGGCGGTGACCCGCCGCTCGGTCAGTGTGGTGTGCGGGCGATGGTGCTCGGGCGCGCGCTCCTCGGCTGCGGCGATCGCCTTGGCGAGTTCGCTCAAACCCTTGCGGCGCACCGCCACTGTCGGGATCACCGGCACGCCCAGCGCCTCTTCGAGCGCGGAAGGATCGAGCACCAGCCCGTCACGCTCGGCCAGATCGAGCATGTTGAGCGCGATCACTGTCGGCTTGCCCAGAGCGATCACTTCCTGGGCGAAGACCAGATGCTGTTCGAGGTTCGAGGCATCGAGCACTACGACCAGCACTTGCGGGGCGGGTTCACCGGGCAGTTCGCCCAGGATCACCTTGCGGGTCACTTCCTCGTCGGGGCTGGTCGCGGCAAGGCCGTAGCTCCCTGGCAGGTCGGTCAGCTCGACCGGCTCGCCCGAGGGCAGCACCAACCGCCCGGCCTTGCGCTCGACTGTAACGCCAGGATAGTTGGCGATCTTCTGGCGCGCCCCGGTCAGCGCGTTGAACAGTGCGCTTTTGCCCGAATTGGGATTGCCGACCAGGGCAGCTGTGCGGTGACGGCTCATCCTAAAGCAGCTCCACCGACATCGCCTGGGCGTGGGCACGGCGGAGCGCCACGGTCATCCGCCCGATGGTCAGCGCGATCGGATCGCGCCCGCCCAGCACGCCGCGGTGCGCGACACTGACTTTCGCTCCGACATCGACCCCCAATGCGCGCAACCGCTGCCCCTCCTCCTCGACCAGCAAAGCCCAGTCCACTGCGGCGATGCGGGCGGGCTGGCCGACGGGGAGGAGATCGAGTGTCATGCCCTGCGGCGCTGCCATAGGCATGGCCTTATTGCAAGTCATTCGCAATAAATTGATCGAGGTCAAAGTTGGGGTTGAGAATGTGCTTGGCCCGCTGATCCTCTCCATCTTCACGCAGTGCAAATGGGGAGGAGCTAGAAGGGACTACCCCGCCGGGTAGCGCAGCCGCCCCAGGAACCGCGCCGGGCTGAACGGAATTTCGCGAGGTTTCATCCACCGCGCCTTGGCCGCTTCGAACTTCATCACCCCTTCGATCCGCCGCTCCAGGAAGGCGCGGGTTTCGGCGAAGTCGTCGCTCTCGTCATCGACGAATACCGCCAGCGTCGCGGCATAGAGCGCACCCAGCGTCATCCGCTTGGTGTAGTGATTGTAATCAGTCGCGGTATCACCGGCGAGCCGCCACATCGTGTCGGCACTGTTCCAGCCCAGCGCCAGCGCGCGCGGCGCATTCTGCGGCATGGCCATGATCGCCAACGCCCGGCGCAGCGCTTCCCTGTGCGGCGTTGCCGCCTCAAGCCGGAACAGCACCAGCGCGCGGATCCGCTCGCGGATCTTCATTGTCGCGAGCCGTTCGGCCGGCAGCGCCGTGGCCATTGCCACATCGATGCCGCCAATCCAGGCTGCAATCATTGCCATCGGACCGCCGGAAAAGGCATAGGCGGCGGCATCAGGGTCAACGCCTTGCGCCAAAGCCGCCTCACGCACCGCCGCTTCGCTCCAGCCGTCGAAAGCTGCGGCTGCGGCGATCGCGGGCGCGAGTGCGCGGCGCAGCTCATCCAGACTGGCGGCTTCGGCCATGGCTCAGATCTTCGGGCCGTAGGACTGGGGCTGGCCGGGTTTGGCCTTGGGCTTGGCGTTGGCGTCGATCTCGCCCAGCAAGGTCGCGGAATTGGGAGCGAGGCGGGCATAGTCACGCGCCGAGCGGCCCGAATTGTCGGCTCGATCGGGATTGGCTCCGGACTTGAGCAGGATCCGCATCAATTCGATGTTGCGGTTGTGGACCGCAGTGATCAGCGGGGTTTCGCCAGCGCTGTTGCTTTCATCCACGCGCGCCCCGAACTCGACCAGCAACGCCGCGCCTTCGATGAAGTTGAGGTTGCTGGCGGCCACCAGCGGGGTCGCGCCTTTGGTATCGCGAAGATTGACGTTGGCGCCCTTGCCGATCAGGAACTGCATCCAGGTCAGGTCGCGGCGCTTGGTCACCAGGTGCAACGCGGTTTCGCCGCTGGTCAGGTCCTTGGTGTTGATCAGGCTCGGGCTGCCTTCGGCGAGCATCTCGGTAACCTCGTCGCCTTCCTTCTTCTTGACCGCTTCGAGGAATTTGTAGCTGTCGGAAAACTGTGCGACGACCGGCGTGGGCGCGGCCAGCCCAAGGCCGAGCAAGGCGGCCAGCGCGAAACTGGGCAAACGAAACTGCGGCACGAAACTGGCTCCCTCTGTTGCCGGGCGGATTCGCTCCGCCCGAAACGCTCCTTGCGCGGCGCGGTTTAGCAGAGCATGAACGCCCGCGCCATGACCAAGCCTTTGTTCGCTTTTTTCCCGCTGGCTGCCCTTGCCCTGGCGGCCTGCGGAGCCGCCGCCCCTGCAGCCGAAAGCCAGATCGCCGGAACCGCGCTGGACGGCGCGGCGATCGGCGGCCCGTTCACTCTGACCGACAAAGACGGCAAGCGCGTCAGCTGGGACCAGTTCAAGGGCAAGTACCGGATCGTCTACTTCGGCTACACCTTCTGTCCCGATGCCTGCCCGATGGACGTCGGGGTGATGATGCAGGGCTTCAACCGCTTTGCCAGGGACCACCCGGCCCAGGCCACTGAGGTCCAGCTGATCTTCATCACCATCGACCCGGCTCGCGATACCCCGGCGCGGGTTGGCGAATTTGCCGCCGCCTTCTCGCCCCGGCTGATCGGCCTGACCGGATCGCAGGCTGAGGTTGATGGCGCGGTGAAGGCGTTCAAGACCTATGCCGCGAAAGGCAAGGAGGTGACCGGCGGCTACCTGATGGACCACAGCCGGCAGGCCTACCTGATGGACCGCGATGGCCGGCCGCTGGTCGCGCTGGCGATCGACAAAGGCCCCGAGGCAGTCGCCGCAGACCTTGCCCTGATGGTCAAATGAGCAGCTCGCGTAGCCGCTTCTGGGAGCTCCCGCTCGAGGCGCTCAATCGCACCGAATGGGAGGCGCTGTGCGACGGCTGCGGCAAGTGCTGCCTGCACAAGGCCGAGGACGAAGATACCGGCGCCTTCTATCACAGCAATGTCGCCTGCCGCTTGCTCGATATCCCGACTGCGCGCTGCTGCGACTATCCCAACCGCAAGAAACTGGTGCCCGATTGCCTCAAGCTGACCCCGCGGCTGGCGGCGAGCATCGAGTGGCTGCCCGAAACTTGCGCTTACCGGCTTCGTGCAGATGGTGAGCCCTTGCCGGCCTGGCACTACCTGGTTTGCGGCGATCCCGAAGCGGTTCACCGCGAGGGACATTCGGTGCGCGGGGCGGCGATCAGCGAAGACCTTGCCGGGCCAATCGAACAGCATCTGATCCTGCCGCCGGGGGTGGAACTGGGCGATGATTGACTGGCTGCGCAAAAGCCCGCGCGACGTGCCGCAGATCGAGGTGGCCGGCCGCTCGCTGCCGGTGGTACTGCGCCGCGCCGCCAACGCCCGGCGGCTGACCATGCGGTTGGCGCCCGATGGCAGCGAAGTGCGGATCACCCTGCCGCGCTGGGGGACCAGCGCCGAAGCACTCGACTTCGCCCGCTCGCGCCAGTCATGGCTGGCAGCGCAGCTCGATGCCTTGCCTGGGCAGATTGAGCTGAGCGACGGCGCGACGATCCCTTACCTCGGTGAGCAACTCGTGCTGCGCCACGATCCCGCCCGCCCGCGCAAGGTTCGGCTGGTGTTCGACGAGATCCACGCTGGTGGCCCGGCCGAATCGCTGCCTGTGCGGCTGACCCGCTGGCTTGAGACCGAGGCACGGGCATTGATGGAAGAGGACCTGGCCCACTATTGCAGTCTCGCTGAACTCCCAGCCCCGCGCCTCATGCTTAGCCGCGCCCGCCGCCGCTGGGGCTCGTGCGCGCGCGACGGGACGATCCGGCTCAACTGGCGGCTGGTCATGGCGCCTGAGCCGATCCGCCGTTCGGTGGTCGCGCACGAGGTCGCCCACCTCGTTCATTTCGACCACAGCCCGGCGTTCCACGCGCTGCTTGGCGAACTGTTCGAGGGCGACATCCGCGCGGTCAACCGCTGGCTCAAACACCAAGGCCGCAGCCTCTATCTACCGTTCGGGTAGACCCGGAGCCCAAGAAGCCCTATCTGGTCCCCATGGCAGACATGCGGGATATGTGGCGCGAGGCGACCCCGCGGGGCGCGATCGCCGATTTGAAGACGGTTTATGAACAGGCCGGCAAAAACCGCCTGTGGATTGGCATCGCTTCGGCGATGGCCACAATCGGGGTGTTCTCGATCATGAGCGGCGAGAGCTGGAGGAAAGCCCGCATGCTGCCCGAGATCACCTACATCAACTCCTGGCCCTTGGACCGCACTGCGGCCGAGACCCAGGAGTTCATTGAAGAGAACCAGCGCCGCAAGGATGAACGCGCCGCGCTGGAAGCCAAGGCTGAGGCTGAGACCAAAGCGCTGTGGAAGGCGCTGGGCCGGGTCTCGGGCATGGACGTCGAGGCGATCGAAGCCAAGGCCGAAGCCGAGCGGAAAGCTGCCGAGGCGGCGAAGGTCAAGGGCACACCGCCGGTTGTCCGTTGAAATCGATCAGCGCTGGCTGGCCGCCGCTGCAAGCTTGGCCGCGCGCGCAGTGCCTCTCAGCCGTCCCAACCCCGCAGTCGGCGCACTGATCGTCACCGACGGGGTGGTAATCGCCCGCGGCTGGACCGGTGTGGGCGGGCGCCCACATGCCGAGGCCGAGGCCCTGGCGGCGGCGGGAGCGGCAGCCAAGGGGGCAACACTCTACGTCACGCTAGAGCCCTGCGCCCATCTCTCACCGCGCGGACCGGCCTGCGCCGATCTGGTCGCGGCGAGCGAACTGGAGCGGGTGGTGGTCGGCTGCGGCGATCCCGATCCGCGCACAGCAGGTGCCGGGATCGCCCGGATCCGCGAAGCGGGGATCGCGGTCGATCTGATCGCGAGCCCGGTCTGCACCGCCAGCCTGTCCGGCTACCTCACCCGCACCCGCCAGGGTCGCCCGCACGTCACGCTCAAGCTCGCGCTGTCGCTGGACGGTCGCCTAGCCCGCGCACCGGGAGAGCCGCGCTGGCTGACCGGCGAAATCGCCCGCGCCCATGTCCACGCCTGGCGCGCGAAGATGGACGCGATACTTGTTGGCCGCGGCACCTACCTGGCCGACGCCCCCCGGCTCGACGTGCGCCTGCCCGGGCTCGCAAACCGCAGCCCGCAACGCTGGCTGCTGACCCAGGGCAGAGCACCCGCAGGCTGGCGCGCGCTGCCCTCGCCTGAGGCGATCGCCACACTGCTGCCCGCGCAGACCCTGATGGTGGAAGGCGGGGCCGAGACCGCGGGCGCTTTCCTTTCCGCCGGAATAGTTGACTGCCTGATGCTGTACCGCGCGCCGCTGATCCTGGGCGCCGGTCTGGCCGCCTTGCCCGAGCTGACCGAGGCGGCACTGGCGCAATCCTCCGACTGGACCCTCATCGATCACCGCCAGCTTGGCAACGACACGCTCGACGTCTACGAACGCGCCTGATGTTTACCGGAATCGTCACCGCCATCGGCACTATCGACCAGGTCACCCGCCACGGCGACACCCGCGCCGTCATCGCCTGCCCCTGGGATCCCGCCGGGATCGCGATCGGGGCTTCGATCGCCTGCTCGGGCGTGTGCCTGACCGTGGTCGAGCGCGGCGGACAAGCAGGCGCGGCGTGGTTCGCGGTCGATATCTCGGACGAGACGCTTTCGTGCACGGTGCCCGGCATGTGGGTCGAGGGCCAGCGGCTCAATCTCGAACCGGCGTTGCGCCTGGGCGACGAGCTTGGCGGGCACATCGTCACTGGCCATGTCGATGCCGTGGGCGAGATCGTCGCTCACAAGGAACTGGGCGGCTCAATCCGTCTGCTGATCCGCGCGCCCGCAGCCATGGCGCCTTACCTGGCCGCCAAGGGCTCGATCACAGTTGACGGCGTCTCGCTCACGGTCAACGCGGTCACCGACCAGCCCGGCGGCGAATGCGATTTCGCGCTCAACATCATCCCCCACACCGGCGAGGTCACCACGCTGGGCGCACTGCGCGGCGGCGATGCGGTCAACCTCGAGATCGACGTGCTGGCGCGCTATCTGCAGCGGATGCAGAGTTTGCGAGATAAATAGGGACAGTCCCTATTTATTCATGAGCGGCCCGCTCGCAAAGCTTTCGCGGGTGATTTCGTAGATGACGTGGACGGCGGGCTGGTCGGCGCGCATCTCCACTTCAGTTTGCCCGCTCAGCCGCCCGCCGATTTTCTCCATCGCCCGGCGCGAGCGGACGTTGTGCTCACCGACCCGAAACCTGACCAGAACTACAAAGTTGAACGCGTGGCTCAGCATCAGCCGCTTCATCTCGCGGTTGAACTCCCCGCCCCAGTGGCTGCGGGCGAGGAAGGTCCAGCCGATCTCGACCGAGCCGCCGTCCGCCGGGTCATGGCCCTGCATCCGCGAGGAGCCGACAATTGCGCCACTGTGCTTGTCGATCACGGCCAGCGCTCCGCCCTGGGCCAGCGCGTCGGCGAAATAGGCGCGGAACACCTCCTCCTGCCAGCGGTCGTATGCCGGGTGGACTTCCCAGATCAGCGGATCGCAGGCGACCGCATAGAGCGCGTCCCAGTCGTCTTCGCGCAACGGCCGCAGCAGCAGCCGCTCCCCTTCGAGGACCGGCTGGCGGTCCATGTTACTGGCTCACTGCGGCGAGGTCGGCGATGAACTTGTCAATATTGTCCATGGTCAGCCCGGCGATGTTGATCCGGCCCGATCCGGCCATGTAGATGCCATGATCGCTGCGAAGTTTGAGGATCTGTTCGCCCGACAACGGCAGCACCGAGAACAGCCCGTTCTGCCCACCGACCGGAACCAGATCGATGGCTCCGGCCGAGCCCGCCTGAGCCAGCCTCGCCCGGACCTGGCGGATGCGGGTGCGCATGGTGTCAAGCTCGTCGAGCCACATCGCCGTGAGCGCGGGGTCCTCGAGGATCAGCCGCACCGCCGCACCGCCGTGATCGGGCGGCATCGACCAGGCCGCGCGGGCCAGCGCGTGGCCGTTGGAGAGTACCCGATTGAGCACCTCGCCGTCCTCGGCCATGACATAGATCGCCCCGACCCGGTCGCGGTACATCCCGAAATTCTTGTCGCAGGAATAGGCGATCAGCGCATCGGGAACTGCGGCCAGCACCTTGCGGGTGCCATAGGCGTCCTCATCCATCCCGTGACCAAGGCCCTGGTAAGCGAGGTCGAGGATCGGCAGCAGGCCCTTGGCCGCGATCAGCGCGGCGATCTCATCCCACTGCTCGTTCGAATAGTCGATCCCGGTAGGGTTGTGGCAGCAGCCGTGAAGCAGGATCGCATCAGCGGGTTCGGCGCTGGCGATCGCGGCACGCAATGCATCCATGTCAGCGGTGCCGGCCTTGGACGCGTGGTTGAAGGGCTTGAGCTCGATGTCGAGGTCACCCAGGATCTGCGCATGGTTGGGCCAGCTGGGCGTGCCCATCCACACCCGCGCGACCCCGGCCTTGCGCGCCAGCGCCATCGCGAGGCGCACCGCGCCGGTGCCGCCGGGGGCCTGCATTCCGCCGATCCGGCCGCCCTTGGCAGGATCGTCCTGGCCGAAAATGAACGGCATCAGGGCATGGACAAACCCCATGTCGCCTTCGGGGCCGAGGTAGCTTTTTGATTCCTGGGTTTCGACCAGCTTTCGCTCCGCCGCCTTGATCGCGCCGAACACCGGAGTGGCGCCCTGGCCGGTGCGGTAGACCCCGACGCCAAGATCAATCTTGTCACCGCGGGGATCGGCGGCGTGAAGCTTGATCAGCGCGAGGAGCGCGTCGGCGGGCTGCTGGGGAAGATTGCTGAGCATGGCAGGCGTGCCCTTAACCCCGCCCCGCGCGCCGGGGCAAGCGGCAATCGCCACGCCGCCGCAAATCCAGAGTGTTGTTCCGGAAAACAAGCTGTCTATAGATCGTTGGCACTTGCCATCGCAGGGTGAGCAACGGCAGCCGATTGAAAAGTCCGCCGCTCATGCGGACAGACAACGGGGAGCAATGGCCAAGGGTCCGGACTGGAAAGACGCGGCCAAGTTGTGGCTGGCAACGCTGTTCTACGTCGCGATCGTGGTCATATCAGTGTGGCGGCTGTGGGAGTGAAGTCTCAGAACGGCAGCCAGCGCTGCTTCTCGGAAAACTTCATGTAACCGGCGTTGACTCCCAGTCGCAGGCCCACCCCGGCCCGGATCGGGATCAGCACCACGTTGCCGCGGCGCATGTAGCTGGCGGTGAAGCCGCCGACCAGATAGGCCTGCCCCTCGCCCGCTGGAAACCGCTTGTAGAGTTCCTGCGTGTCGTGGAGATTGTAGACCAGCACGAAGGCATTGCCGGCATTGGCCCCCGCATCGAAGCCGATCGACGGGCCGGTCCAGTAGACCGGGCGCTGACCTTCGACCTTGTGGAACAGCGTGCCCGAGCCATAGCGCACCCCGACCCCGATCGCGCCGCCGCCTTCGCGCCCAACAATGTAGCCGTTGGGTTCGCCCTGCTTCTTGAGCAAGTCCTCGATGATCCCGGCCAGACCCTTGGCGCCTTTGCCAAACACTCCTTCGGCAGCGCCGATCAGGTCGTCCTGCTTGTAGGTTGAGCCTCGCTGGGCCGCGCCTTGCGGATCGCTCGAGGCCTGCGCTGCCGCGGTCGCCGGATCTGCGGCAGGCGGCGACACTTGCCCAGCGGGAACACTGGGATCAATTGCGATGCTCGGGCCCGGCGCCGGATCCTGCTTGGCTGGAGGCGCCGCAAGGTCGCCGTCGATCGCCTTGTCCGGATCGACGCTCTGAACCTGGGCCGGGGCGATCGCCGCTCCGGCGAGCGCAACCGCGCCGAGCAGCGACACTGCCGCAGCGCGCATCTTCGAAGTCCATTGAACGATCATGGTCCCGGTTCCTGTTTTGGCCGCTGACCCAGGCATTCAGGCAAGTCGGCGGCAAGGCTGATGCCCAGAGAATCCAAGCCTGACCCGCGAGCAATGAACCGGCGATGAGCCGAGTCGGTTTTGCGGCCAAGCGTGCGCAACCCCACCTGAAATTCCCCGCCGCGACCCCCTTGCCGCCCGCGCAGCCCGACGCTATAGGCCGCGCTTCGCCGCCGCGAGCCGGAGACGTGGGTGAGTGGCTGAAACCAACGGTTTGCTAAACCGTCGTACTGGTAAATCCGGTACCGAGGGTTCGAATCCCTCCGTCTCC
>JANOGS010000084.1:0-3630 GCA_031414115.1 Novosphingobium sp. | reverse complement strand
CGAGCGTCTGGTAGTCGGTAATCGAGATCACTTCGACGTCGCCGAAATTCGCCTGGAGCCGCAGGGTTGAACCGAACAGCTTGCGATCGACATAGGACGGCGATGTTTCCTCGGTGGCCCAGGGGGTACCACCGCGCGTCGGAGTGATCGTATCGTTGCGATAGCCAGTTGCGGTGGTGCCCGGCCCTGGCGCGCCCACCCCGAAGCCGACCCAATAGGGGCAAGTCAGCGTAACTGGCTCGAACTCGCCCTGGAACTCGGCGTTGGGGCAGGCCGGCTCGCTCGAATATAGCCCGGCCTGGCGTTCCTTGCTCGCCTTGGCATAGCGCAGGGTCAGCCGCGCCTTGAAATTGGCGGAGGGTTCGAGTGCCAGGATTCCGCGGATGGCCCAGTGGTTGTTGGCGCCCAGGTCCTTGAAGCCCGGAACCAGGTGTTTGATGTAGCCATCGTCGCGTTCGTAGATTCCGGCAACCCGCAGCCCGGCGCTGTCACCAAGCGGACTGGAGACCGCGCCTTCAAGAATCGTCTGGTTATACCGGCCATAGGTCGCGGCGACATAGCCTTCGAATTCGTCGCTGGGCTGGTTTGAGATGAACTGGACCGCGCCGCCGGTGGCATTGCGGCCAAACAGGGTCCCTTGCGGCCCACGCAGCGCCTCGACGCGGGCGAGGTCGAACACCGGGAAGCTAGCGGTGTTGATCGAACTGGCGTAGGAATCGTCTTGATAGACCGCAACCGGCGGCTCCTGTTGGTCACCATAATCGTTCTGCGAGACACCGCGGACGTTGAACACCACCTGCGTGCTTGAATAGGCATTGAACTTGAGATTGGGCACGGCCCTGGTAATGTCGGTCGCGTTGGTGATGCCCAGGTCGGTGATCGCTTCTTCGCCAAGCACCGTCGCCGAAATGCCGACATCGCGCAGCCGCTGCTCGCGCTTCTGGGCGGTGACTAGGATGTCGGCGCTATCGACCTCTTCCTTAGCCGACGGGGCCTCCTGCGCGAGCGCAGGCGTCGCGGCGAGGCACAGCGCCATGGCGCTGCACGAAAGGCCGCGGCGGGCCAGGCGGACGGTGGTTTGAATCTGTGACGAGCGGTTCACGGTGCTCTCCCTCTGTCTTGCAGAGCTCCCGCCGATCCGGCCGGGGCCCCGCCACTCCCGGAAATTCGTTCTTATCTGGCCGAAGAATGCCGCATATTGAATGACTGCGCAACCCATCGCCGCGGACTGTCCGGAACTAACCATCGGCCGATGCGATCAGTGGCCAGGCCGCAATCTTCGCCGCAATCACGATCTACACCGCTGAATTATATATGTTTAACCTCTAGAATTGCCACGATCACCGAACGGCATGAGACTTATCAGTGTTGCTGATGTAGATATTGCAGGCAAATTTGCGCTTCACCAGGCGCCCAACCTTCCTGTATTGAACGACTCCTCAACAACGCAGGTGAAACATGGTCAAGCAGGTTGCACGGCGGCGCGAGCCCGAGGACAGGCGGGACCAGTTGATCCACGCCGCGATGGAAACGCTGGGCGAAACCGGGATCGACGGCTTTACGCTCGCCGAAGTCGCGCGCCGGGCAAAGGTCTCTGCAGCGCTGATCGTCCACTATTTCGGCGACAAGGAGCACCTGCTCGAAGCCGCGTTCCGCCTGCTGGTCGAACGCGTCACCACTTTGCCGATGCAGGCCCTCGCCGCGTCCAGCGATCCTGAGGTGCGGCTGCGCGCATTCGTCCGCGCCCACCTTGGCCCGACCGAGCAGACCGCCGAGGCCTGCCGCGGCTGGCTCGCGTTCTGGGGGCAGGCGCTGTACCGGCCCGAGCTCGCCCGGTTGCAGCGGGTCCACCAGGAACGCATCCTCTCCAACCTGCGCCACGATCTGCGCAAGCTGGTAGTGCCTCACGAAGTCACCCGCGTCGCCGAAACCATCGCCGCGCTGATCGACGGGTTCTGGCTGCGCTCGGCCCTCGCCGGGGCCTGGACCAGCAACAACCCGATTCACGAGGACTGGATCTTTGAATTCATCGACCGCAGCCTGGCCGAACACCGTCTCGAAGGCGCCGAGCCGGTCCGCAGCTCCACATCGCGCAGCTTCGTCACCCGCAATCCCGCAACCGGCGAGCAACTCGCTTCAATCCGCATCGACGGAGTCAGCGAAATCAACCGCGCGGTCGAACGCGCCGCCGAAGCCCAGAAGCTGTGGGCGCGCACCCCGGGCGCCGAGCGCGGGCGGATCCTGAACCGCGCCGCTCACTTGCTGGTCTCGCGCAACGAGGTGCTGGCTAGGCTTGAGACCCAGGACACCGGCAAGCCGATCCAGGAAACCATCGCGGTCGACGTGCTCTCCGGCGCCGACTGCATCGAATACTTCGCTGGTCTCGCCCGGACCATTGCCGGCGAGCACATCGACCTTGGTCCCGGCGCGTTCGGGTACACCCGTCGCGAGCCGCTGGGCGTGGTCGCCGGGATCGGGGCGTGGAACTATCCGCTCCAGATCGCCTGCTGGAAAAGCGCCCCTGCCCTTGCCTGCGGCAACGCGATGATCTTCAAGCCGGCCGAACTCACGCCCCTTACCGCGATCGAGCTGGAGAAGATTTACCACGAGGCCGGGCTGCCCGAGGGTCTGTTCCAGGTGGTCCAGGGCAAGGCCGAAACCGGACGGCTCTTGAGCCGCCACCCCGGCATCGCCAAGGTCTCGCTGACCGGCGAGGTCGGCACCGGCAAGAAAGTCATGGCCGACGCTGCCGCGACGCTCAAACTGGTCACGCTCGAACTGGGCGGGAAGTCGGCTTTGGTGGTGTTCGCGGATGCCGACCTGGACGAGGCGGTTTCAGGTGCGCTGCTCGCCAACTTCTATTCGGCCGGAGAGGTTTGCACCAACGGCACCCGGGTCTTCGTCCAGCGCGCGGTGCGTGAGGCGTTTCTGGCCAGGCTCAAGGCCCGGACCGAGGCGATGATCATCGGCGATCCGCTCGATCTTGCCACCCAGGTCGGCGCGCTGATTTCCGAGGCCCATATGCAAAAGGTGCTGGGCTATATCGAGCAGGGCGTGCAGCAGGGCGCAAACCTGCTGACCGGCGGCAAACGGGTAACCACCGGCGATTTCGCCAGAGGAGCCTTCGTCACGCCAGCGATCTTCACCGGTTGCACCGACGACATGACCATCGTCCGCGAGGAAATCTTCGGGCCGGTCATGGCGGTGCTCGACTTCGACACCGAGGACGAAGTGGTCGCCCGCGCCAATGCCACCCCGTTCGGCCTTGCCGCCGGGGTCTTCACTCGCGACCTGGCCCGCGCTCACCGCGTGGTCGCCGCGCTCGAGGCGGGGACCTGCTGGATCAACACCTACAACGTCACCCCGATCGAGCTGCCGTTCGGCGGCAACAAGCAATCGGGTCTGGGCCGCGAGAACGGCAAGGCGGCGATCGAATACTTCACCCAGCTCAAGAGCGTCTATGTCGCGATGGAGCCGATCGATGCGCCCTATTGACGAGGTCGACTTCGTCATCGTTGGGGCGGGATCGGCGGGCTGCGTGCTCGCCGACCGGCTGAGCGCCGACGGCCAGAATCAGGTGCTGCTGCTCGAATACGGCGGCTCGGACCGCTCGATCTTCATCCAGATGCC
>JANOGS010000083.1:0-19342 GCA_031414115.1 Novosphingobium sp. | reverse complement strand
GCGGCCGCCAGATCATCAGTACAACGAGCGCGAGGCCAAGAAGCAGCATGCGGTATTGTGTCGGGTCGAAGTCTCGGCCGAAGATGAGCTTCAGCCAGTCGAGCTCACGCAACAGCTCGGTTCCGCCGATCATCACCATGGCCGCGATGGCGCAGCCGGTCAGCGAGCCCATACCGCCGAGCACGACGATGGCAAGCACCGTGGCACTTTCCATGAACTCGAATGACTTGGGATTGATGAAGCCCTGCCGGGTCGCAAAGAACGCGCCCGCCATGCCGGCAACCCCCGCCCGCCAACGCCGCAGTCGGCGCGGTCGCGCAGCCGACGCTGGGCAACAGCCCGCCGCCGCCGGTGACCGTCGCCGATGTCGAGAGGGTCGAAAATTCGACCAGCGACGAGACTCTTGCGTTCCGCATGGTTCAGGCGGCGCGAACAGTCTCACTCGCATCAGACCCCAAGTCGACCACCAGCGACAGCGCAACGAATGCCGGCGGGGCAACGGTGTTTCTCGATATTCCCGCCAATCCGGATCCCGACGCCAATCCTTCGCTGCGCCTGACCTTGGGTAACTCCGCGCTCGGCGTCACCAATGTCGCGCTGCAGCTCGATCCCAGTGAAACCTTTTACCAGGCTACGCTGGCCGACGGGCGGACCGTCACACTGGCGCTCGACTCGACTAACCAGAACTCAGCGGCAGGCGAAAGCGAGTTCGCCTGGGCCACCTATGGCAGCTGGGGAATCCGCAATGCGACCAATGCCCCGCAGGCTGGTTCGCCGGTCGTACTCGGCATCGAAACCGCCGACGCGGCGATCCCGACCAGCGGCAGCGGCACTTTCACCGGCTTCGTGACGGGAACGGTGACGATCGCTGACGGCCCCGAGATACGCGTCGCCGGACTGATCGGGGATGCGACGATCACCGCCGACTTCTCCGCAGGAACCCTGTCGGGCGGAGCACCGTCGATCATGGCGATCCCGCTGGGTAATCTGCCGATCCCCGCAGGCACCGCTCCCGGCGCTTCGCAACCCTGGAACGGGCTGAGCTTCACGGGAACCTTCGCTACCGGGATCAACGGCTTCACCGGCACCACCGCGGTAACCAGCGCACCGGGCAACAGCTATTCGCTGCTGTCAAGCGCGACCGGGTTCCTCGCCGGGCGGTTCTATGGACCCGGGGCCGAGGAGATCGGCGCGGTCTGGAATGTCTCCGACGCCAACGGTGCCGCGCAAGGCGTGCTGGTCGGAGGGCGGTGACATGGCCGGGTGCCTGCTCCGCAGCCTCGCGCTGGCTG
This sequence comes from Novosphingobium sp., assembly GCA_031414115.1. GTDB lineage: Bacteria > Pseudomonadota > Alphaproteobacteria > Sphingomonadales > Sphingomonadaceae > Novosphingobium. Next base: position 18,050 of record JANOGS010000083.1, on the reverse strand, counting down.
CGGTCTGCGGGGCAGCGCACCCGGCGCTTGCCGCGCCGCCCGCGACCGAGCCTCCGCCAGTGTCGGGCGCTCCGGCAGTACCGCTGACCTCCAGGGTCGAGCAGCTGCTCCGCGCCGGTGATCCCGGCTCTGCCGAGGCGCTATTGACTGCTGCGCTCCAGACCAACCCGCATGATCCCGACGCACGCTTCCTCAGCGGAATTCTCGCCGTCGCAAAAAAGGACTACCCGCGCGCAATCCGCGTCTTCCGGGCTTTGTTGATCGACCACCCAGATGCGCCGCGAATCCGCCTCGAACTCGCACGGGCCTATTTCCTAGACAAGGACTATCTCAACGCCGACCGCCAGTTCCGGCTGGTGCGGACCGGGCGCCACCCCCCGGAGGTACTCGCCAACATCGACCAGTACCTGTTTGCGATCCGCCAGGACAAGGACTGGTCGTGGTCGCTGTCGTTGGCGCTGGCGCCCGATACCAACCTCAACGCCGCCACTTCGTCGCGCGAAGTTACCCTTGGAGGACTGCCCTTCGAACTCTCGGACGCGGCCCGCAAGCGCAGCGGCATTGGGCTGTCCGCCGAGGGGATGGTCGAGTATGCTCCGCGGATCGGACCCGGTTCGCGATTGCGGTTGGGGCTGGCAGCGCAGCGGCGCGAATATTCAGGCTCCGGGTTTGACGACATGGTGGTGGCGGTTCACGCCGGTCCGCGCCTGGTTTCTAAGCGCCTCGATACCAGTCTGCTCGCGACCGGATTCATTCGCTGGTACGGCGGCGACCCGCTGCTGCGGGCTGCGGGCGGGCGGGTTGAAGTGGCCTGGTACCCCTCGCCCAACCTTACCGTGACGGGCGCGCTTGCGGCGCAGGTGCTCGATCACGCCCGCGATGAAACGCGCGACGGCGCACTCTATTCGGCCAGACTTGGCCTGTTCCAACCGCTCGGCACCACCAGTGCAATAGCAGCCAAGGGCGGAGTTACCCGCCAGACCGCCCGCGAACCGGCGCATTCCAACTGGAGCTTCGAGGCTTCCGCGAGCTATTTCCGCGAACTGCCTGGCGGTTTCACGGTCGGGATCGAGCCGGGCTTCGGCGTTACCCGGTTCGATCAAGCGCTTCCGGTGTTCGGCAAAGCGCGCTCGGACCGCAGCGTCTCCGCGGAAGTCTCGCTGCTCAATCGGCATATCGTGTTGTCGCGATTTACGCCGCGGGTCAGCTATGCGTTCACCCGGCAGTGGAGCAACATCGACCTCTACGCCTTCACCCGACACCGGGTCGAAATCGGGCTGACCACGGTCTTCTGAATTCGACCAGGCCGAATTTCGCTCGCCTCGACAGGGCCGGTGCGGCAAGAGGCACCCGCCATGATCGACCGATTAGCCCTGATCCAGCCCGACAAGGGCCAGCCCGCCACCGCGATCCACCTTGTGTCCAAGGGCGGGCTCGACGACTTTGTCAAAGCGCTGTCCGGTCCGCAACGCGCGGCAGTCGCGGCGCAGAAGTTCAGCGGCGGGGCATTTGAGCAGGCCGTGGTACCTGATGGCGAGGCATGGCTGGTCGCCGCCGGGGTCGCCGATCCCGAGGCGCTTTCGTCATGGTGCCTGGCCAAGCTGGGAGAGAGTCTGCCCGCCGGTACCTACCGCCTCGCCAATGCCGAAGCAGGAAGGGCCCTGCTCGGCTGGGTCAGCGGGCAATACAGCTTTGACCGCTACCGCACCGATCCTTCGGACGAAGGCCCGCGAATCCTGCTTACCAAGGCGGTCAAGGGAATCGCCCCGGCGCTGGCCGAGGCGGCGGCGGTGGCGCTGGTCCGCGATCTGGTCAACACCCCCGCCGAAGACATGGGCCCGGCCCAACTCGAGCACGAAGCCCAGGCCATCGCCAAGGCCCACGGCGCCGAGTTCAAGGTTACCCATGGCGATGCCCTGGAACGCGGCTTCCCGATGGTCCACGCGGTCGGCCGCGCCGCCAGCCGCCACCATGCGCCGCGCATGATCGAGCTGCACTGGGGCGATCCCAAGCATCCAAAGATTGCGCTGGTCGGCAAGGGGGTTTGCTTTGACAGCGGCGGGCTCGACATCAAGCCGGCCTCGGGCATGCTGCTGATGAAGAAGGACATGGGCGGCGCGGCGCATGCGCTCGCGCTGGCCCAGCTGGTGATGCAGCACCGCCTGAAAGTGCGGCTGCACCTGCTGATCCCGGCGGTGGAGAACGCGATTGCGGGCAATGCCTTCCGCCCCGGCGACGTGCTGCGCAGCCGCGCCGGGATCTCGGTCGAAATCGGCAATACCGATGCCGAAGGGCGGCTGGTGCTGGGCGACGCGCTGACCCGCGCCGGCGAGGAGGCGCCCGAGCTGGTGATCGATTTTGCCACCCTGACCGGCGCGGCCCGGGTCGCGCTCGGTCCGGACCTGCCCGCGCTGATGACGCGGCGCGACGAGACCGCCGCCGAACTGATCGCCGCCGGGCTGGCAGCCGACGACCCGTGCTGGCGCCTGCCGCTCCACGAAGGCTACCGTGAGTACCTGAAAAGCGACATCGCCGACATCAACAACAGCCACACCAACGGCTATGCCGGCGCCTCGGTCGCCGGGCTGTTCCTCGACCGCTTCGTGCCGGAGGGAACCGACTGGGCCCACTTCGACACCTTCGCCTGGCGCCCCGCCGCCAAGCCCGGCCGACCCAAGGGCGGGGATGCATTGGGGCTGAGGGCGGCGTGGGGGATGCTGAAGGGGCGGTACGGGTGACCCGGTTCAGGGCCCCGCCACGAGGGCCATCAGGCCAATCGCGACAATGGCAAGGTTGACAACGAACGCTCCCGCGGATGCCAGGTCCTTGACCGCACCGATCGCTGCATCGCGAGCGGGGTGGAGTTTGTCGCATAGGGTTTCGATCGCTGCGTTGACGATTTCGAGCGCCCAGCCAAGCGCCACCGCCAGCACGACAATTGCCCACCAATCCAGGCCGATGCCTTGCCAGGCGAGCGCGGCAAACAAAACGGCCGAACCAGCCACATGGGTCCGGAAGCTGCGATCCCGCCGCCAGGCCGCGGCGATACCGGCCAGGCTGTGACCCGTGCGGCGCATGATGCTGCTGTTCTTCACAGCCGTTGCCCGGACTTGCGGATGGTCCGGCTTTCAAGCGACAGCGAGGAATCGAGAATGAAGCGCAGCAACAGGACCGACCAGGACGTGTGGGCGTAGAGATCGCGATAGTGCTCTGGCGCGATCCGCCGCAGTGCCGGCAAGCGGTTCCAGGAAACTCGCGGAAGGTCGTGATGTTCGACATGGAGTCCGGCGTTGAACACCAGCAGATTGAACGGACCATAATACGAGTAGGTTTCCTGCCCCTGGCGCATGGTGTAATGTTCCTGGATCCAGCGCGCGCCCAGCGGGTGCAGGCCAAGGGCAAACAGGTTGGACAGCAGCAGATAGCAGAGCGCGCCCCAGCCCAGCAGCCAGACGATCGCCGCGTCGAAAGCGAGTTGGACCGCGAGGTTGCCGGCGGCCTGCCGGTCGAACAACCGGATCCCCTGCATCCGCATCGGCCGGAGCGCTTGGACCAGGGGGCCGGCCACCAGCCACAAAGCCTTGCGAACCGCATGATTGCCGACCAGGCGGCATTCCCAGCGGCTGGCGATATCGCCGTCCAGCTCGGCATCGCCCATGTGGCGATGATGCATGAGGTGGAAACGGCGGAACGGGGCTGCTACTGGCAGCACCAGCGGCAGGGAAACCAGCAGCCCGAGCCAACGATTGCCTGAGGAACTGGCGAAGACAAGATCATGCGTGCACTCATGCAACAACGTCCACATGGCAAGCGCGGCAATTGCTCCGACCGTATAGGCGAGGGCCAAGATCACCCACCAAGGCTGCCCCGCGATCAAGGCGGCAATTCCGCACTGGATGCATACAACCAGCGCGATCCATCCGGCCGTCGAGGGTTCCTGGCCCAGCAGCTTGCCCAGTTCGGGGTAAGCGCGCAGCAGGCTGCGGCGTCTCGCCTGATGGAAATGACAGGAACCGGAACGGTCGCCTGCGGCCGGTGTCCGGTGTCTTGCCTTGGTCATGGTCGTTTCCCCTTCGCCGTAAGGGATCGCGCGACCTTGCCCTTGCGCGCAGGTGCATCGCCCTGCGCAGTGCGGCGCACCGGTTTGCAACCCGGCAAGACTCGGCGCTCGCCCCCCAACGCTTGCCGTTTTCGCCCGTGACGTCTAATCGCCCGCTCTTCCTGTTCTCGGGGCCCGACCTTTTGACCGCCGCACCCATTCCCACCGGGCAGCTTGCCCTCTCCGGCCCGGCCGAGAAGCTCGATGCGGCGCATTGGCCGGTGCGCGGCGATCTGGCGCATATCCGCCTGGCCGGGCGCTGCTTCGTGCCGCATTATGCGGTGCCGATGGCGCATGTGGTCAAGGCGGGCGGGGTAAACCTGCTGGCGGCCGGCAAGGTCGACGCCGAGGTGCGCGAGACACTGGACCAAGGCACCCTGTTCAACGTGCTCGACATCGCCGGCGGCTGGGCCTGGGGGCAGGTCGGCGAGGATGGGTATGTCGGGTACTTGCCGATGGACGTGCTGGACGAGCGACGAAGCTGAGTTGATACTGCCGGTCCCCTTCCCCGTTCGTGGTGAGGAGGGACTGAGTAAAGCGAAGGCCCGTCTCGAACCGCTATTGCGCTACGGGTCCTTCGAGACGGCATTTCAGCCTGCGGCTTCAACGCCTCCTCAGGACGATCGGAATTTGTCATGACCCGCACCGTATTCATCGATGGCGCCGCCGGAACCACCGGGCTCGAGATTGTCGAACGCCTTGCCCCGCGCGCCGAGTTCGAACTGCTGATCCTGGATAACGAGCAGCGCAAGTCAGCCGAAGCCCGCCGCGATGCTTTCCGCGCCGCCGATTTCGCCGTGCTGTGCCTGCCCGACGAGGCAGCGATCGAAGCTGTCACCCTGGCCGAGGGCAGCAAGGTGCGGATCATCGATGCTTCCTCGGCACACCGCGTGGCGCCGGGCTGGGTGTTCGGATTTCCCGAGGTGATCGGACGCGCCAAGGTGGCCGCGGCGCAGCGGGTGAGCAATCCCGGTTGCTACTCGACCGGCTTTATTGCACTGCTGGCGCCGCTGATCCGCAAGGGCTTGCTGCCCAGCGACTGGCCCTACACCTGCCACGCGGTCTCGGGCTATTCGGGCGGCGGCAAGGCCCTGATCGCGCGGTTCGCTGACGATGCCGACATTGCCTTCCGCGACTATGCCATGGCGCTGGGCCACAAGCACGTTCCCGAAATGCAGGATCGCGTCGGCCTCAAGCATCCGCCGCTGTTCGCCCCCGCGGTGATTCCGGCACACCGCGGCATGGTGGTGGAAGTGCCGCTCCACCTTGGCTTGATGCCGCGCGCCGCGCCGGTCGACGGTCTGCGCGATTGCCTGGTCGATTTCTACGACGGCAGCGATGTGGTGCGGGTTCACACCGAAACCCCTGACGAGATTCTGCTGCGCGGCTCAATGCGGCCCAGCGACCGGCTCGACCTGTTCATCTACGGCAGCCGCGATGGCAGCCAGGCGCGCCTCGTCGCGCGGCTCGACAACCTTGGCAAAGGCGCCAGCGGCGCGGCGGTACAGAGCCTCAACCTGATGGCCGGTCTGGAGGAGACTGCGGGGCTCTCGTTGTAAATCCTCCCCCTGCGGGGGAGGTGGCCCGCCAACGGCGGGTCGGAGGGGGGATAGGCGCGCATCGCTGGCGTTGTGCCCCTATCCCCCTCCGCCTCGTTTCACTCGGCACCTCCCCCGGCGGGGGAGAATTTCCAAAAGCTGCACGTTTTTTAGGCGGCGCCTGCCGAAAATTCAGGCAAGCATCGTCGACCCTTCCGCTCCGATTGTTGCGCAGCGCCACGCATCCCGATTCAATTCGTGTGAATCCACCCTTTTCGCCGCGCCGCGCTTGGCCTAGGGCCGCAATATTGCCCTTGGCATGATTCTTGAGTCTCGCTCAGGGCAGCATCTCAACCCCGGACCGCTCCCAGGCAAACGGGGGCCGGTTCCGGCTTGCTGCGCAGGGGAAAGACGACTGTGAAAAAGATCGAAGCGATCATCAAGCCGTTCAAGCTCGACGAGGTCAAGGAAGCGCTGCACGAAGTCGGCGTTTCGGGCATTACCGTGACCGAGGCCAAGGGCTTCGGCCGCCAGAAGGGCCACACCGAGCTTTATCGCGGCGCCGAATATGTCGTCGACTTCCTGCCCAAGGTGAAGCTCGAAGTGGTGGTCCCCGACGCGCTGGCCGAACGCGTGGTCGAAGCGATCGCCGCCGCCGCGCAGACCGGACGGATCGGCGACGGCAAGATTTTCGTGATTCCGGTTGAAAGCGCGCTGCGCATCCGCACCGGCGAGCGTGACAACGACGCGGTCTGATCCCCGTCCAGCATTCCCTTTTCAACCAACCCCTTACCCCCTCCTGCGGGCGGGAGGGAAAATCGAAGGACTAAAAATGGCCAAGGCAAAGGACATCATCAAGCGGATCAAGGAAGAAGAGATCGAATGGGTCGATCTGCGCTTCACCGATCCCAAGGGCAAATGGCAGCACCTGACGATGTGCGCCGGGGTGATGGGCGAGGACGAGCTGGAAGACGGGCTGATGTTCGACGGCTCCTCGATCGAGGGCTGGAAGGCGATCAACGAGAGCGACATGATCCTCAAGCCCGACCTCGATTCGGTCTATATCGATCCGTTCAGCGCCACCCCGATGATGATCATCAACTGCGACATCGTCGAGCCTTCGACCGGCGATCTCTATGGCCGCGACCCGCGCAGCACCGCCAAGCGCGCCGAAGCATACCTCAAGAGCACCGGGATTGGCGACACCATCTACGTCGGGCCCGAGGCCGAGTTCTTCCTGTTCGACGATGTCCGCTTCTACGACGGCTATGACGGCAACGGCTTCAAGATCGACGACATCGAGCTGCCGACCAATTCGAACCGCGAATACGAAGGCGGCAACCTTGCCCACCGGCCGCGCGCCAAGGGCGGCTACTTTCCGGTCGCCCCGGTCGACAGCTGCATGGACATCCGCGGCGAGATGGTCTCGACCATGCTCGAGATGGGGCTGCCTTGCGACAAGCACCACCACGAGGTCGCCGCCGCCCAGCATGAGCTGGGCCTGACTTTCGGCACCCTGGTCGAGACCGCCGACCGCATGCAGGTCTACAAGTACGTAGTCCACCAGGTCGCCCAGGCTTACGGCAAGACCGCGACGTTCATGCCCAAGCCGATCATGAAGGACAACGGCAGCGGCATGCACACCCACATGTCGATCTGGGATGGCGGCAAGCCGCTGTTCGCCGGCAACGGCTATGCCGGGCTGTCCGACATGTGCCTCTACTTCATCGGCGGGATCATCAAGCACGCCAAGTCGGTCAACGCCTTCACCAACCCGACCACCAACAGCTACAAGCGGCTGGTGCCAGGCTACGAAGCGCCGGTGTTGCTGGCCTATTCGGCGCGCAACCGCTCGGCCTCGTGCCGGATTCCCTACGGTGCGGGCGACAAGGCCAAGCGTGTCGAGATCCGCTTCCCCGATGCGATGGCCAACCCCTACCTCGCCTATGCCGCGCTGTTCATGGCCGGGCTCGACGGGATCAAAAACAAGATCCACCCCGGCGAAGCGATGGACAAGAACCTCTACGATCTGCCCCCGGCCGAGCTTGCCGAAGTGCCGACCGTCTGCGCGTCGCTGCGCGAGGCGCTCGAATGCCTTGAAGCCGATCACGACTATCTGCTGCAGGGCGGGGTCTTCACCAAGGACCAGATCGATGCCTACATCGAGCTCAAGTGGCCCGAAGTGATGCGCTGGGAAACCACACCGGCCCCGTGCGAATTCGACATGTATTACAGCGCCTGATCCGCGCTTTGACAGGACTGGCAAGGGCGTTCCGGGCAACCGGGGCGCCCTTGCCATTTGAGGCCGGCGCGCGGTGCGCTTTTTTTGCTAGTCGACAGTTTGGGCACATGGCGCGACCTTCGCGCGCCATCAACAATGCAGCCCCCCTGCAGCATAGGAGCCGCCCATGTCGACCTCTGACGTCCTTGAAGAAGCCAAACCGTTCTGGCTGACGGAGAATTTTGCCCCGGTCTACCAGGAAACCACCGAGTTCAACCTGACCGTCACCGGCAGCATTCCCCCCGAACTCAACGGTCGCTATCTTCGCAACGGCGCGAACCCGCCGTTCGGCAAGAGCATCGACTGGTTCTTCGGCTGCGGCATGATCCACGGGGTCGAGCTCAAGAATGGCCAGGCGACCTGGTATCGCAACCGCTACGTCCAGACCGAGTTGCTGAAAGAAGAAGTTCCCAGTTTCGATTCGCAGATGTTGCTCGAGAACTCGATCGCCAATACCCATGTGATCGGCCATGCCGGCAAAATCCTGGCGCTCGCCGAAACCAGCCTCCCGATCGAGCTTTCACCCGAACTCGACACGCTGGGGCCCTACCGGTTCGACGGCAAGCTCAATGCCAACATGACCGCGCATCCCAAGTTCTGCCCGAAAACCGGCGAGATGCTGTTCTTCGGCTACGGCCTGATCCCGCCCTACCTCAAATACTACCGGGTCTCTGCCTCGGGCGAGATCGTTCAGGAGGAGCAGATCGAGACCAAAGGTCCGACGATGATGCATGATTTCAGCATCACCGAAAACTACGTCATCTTCCTCGACCTGCCAATGGTATTCAACATGGACAACATGGCGACCACCGGGATCGGCCTGAACTTCGACGAGGACTACGGCGCGCGCCTGGGCGTGATGCCGCGGGGCGGATCGAACAAGGACGTGGTCTGGTTCGAAATCGATCCCTGCTATGTCTACCACGCGATGAATTCGTACGAGGAAGGCGACGAGGTGGTGCTCGATGCCTGCCGCATGGTCGGCTACACCAGCGTGGGCATGAAGAACCCGCCGCTGCCGAACCTGTGGCAATGGCGGATGAACCTGAAGACCGGCGCGGTCTCGGCCAAGCAGCTTGACGATCTTGGCGGCGAATTCCCCAAGGTTCCGGATTCGCTGGTCGGCCAGCCCTATCGGATCGGCTACCTTACCGAATTCGGTAAGGAGAATCCGACGGTCGAGGCGTTCCACAAGTACGACTGGCACACCGGCGCCAAGTCTTCGCACCGCCTTCAGAACGGGCGCAAGGGCGGCGAAGCGGTGTTCGTGCCAGCGGCGGGGGGAACTGCAGAAGACGACGGTTACCTGATGTCGTTCGTCTACGACCCGGCCGAGGACAAGAGCGAGCTGGTGATCCTCGATGCCAGCAATCTGGCCAACGATCCGGTCGCCCGGATCCACTTGCCGGTGCGGGTGCCGGCGGGCTTCCACGGCAGCTGGATCGCCGATCCGGCCTGACGCACAGGCAGCGCGCTCGCCGCAAATTGGCCGGCGAATGCGTATAGAGTTGCGTTGAAAATCACGAAGGCGCTCCTGAATTGGGAGCGTCTTCGCTTTTTGGTTTCCTACACATCATCTTATAACCATATTGGCACTTTTGTTTCCTCAGAACGAAAGGTCGCCAATGTTGTTCGAAACCGATTTCTTTGCCGCCCTGCGCCAGATGAAAGCGCGCCGCGCTGCCACGACCGCAGCCACCGCGTCGCCCGCTGCTTCGCCTGCAACGGCAGCCGCAGCCCCTTCCCCGCCCCGCGCCATCGCCGTCGCCGGCCTCGAGCTGATCAAGCGCTTCGAGGGTTGCGCCAGGAAACGCCCCGACGGACAGTTCGAGGCCTATGCCGATCCCGGCACTGGCGGCGATCCCTGGACGATCGGTTGGGGGGCAACCGGAAAAGGAATCCGCAAGGGCACCGTGTGGACCCAGCAGCAATGCGATGACCGGCTCGCCGCCGACCTTGTCCGCTTCGCCCGCGAAGTCGCGCGCGCGCTGGAAGAAGCGCCGACCAGCCAGGCCCAGTTCGATGCCCTGGTCAGCTTCCACTACAACACCGGGGCGATCGCCCGGGCGACGCTGACCAGGCTGCACAAGGCCGGCAAGTTCGACGCGGCCGCCGCCCAATTCGGCAAATGGGTCCACGCCGGGGGCAAGCGCATGACCGGGCTGGTGCGGCGACGCGCGGCGGAGGCCAGGCTCTATCGAAACGGATAGCTGCCGCCCGGTCGATTGCATCTTGCAATCTGCCCGTCCGATCCCGAAATGGGTTCCGGTTTAACCGATCCATTAATGGGAGATTCGCGATGCGCGAGCGGCTGCAGCACTATATCGACGGCAAGTGGGTGGACAGCGAAGGCGGCGCCCGCCGCGAAGTGATCAACCCCGCCACGGAAGAGGCCTGTGCGGTCATCTCGGTCGGGACCAAGGCCGATGTCGACAAGGCGGTTGCCGCCGCCCGCCGCGCTCTCAAGAGCTGGAGCCAGACCACCCGCGAGGAACGCCTGGCAGTGATGGGCCGGATCATCGAAGAGTACAAGAAGCGCACCGCCGATCTGGCCGCCAGCATGGCCGAAGAAATGGGCGCGCCGGTATCCTTCGCTGCGACCGCGCAGGTTGGCGCCGGGATCGGCGGCTTCCTGGGCACCATGGAAGCGCTCAAGAAGTTCAACTTCGTCGAGAACGAAGGTTCTTACACCGTCGCCTATGAGCCGATCGGCGTGGTCGGCATGATCACCCCGTGGAACTGGCCGCTCAACCAGATCGCGCTCAAGGTCGCGCCCTCGCTCGCCGCGGGCAACACCATGGTGCTCAAGCCGTCGGAAGAGTGCCCGACCAACGCCGCGATCTTTGCTGAGATCCTCGACGCCGCCGGCGTTCCGCCGGGCGTGTTCAACCTGGTCCAGGGTGACGGGCCGACCACCGGCGCAGCGATTTCTGCCCACCCCGATATCGAGATGGTCAGCTTCACCGGATCGACTCGCGCCGGGATTGCCGTGGCAATCGCCGCCGCCCCCACAGTCAAGCGGGTCCACCAGGAACTGGGCGGCAAGTCGCCCAACCTGGTTCTGCCCGATGCCGATCTTGCCACCCAGCTGCCCGCCGTGGCGATGGGCCCGCTTATCAACACCGGCCAGTCGTGCATCTCGCCGACCAAGGTGCTGGTCGCCAAGAATCGTGAGGCCGAGGTCGTCGGTTTCTACAAGGCGATGTATTCGGCCACCCAGGTTGGTGACCCCCAGGCCGAAGGTAGCCACCTTGGCCCGCTGGTCAACAAGGCGCAGTACGACAAGGTCCGTGACCTGATCCAATCGGCGATCGACGAGGGCGCGACGCTGGAAACCGGCGGCACCGACCTGCCTGCCAACGTCAACCGCGGCTACTTCATCCAGCCGACGGTGTTCTCGGGCGTCACGCCCGACATGCGGATCGCCCAGGAAGAGATCTTCGGTCCGGTCGCGACGATCCTCACTTACGACACGCTGGAAGACGGGATCGAACTGGCCAATGCCACCGAATACGGCCTTTCCGCCGCGATCACCGGCGATCCGGCCAAGGCCGCCGAAGTGGCGGGCAAGCTGCGCGCCGGCATGGTCGCGATCAACAACTGGGGCCCGACCCCAGGCGCCCCGTTCGGCGGCTACAAGCAATCGGGCAACGGCCGTGAAGCCGGGATGTACGGGCTGCGCGACTTTATGGAAGTGAAGTCGATCTCCGGCCTGCCGGCCTGATCCTGCCCGCATAGACTGACGCAAAACGAGGCCCCTTCCCACCCCCGCGGGAAGCGGCCTTCGTTTTGCCCTCTTGACTCCAAGCGTGCATCTTTTATTTCAATATTCCTTGAATCATTGGATCATTTGATGCAACCCGATCAAGTCATCGCTGCCCTTGGCGCACTGGCGCAAGAACACCGTCTGGCGGTATTCCGCGTGCTAGTTCAGGCCGGGGAGCAAGGAGTGGCGGCCGGGGCGCTGGCGGAGACGATCGGGGTTTCACCCTCGGTGATGAGCTTCCACCTCGCCCAGCTCAGCCATGCCGGGCTGATCGCCCAGCGCCGCGAAGGTCGCTCGATCATTTATTCGGCCAACTACGATGCGATGACCGAACTGCTCGGCTACCTTACCGAAAACTGCTGTGCCGGGAACAGCTGCGGCGTTCCCACACCCGCCACGACTTACTGCTGATGCACCCGGTCAAATCCGTGCTGGTGCTGTGCACTGGCAATTCCGCCCGCTCGATCCTGGGCGAAGCGTTGTTCGCGCGGCTCGGCGAAGGTCGCCTGCAAGCCCACAGCGCGGGGAGCAAGCCCAAAGGCGTGCCGCATCCCGGCGCGCTTCGCCTGCTGGCCGCCAAGGGCTTTGACACGTCGCACTTCCGCTCGAAGAGCTGGAACGAGTTCACCGGCGCCGACGCCCCGCCGATCGACCTGGCAGTCACGGTCTGCGGCAATGCCGCCGGCGAGACCTGCCCGGTATTCCCCGGCGCGCCGTTGCGCGCGCACTGGGGGCTGCCCGATCCGGCCGAAGTCAGCGGGAGCGCGGCCGAAGTCGACGCGGCTTTCGCCGAGACCTGGCGGCTGCTGGAACTGCGGGTGCAGGCTTTCCTGGCGCTCGATCTGGCTGGACCGGACCGCGCCGCGCTGCAATCCGAACTGGCGCGGATTGGCGCCATGGAGGGCGCGGCATGACCCGGCGCCTGATCGCCGAAGCGCTCGGCAGTTTCTTCCTGTTCGCCACGGTGGTCGGCTCCGGAATCATGGCCGAGCAGCTGGCGGGCGGGAACGTCGCCGTGGCCCTGCTTGGCAATACCCTGGCCACCGGGGCGATGCTGTTCGTGCTGATCACCATGCTTGGGCCAGTCTCGGGCGCGCACTTCAACCCTGCGGTCAGCCTGGTGATGCGGCTGCGCAGTGATTGCTGCTGGCAAGGGCTGGCGGCGACAGTGGCGGTGCAGGTGGCGGCAGGCGTGCTCGGGGTCTGGGCGGCGCACGCGATGTTCGATCTGCCGATTCTGCAAGTCTCCACCCACGCCCGCACCGGACCCGGGCAATGGCTCGGCGAATTCATTGCTACCTTCGGGCTGCTGCTGACGATCATCGGCACTACCCGCCACCGCCCGGCCGCGGTCCCGGCCAGCGTTGCGCTGTATATCGTCGCGGCCTACTGGTTCACTGCGTCAACCAGCTTCGCCAACCCGGCAATCACGCTGGCGCGCAGTCTGAGCAATACCTTCGCGGGGATCGCTCCAAACGATGTTGCCGGGTTCGTGGCGGCGCAGCTGGCTGGAGCCCTGGCCGCGCACTGGACGGGGCGAAAACTTTTCCCCGAACCCTGAAAATCCTCCCCCAGCGGGGGAGGATCAAGTAAGAAGCCTGAGGCTCAAGGCGCCAGCCGGTACTGATCCTGCCCGCCGTGGGCGCCGTCCTTGGTCCCGCCGTCGAGCGGCAGGGCGTCGCTGCGGCGAAGGGCAGCGGCATTGGCAATCAGGCGGTCCTGCGCCTCGTCAGAGAACCGCGCCCAGCCTTCGCGGCCGAGCCGCTCGAGCGGGCGATAGCGCACCTTGTACTGCATCCGCGGCGAACCCTGGACCCAGTAGCCAAGGTAGACGTAGGGCAGCCGCTCTTCTGCGGCGCGGCGGATATGATCGAGGATGATATAGTTGCCCAGCCCTTGGCGGCCGCCCTGATCGGGCTGGTAGAAGCTGTAGATCATCGACAGCCCGTCGCCCTGGCGGTCGGTCAGGCAGGCCCCGACCAGGCGGCCCTGGCTGCCATCGCTGGTCGGCTCGCGGTATTCGATCACCCACGAATCGACCGGCGTGTGCTCAACCATGTCGGCGAAATCGACCTCGTCCATGTTGGCCATGCCGCCGCCGGGGTGGCGCTGGCCAAGATAGCTCTGCAGCAGTTCGAACTGTTCGGCGGTCGACCACGGGCGGCAGACCGATGTGACCAGATCTGAATTGCGCTTGAGGTTACGCTTCTGCGTGGTCGAAGCGCGGAATTCGCCCGCCACCACCCGCACCGAAATGCAGGCCGAACAATCGAGGCACGAGGGGCGATAGGCCACCGTCTGGCTGCGGCGAAAGCCGATCCGGCCGAGCGCATCGTTGAGTTGGTCGGCATGCGGACCCTTGAGCTCGGTGAACACCTTGCGCTCGCTCTTGCCCGGCAAATAGGGGCACGGCGCCGGGCTCGTCACAAAGAAACGGGGAAAGCGGACGGGAGCGTTCACGAGCGCGCGGAATCCTCTGACGGGAACTGGTGCCGCAGGTTATGCATCCACCCCGCAGATGTTGAAAGTGTTTTAACCACGAAACAGGGTAAACAAGGCGTTATTGTGCACAGGGTGCAGCGCTTCGCTAGCGAATCGCCCTGCAGCGGGACACATGCCACGGAAAATCCTTGTCCCCCCGCGCGTTCGCGGCATTGTGGCACCATTCGCAGCGCGGGCCGCAACCACAGACCAGACGTGAAGCCAGAACCTGGCCTGAATCGGCCGCAATTCGGGTCGGGGAACAAGCGGTTGGACGGCCCGGATATCTTCCTCTCCTACAACCGCGAGAATCAGGCGGCGAGGCAAGGCGGCTTTTCTTGACACTTTCAGGCCTGTGGCATAAGAAAGTTTGTGCCACAAAATCTGGAGTGCCACTTATGTCACAAGTGATCAATGCCCGCATCGCTGCCAATGGCCGCATGGTCCTGCCCAAGGCGGTGCGCACGGCGCTGGGGGTGACCGGGGCCGGGGTGGTTGCGCTGACGGTGGATGGTGACGAGGTCAAGCTCACCTCGATGGCGAGCCGGATCAAATACGCCCAGGCGCTCTATCGCAAGCACGTCAAAGACGGCACCTCGAGCGATGATTTTCTGGAAGAACGTCGGCAGGAAGCGGAGCGCGATCGCTTGCGGGGTCGCTGACTTTGGCCGTCGCCGTACTCGATGCGTCGGCCGTGATCGCGCTGCTTCGGGAGGAGCGCGGGGCTGATGTCATTGCAGGCTATGCAGACGACGCGCTGATCTCGGCGGTGACCCTGCAAGAGGTGGTCAAGGTGCTTTTGGCTGACGGGGCTGCCGTAATCGTGGCGCGCAATATGGTTGATTCGCTGAGCCTCGAGGTACGTCCACATGACGCTGAAGCTGCCTGGACCGCAGCTCTGTTGTGGGAGGCGACCAAGACCAAGGGCAGCGGCCTTGGCGACCGGACCTGCATGGCGCTGGCAATTGCCGAGGGGCTTCCGGCCATCACGACGGACAAGGCATGGAGCGACCTCGCCATTCCCGGCCTGACGGTTGTCCAGGCGCGATGACCCAGCCCGACATCTTCCTCTCCTACAACCGCGAGGATCAGGCGGTGGCGACGCTCGCCCTTGCAAACCCCATAGTGATAGCATAAGCTGCTATCATGAACGCGCGCCATGCCAAGACGCTTGCGGCGGTTTTCAAGCAGCCGACCCCGGCCAATCTCGAATGGGCGGCGCTTGAGGCCTTGCTGCTGGCAGTAGGCTGCAAGCTGGTCGAAGGCAGCGGATCGCGGGTTCGGTTTGTGAAGGACACCATGATCGAGACGTTCCACCGCCCGCATCCGGCCAAGGAGGCCAAGCGCTATCAGGTCCGCGCTGCGCGGGACTATCTGATCCGGCTGGGAGTAAAGCCATGAGCAACATTCTGGATTATCGCAAGTACCGCGCCCGGGTGGAGTTCGATGCCGAAGACGGGCTGTTCTTCGGGCGGATCGCGGGGATTCGCGACGGGGTGAGCTTCCACGCCGACACCGTCCCAGCATTGGTCAAAGCGTTTCACGAGGCGGTCGATGATTACATCGAAACCTGCGCCAAGCTGGGCAAGACTCCCGAGCGACCCTTCTCCGGCAAACTGATGCTGCGGGTCGATCCGGCGGTCCACGCCAAATCGGTCGAGGCGGCAGAACTGGCGGGCAAGAGCCTCAACCAGTGGACCGAAGAAGTGCTGCGACGGGCGGCGGGTTAACCCAGCTCCACCTGATCGACCGAGTACCCCTTCTCGCGCAGTGCCCCGACCAGCGCGTCGAGCTGGTCCTTGTCGCGGGCTTCGCATTCGATGTCAGTTATCAGGCCTTTGGCAGGCAGGTGGGTGAAGATCCGCTGGTGGTAGATCTCGATGATGTTGACGTGGTGGCGATCGAACTCGCGCATCACCTTGAACAGCGCGCCGGGGCGGTCCTGCAGGGTCAGGCGCAGGCGGGCGAGGCGGCCGGAGCGGGCGAGATCGCGCAGCAGCACATTGGCGAGCAGGCGGGTGTCGATATTGCCGCCGGTGATCGGGATGCCGATCTTGCGGCCCTTGAAGCGGGCGGGATGGGCGAGCACTGCCGCGAGGCCCGCAGCACCGGCGCCTTCGGCCACGGTCTTTTCGATCTGCAGCAGCAGCGAGACCGCGGTTTCCAGCGAAGCCTCGCTGACCAGGACGATGTCGTCGAGCAGCTTGCGCAGCACCGTGGAGGTGAAGGCGCCGGGCTCTTTCACCGCAATGCCTTCGGCCAGGGTGTCGCCGCCGCAGGGCAGATCGTTGTGGCGCAGCTTGTTGTACATCGAGGGGAACAGCTCGGCCTGGACCCCGATGATACCGATGTCCGGCTTGATCGCGCGGGCTGCGGTGGCCATCCCCGAAGCCAGCCCGCCGCCGCCGATCGGAATCACCAGCATGTCCAGTTCGGGCACCGCCTCGAGCATTTCGAGCGCGACCGTGCCTTGCCCGGCGGCGATATGCGGATCGTCGAACGGGTGGACGAAAGTCAGCCCCAGCTCGACTTCCAGCTGGCGGGCGTGGGCATAGGCCTCGTCAAAGGTCTCGCCTTCCAGCACCACCTTGCCGCCGACTGCCTCGGTCTGCATCACCTTCACTGTCGGCGTGGTCCGCGGCATCACGATCGTCACCGGAGCGCCCAGCCGGGTGCCGTGGTACGAGAGCCCCTGGGCGTGGTTGCCGGCCGAAGCGGTGATCACCCCGCGGTTCATTTTCTCCCCGCCGAGCAGCAGCATCGCGTTCAATGCGCCGCGCTCCTTGTAGGCGGCGGTGAACTGCAGGTTCTCAAACTTGAGCCAGATATCGGCGCCGGTAATCTCGCTGAGAGTGCGGCTGTAATCCATCGCAGTGCGCACCACCGCGCCTTCAATCCGCGCTGCGGCAGCACGGACATCGTCAATGGTCAGCAGCGAGGTGTCTAGCGAGACGGTCTTTTCCATGGCGGTCCGGGCCGTAACTGAACCACCCGGACTATGCAAAGCTTTGCTTTGCGCCAAATCGCGCTAGACACCGGGCCATGACCCAACCGAAAAACGTATCCTTCCTGGGCCTGGGCGTGATGGGCGGCACGATTGCGCGGCACATCGGCGCGGCCGGGCACCAGCTGACGATCTACAACCGCAGCCCCGGGCGGTTGGCGAAGTGGCAGGAAGCCA
Organism: Novosphingobium sp.; assembly: GCA_031414115.1. Lineage (GTDB taxonomy): Bacteria > Pseudomonadota > Alphaproteobacteria > Sphingomonadales > Sphingomonadaceae > Novosphingobium. The sequence continues at coordinate 704 of JANOGS010000083.1, read as the reverse complement.
ATCCAGGGCTGGCGGCGCGGGTCGCCATGTCGCCCGCCGAAGCCGCCGAGGGCGCCGACGTAGTGCTGACCTGCGTCGGCAACGACGATGACCTTGCCGATGTCGTGCTGGGCCCGACCGGCGTGTTCGCGGCGATCGCCAAGGGCGCGACTTTTATCGATCACACCACGGTCTCGGCCAAGATCGCGCGGCAGATCGCGGTCGAGGCGCGCGATCTGATGGTCCACTGCGTCGACGCCCCGGTAACCGGCGGCCAGGCCGGGGCCGAGGCCGGCCAGCTGACGGTGATGTGCGGCGGCCGGCCCGAGGCGATCGAAGCGGCCACCCCGGTGATGGCGGCCTATACCCGGCGGATCGTCCACGTCGGCAAGGCCGGCGCCGGGCAGACCACCAAGATGGTCAACCAGATCGCCTTTTCCGGGGTGCTCGCCTCGCTCTCTGAAGCGCTGCGCTTTGCCGAGGCGGCGCATCTCGATCTCGACCGGGTGTTCGAGGCGATCTCGGGCGGAGCCTCGCAATCATGGCAGATGGACAACCGCTGGCACACCATGGCCAAGGACGAGTTTGACTTCGGCTTCGCGATCGACTGGATGCGCAAAGACCTGGGGCTGACGCTGGACGAAGGCCGCTCGCTCGGCGTGTCGCTGCCAGTCACCGCGCTGATCGACCAGTTCTATGCCGAGGTCCAGGCGCTGGGCGGCGGG
>JANOGS010000082.1:0-9182 GCA_031414115.1 Novosphingobium sp. | reverse complement strand
CGGTCAGCTTCAACGAGCAGTTCTTTCAGGGCCACTTCCCGGGCCGCCCGATCATGCCCGGGGTGCTCCAGATCGAAGCCCTGGCCCAGGCCGCGGCGATCCTGGCGATCGAAACGCTCGAACTCGCGGGGTCAGGCAAACTGGTCTATTTCATGGCGATCGACGAAGCCAAGTTTCGCGCGCCGGTGGAACCCGGGGTACTGCTCGATCTCGAGGTAGGTTTTGTCCAGAAGCGTTCGCGGGTCTGCAAGTTCTGGGGCAAGGCCAGCATCGCGGGCAAGCTGACCTGCGAGGTTCAGTTTACCGCGATGGTGGCCGATCCGCCGGCATAGCCAAAACGTCCGTTCGTGGTGAGGAGGGGCTGAGCGCAGCGAAGACCCGTCTCGAACCACTAGGCGCGGCGCCAGGTCCTTCGAGACGCCACTTCGAAGCGCTCAGCGGCTCCTCAGGACGAACGGGCCGAGCGTGGCATTGCTGGGTGGGCCCTTCGCCGCTTGATTTTCCAAAGCGCGCCCGCTATGCGCGCGCTTCCTTTTCAGGCCGGTCGGAACCGGCCGCAGCGAAAGACCGTATCATGAAGGCCGAGATTCACCCCGATTACCACACCATCAAGGTCCAGATGACCGACGGTACCATGTTCGAAACCCGCTCCACCTGGGGCAAGGAAGGTGACACGCTGGTGCTGGAAATCGATCCCACCTCGCACCCGGCCTGGACCGGCGGCACCCGCCAGCTTGATCAGGGCGGGCGCGTCGCGCAGTTCAACAAGCGCTTTGGCGGGCTCACGCTGAAGAAGTAACCGGGCCCTTCGGCATCGCCGGAATGAACAAGGGCGGCCTTTCGGGCCGCCCTTTTCGTGTCAGGTGTCGCCGAAGGATTCGGCTTCGGCATCGGGAATCGGCCGCAGGAATTCAACCCCGCTGACCCCGCCGCGCGACCACCGGACGATCGCCTGGATCGAACGTTCGACCGACAGGGCGATTGCCACGACCGAACCGACCCGCATCCACGAGGCGTCCGTTACAAGGCTGCAGCCATAGATCGAAACATCGCGGATGACCGCCTTGGCGCGTTCCCCGTGCGACGACTTGACGATCACCGAACGCCCCGAAATATGGCGCGCAATCCGTCGCTTTTCAATCGGATTGATCATGCCTTGCGGCGTTTGCAGATTCGCTTTTGCAACCACTTCTGGCCCCTTTTCCAGCAATGATGCATAGCTGGGTAGCAGGGTTTGGTTAAAAATTGCTCACATCTGCGCTCAGCATCTTTATTGACCTGGCCACGGCCGCTCACGGTACCAGCGGGTGATCACGTACTTGTGGCCTTTGCGTACTTTCATCGCGTGGTGAAGCGTTGCCGGGTTGGGTGAGCTGTCTGCCAGGCGGTTGTTCCAGGCCAGCAGTTTCCCGGTTTCGGGCTGGACCAGCTTGTCGATTGCCTTGAACCGGGTCGCCCCGCCGGCGGGAACCGCATTGAGATAGATCATGAAGGTCCAGGTGCGCTGCCCGGTTTCGCTGCAATAGCGCGCGAAATCAGCGCCTTTGGGGTCGAAATAGTCAGTATGCGGCTTGAACTCCTGCCCCGCTTCATAGCGCTGACCCTGCAACGGCTCGCCATAGGCCGGGTCGATGCCCGAAACTTCGGCCAGCCGCGCAGCCAACGCTGCGACCGCCGGATCGGCATAGTCAAGTTCGCAGGTTGTGCTGGTGCGAAAGGCCATGTCGCCATTGGCATCGGCAATGGTCGAGGGGCGATGCTTGGCTTCAATCAGTGCGATCAGCTGGGCGCAGTGGCCGGGGTCGAGAAATCCGCGCAGCGTGAACAGCTGGAGCAGGGGCGTGGGTGAGCGTTGCATGCCCGGAATGGCCATCAGCTGGACCACGGAGGATTCGCCCGGCTCTGCCATTGCGCTGGAATTAGGCTTTGTCCGAAACGCTGGCAAGAGTGGCAGTTTTCGCTTCCCATCGCTGGCCGCTTGTGCAAAAGGCCCGCCCCTGCAAGCGAGGCTCAAACGGGCCCAGCGCGCGGGTTGTGGCGATCGTAGCTCAGTTGGTTAGAGCGCCGGTTTGTGGTACCGGAGGTCGGGGGTTCGAGCCCCCTCGGTCGCCCCATTTCTCCCGCTTGCGTTAGATCGATTCCACCGCCAAAGCGGACGGTGAAATTCACCATCAGGGCCCAATGCACGGCTTCGCCAATCCCGCCCGCTTTCTCCGCCTTGCCCGGTTGCTGACCGCGCCGCTGCTGCTGGCCGGCAGCCTGGTTGCGCTCGCCGCAATGGGTTGGGGCTTGCTGGGGGCACCGGCCGAGCGCTTGCAAGGGGATTCGGTGCGGATCCTGTTCGTCCACGTCCCCGCCGCCTGGCTGGGAATGGGCGGGTGGGCCGCGATTGCGCTGGCCAGCCTGGCCGAACTGGTCTGGCGCCATCCACTGGCGGGGATCGCGGCGCGGGCGGCGGCGCTGCCCGGCGCGTTCTTTGCAGCGCTGTGTCTGGTCACCGGCTCGCTCTGGGGTCGCCCCGCCTGGGGCACCTGGTGGGTCTGGGACGGACGGCTGACTTCGATGCTGGTGCTGTTCTTCCTCTACTGCGCCTATCTTGCGCTGGCCGATGCGGCGAACCGCGATGGCGCGGGGCAATCGCGGATCCCGGCGATCTTCGGACTGGTCGGCGCGGCCAACATTCCGGTGATCCACTATTCGGTGCTGTGGTGGAACAGCCTCCACCAGCCGCCCTCGATCGCCATTGGCAAAAGCGAGATGGCGCCCGAATTCCTGCTTGGGCTGCTGGCGTCGAGCTTGGGCTTTTCGCTGCTGTTCGGCGGTGTTGTGCTGGCGCGGATGCGTGCAATCCTGGCCGACAGCCAGGCCGAGGCGCGGCTGCGCCGCCGGGCGATGGAGGCAGGCGGTGAGTGAAGGGCTGAACCACTGGAACTTCGTGCTCACCGCCTATGCAATCACCGTGGGCGGCACTGCGCTGCTGGTCGCTGCCAGTTGGCGGGCAATGCGCCGTGCCGAGGCTCGGCGTGACCGGGCGCGCGAGGGTTAGGGCGTGATCAAGGCCAAGCACCAACGGCTGGTCCTGGTTCTGGTCGCGCTCGCCGCGCTGATTGGCGCGGCCGTGCTCGCCACCTGGGCGCTGCGCAGTCAGGCGAGCTTCTTCTACCTCCCGGCCGAAATGGCCGCCAAGCCGCCCGCGTCCGATCGTGCCGTCCGGCTGGGCGGGATGGTTGAGGTCGGCTCGCTCAAGCGTGAGGCTGACGGGGTGACGATCCGCTTCGTGGTCGGCGACGGCAAGGCGCGGGTACCGGTGCGGTTCAGCGGGATCACGCCGGACCTGTTCGTCGAGGGTTCGGGGGTGGTCGCTGAGGGCAAGCGCCAGGCCGACGGAACTTTTCTCGCCGACAACCTGCTCGCCAAGCACGACGAGAAATACGTCCCGCGCGAGATGAAGGACATGACCGCCGCCCAGGCCCGCAAGACTATCGAGGCAACACAGTGATCGCCAACCTTGGCCTTGCCGCGCTGTGGCTGGCTGCCGCGCTGGCGGGTTTGCAGCTCGCCGCCGGTTTGCTGGCATTCCGCAGCGGGGGTGAGGCCTTTGCCCGACTGGTCCGCCCGGTCGCGGTGGTCCAGGGCCTGCTCGCCACCATGGCCTTCGCCGCGCTGGTCTGGCTGTTCGTGGAGACCGATCTTTCGGTCAAGCTGGTCGCCGAAAGCTCGCATTCGGCCAAGCCGCTGCTCTATAAATTTGCCGGCACCTGGGGCAACCACGAAGGCTCGATGCTGCTGTGGGTGATGGTGATGGGGCTGGCCGGCGGCTTCGTCGCACTGGTCGAGAAGCGCCTGCCCGAGCCGACGATCCTGGCGACACTAGCCGCGCAGGCTTTTGTCAGCCTGGGTTTCTACGCCTTCCTCCTCGCCGCCAGCAACCCGTTTACCCGGCTCGATCCGATCCCGATCGAGGGGCTGGGCCTCAATCCGCTGCTTCAGGACCCTGGCCTCGCCTTCCATCCGCCCACGCTTTACCTCGGCTATGTCGGGCTGTCGGTGGCGTTCAGTTTCGCCGTGGGCGCGCTGGTCACGCGGGAGGTTTCGCCGGCCTTTGCCCGGGCGATGCGGCCCTGGGTGCTGGGCGCCTGGCTGTTCCTGACCGTGGGGATCACCGCCGGTTCGTACTGGGCCTATTACGAGCTGGGCTGGGGCGGCTGGTGGTTCTGGGACCCGGTCGAGAACGCCAGCCTGATGCCGTGGCTGGCGGCGACCGCGCTGCTCCATTCGGCCTCAGTGCTGGCTGCGCGCAACGCGCTGCGCGCCTGGACGGTGATGCTGGGGGTGGTCGCCTTTTCGATGTCGATGGTCGGGACCTTCCTGGTCCGCTCCGGCATTCTCACCTCGGTCCACGCCTTCGCGGTCGACCCCGAGCGTGGCAGCTTCATTTTGGTGTTGCTGGCGATCTACATCGGCGGGGCGCTGACGCTGTTCGGCTTGCGCGCCGCGACGATCAACGAGGGTGAACGGTTTGCCCTGACCAGCCGCGAGGGTGCACTGGTGGTCAACAATGTCGCGCTGTCGGCCACCTTGGGCATTGTCCTGATCGGCACGCTCTATCCGCTGCTGGCCGAGGCGCTGGGCAGCAAGGTTTCGGTCGGGCCGCCCTATTTCAACCCGGTCGGCGCGGTGTTTGTGGTGCCGATGCTGCTGGTGATGGCGGTGGGACCGCTGCTGCGCTGGCGGCGGGACCAGTTCGCAAGGGTCGGCAAAAGCCTGGCGATCCCGGCGCTGCTGGCGCTCGGCGTTCTGGTGTGGCTGGCCCTTGTGGGCACCGGACTGTTGCCGCTGCTCGGCATGGCGCTTGGTGTTGGCCTTGCGGCGGCAAGCCTGCTGCCGCTGGCCGGACGCAAGCTGCGCACGGTCAGGCTGCCGCTGTGGGGCATGGTTACGGCGCATTTCGGCATCGCGGTGGCACTGTTCGGGATGGGCGCGGACAGTGCCTTCACGCAGGAGAAGCTGGTTGCGGCCCGGGTCGGCGACACGGTTGAGGTCGGGCCTTGGAAGGTAACGCTCAAGGCCATCGCGCCGGTTGCCGGGCCCAACTGGACGGCGCTGCAGGCCGACATGCAGGCAAGCTATCAAGGCGGCAAGCCGCGCCTGCTGCGTCCCCAGGCGCGGACCTTCTGGTCGCCGCCGCAGCAGACCACTGAATCTGCCTTGGCGACCCGCTGGAACGGCCAGCTTTATGCCGTGCTGGGCGAGGAAGCGGGCGGCGGGCGCTGGCAGCTGCGGCTGTGGTGGAAGCCGTTCGTCACCTGGATCTGGTACGGCGGGCTGCTGGTCGCGCTGGGCGGGCTGCTCGCGCTGCTCGGGCGGGTCGCCAGCGATCTGCGCCGCCTGATCGCCAGGGACAAGATCGCCTATCGCCGCCAGAGGCAGGGTCGGTGACCGCGCCCGCTGCCCCCCCTCCCGCACCAAAAGTATCCCGCTGGGCGCTTTGGCTCCCGCTGGGGCTGTTCGCGGGCTTCGTGGTGCTGGTCCTGATCGGGCTGCTGCGGCCGGCCGACCGCACCATCGCCAGCCAGATGGTCGGCAAGCCAATGCCCGAATTCGCGCTTCCGGCCCGGGTGTCCGAGCGGCCCGGGCTTAACCGCGGCGACCTGATCGGCGGCAAGCCCCGGCTGCTCAACGTTTTCGCCAGCTGGTGCGTGCCGTGCATCACCGAGGCGCCGGTACTCGGCCAGCTCCGGCTTGCCGGGGTTGAGATCGTCGGGGTGGCGATCCGCGACCGCCAGGACGACGTCACCATGTTCCTCGCCCGTCACGGCAATCCCTACACCCGGATCGGCGCCGATGATGTCAGCGCTGTCCAGTTCGCGCTCGGATCGTCGGGGGTGCCGGAAAGTTTCATCGTCGATGCCAAAGGCACAATCCGCTTTCAGCACATCGGCGAGATCCGTGCCGATCAGGTGCCGATGATCCTTGAAAAGCTCAAGGAGGCGGAGCAATGAGGCTCTTTGTGCTCGCTTTTCTGCTGCTGTCCGTCCCGGCCTTGGCCCAGCAGGGCCTGCCGCCCGCGCCCTATGCCTACACCCAGCTTGCTGACCCGGCCAAGGAGGCTGAGGCGCGGGCCTTGATGGAAACTTTGCGCTGTTTGCAGTGTCAGGGCCAATCGATCGCCGATTCCGACGCCCCGATCGCCGGTGACATGCGCCACCAGGTCCGCCAGCGGATTGCGGCGGGCGAGGAACCCGAGGCGGTGCGCGCCTGGCTGGTCGAGCGTTATGGCGACTATGTCAGCTATGCCCCGCGGGTCACCGCCACCACCTGGCCGCTCTATGCCGCGCCGCTGCTGCTGATTGTGCTCGCGGCCGCGCTGCTGCGCCGCCGCTTTGCTACAGGAGCCAAGTGATGGGCTGGGTCGCAGCCATTGGCCTGGCGCTTGCCGCATTCGCGCTGTTGGTGCTGGCGTTCAAGGCCCCACGCCAGGGTTGGGAAGCGATCGGCGCGGCGCTGCTGGTGGGCCTTGCGGGTTTCGCTTTCCAGGCCAGTCCGGCCCAGCCCGGCGCGTCCAAGCAGCCGGAACAGCGCGCCGATACCGCCGGCAAGGCGCTGGTCGAGGCGCGGCGTCAGCTCGCCAGCGAAGGCGGCGCGGTGGCCGCAAACCGCTGGGTGGTGATCGCCGATGCCTTGGCGCGCAACGGCCAGTACGCTGACGCCGCCGGAGTGGTGCTGGGCGCGGTTGAGAGCGAGCCCGGCAACGCCGATGCCTGGCTGGCGCTGGCCAACAACCTGACCGCGCATGCCGAAGGCAACCTGACGCCTGCCGCGCTCCATGCCTATGAACGCGCGGCGCAGGCCAATCCGCAGGATCCGGGTCCGCCGTTCTTCCTTGGGCTGGCGCTAGCCGGCAGCGGCAAGCTGACCGAGGGCCGCACGCTGTGGGCCGATCTGCTGGAGCGCAGCCCTGCCGATGCCCCCTGGCGAGACGACCTCAAAGCCCGGCTCGAGCGGCTCGACGCCTTCATCGCCGCCCAGGCCGGCGGCGCGGCGCAATAGCCGGTCCAGGTTGCTGAGCCTTGCCCATACTGCTAATCCATAACTCTTTCCCGCCCCGCAGGGGGGAGTCGCACGGGAACAAGAGACAAGGGCGCCAGATCGCATGAGTGTTCAGGATCAAGGCGCCGGTGCCCACGGCCTCGAAGGCCACAGCCTTAACCGCGGTGGCCTTGGCGCGCTGGCGATTGGCGCGATCGGGGTGGTGTTCGGCGACATCGGCACCAGCCCGCTCTACGCCTTTCGCGAAACCTTCGCCTCGCACCACGGGGCGCCGGGGATCCAGGTCGATCCGGTTCATATCTACGGGGTGCTAAGTCTCGTATTCTGGTCGATGATGATCGTGGTGACGTTCAAATACGTCCTCACCATCATGAGGGCCGACAACAAGGGTGAGGGCGGCAGCCTGGCCTTGCTGGCGCTGATCAACCGCAAGAGCGAAGGCGCCAAGTGGACCGCGCCGTTCATCCTGTTGGGGGTGTTCGCGACCGCGCTGTTCTATGGCGATTCGATGATTACCCCGGCGATGTCAGTGCTCTCAGCCACCGAAGGCCTGCAATACGTCCACCCCGGCTTCAAGGCCTGGATCGTGCCGATCGCAGTGGCGATCCTGTTCGGACTGTTCGCGATCCAGTCGCGCGGGACTGACAAGGTCGGCAAGCTGTTCGGGCCGATCATGCTGGTCTATTTCCTGACCCTGGCAGCGCTGGGGCTGATGTACATCGCCAGGGATCCGATGATCATCGCCCACACCATCAATCCGCTGAACGCGGTCAATTTCTTCGCCACTGACGGGTTCCGCGCCTTCGTTGCAATGGGCAGCGTGGTCCTCGCGGTTACCGGGGCCGAGGCGCTCTATGCCGATATGGGCCACTTCGGGCGCCGCCCGATCGCGGTCAGCTGGGTCAGTTTCGTGCTGCCCTGCCTAATGCTCAACTATATGGGCCAAGGCGCCATGGTGCTCTCGCCCGATGTGGTGGCCCGCGATCTGATCAAGGATCCGTTCTTCCTGATGATCCCCGACATGGTTCGCATTCCGGTGGTGTTCCTGGCGCTGGCGGCAACGATAATCGCCAGTCAGGCAGTAATCTCGGGCGCCTTCAGTCTGACTCAGCAAGCGATCCAGCTGGGCTTCATGCCGCGGATGGAAATCAAGCACACCAGCGCCCACACCGCCGGGCAGATCTACATTCCCGCGGTCAACTGGGCGCTGATGGTGATGGTGCTGGTGCTGGTGCTGTTCTTCCGCTCCTCCAGCAACCTCGCCGCCGCCTATGGCATCGCGGTGACGGGCGCGATGTTCATCGATACGATCCTGCTGGCGGTGGTGCTGTTCAGCCTGTGGCGCTGGCCGCTGTGGAAGGCGCTACCCCTGGTTGCGGCGTTCATCCTGGTCGATCTCGCCTACCTCGGCGCCAACCTGATCAAGGTGCCCGATGGCGGCTGGGTGCCGCTGGTGATGGGGCTGGTGATCTTTACGCTGCTGACCACCTGGTCACGCGGGCGCAAGCTGATGCGCGCGAACCTGGCCGAAGGGGCGATCCCGATGGAGGTGTTCGCCAAATCGGCCAATGCCAGCGCCGCAAGGGTGCCGGGTACGGCGATCTTCATGGCCTCTACCGCCTCGGGCGTGCCTTCGGCGCTGCTCCACAACATCAAGCACAACAAGGTACTGCACGAACGCGTGGTGATCCTGACCATCGCGATCCAGGACGTGCCGTTCGTCGATCCCGAACAGCGCACCCAGGTCAAGGATTTCGGCCAGGGGTTCTACCGGCTGACGCTGCGTTATGGGTTCCTGGAAGAGACCGACGTCCCCGCCGCGCTCAAGCTGGTCAAGGATTGCGGCGCGCCGTTCGAGATGATGAAGACCAGCTTTTTCCTCTCACGCCAGACTCTGATCGCCTCGGCCAAGCCGGGCATGGCGATCTGGCGTGAAAAGCTGTTCAGCTGGATGCTGCGCAATGCCGCCAGCGCGATGGAATTCTTCCGCCTGCCGACCAACCGGGTGGTTGAGCTGGGCAGGGTGGGCCGCCACGGCCTCGTCGCCCAAGGTCTGGCGCAGGCGATGGGCGATGCGCTCGGCCATGCGCCGCGTGCCCACGAAGATCAGGGTGGTGCGGTGCTCGGCGATC
>JANOGS010000081.1:0-2831 GCA_031414115.1 Novosphingobium sp. | reverse complement strand
GGGCTCGATGCCTCGAACGCGGTCTTGACCAGCGCCAAGACCGGGCTTGGGATCGGCGACGTGCTGGAAGCGATCGTGACCCGGATCCCGCCGCCGAAGGGCGATTTCACCGCGCCCCTGAAGGCGATGCTGGTCGACAGCTGGTACGATCCCTATCTCGGTGTGGTCATCCTGATGCGGGTGCTCGATGGCATCGTGAAAAAGGGCATGACGATCAAGTTCATGGCTGGTGACACCACGCACCTGGTCGACCGGGTGGGGGCGTTCCGGCCGAAGATCGAGCAGCTGGCCGAGCTTGGCCCGGGCGAAATCGGCTTCATCACCGCGCAGATCAAGGAGGTTGCCCAGGCCAAGGTCGGGGACACCATCACCACGGTCAAGGGCGGGGCAGTGCAGGCGCTGCCCGGGTTCAAGGAAGTCCAGCCGGTGGTGTTCTGCGGCCTCTTCCCGGTCGACGCCGCCGATTTCGAGGCGCTGCGCGCCGCCATGGGCAGGCTGCGCCTCAACGACGCCAGCTTCTCTTTCGAGATGGAATCCTCGGCCGCGCTCGGCTTCGGCTTCCGCTGCGGCTTCCTCGGGCTGCTCCACCTCGAGATCATCCAGGAGCGCTTAACGCGCGAGTACGACCTCGACCTGATCACGACTGCACCCAGCGTGGTCTACCGCATCCAGCTGCGCAAATCGCGCACCGATGACGCCAAGGAGATCCTGCTCCACAACCCTGCCGACTACCCCGACCCGAGCCGGATCGAGCAGATCGACGAGCCGTGGATCAAGGCGACGATCTATACCCCCGACGAATACCTCGGCTCGATCCTCAAGCTCTGCCAGGATCGCCGCGGCGTCCAGACCAACCTGACTTACGTCGGCGGCCGCGCCCAGGTCAGCTACGAACTGCCGCTCAACGAAGTGGTCTTTGACTTTTACGATCGGTTGAAAAGCATTTCGCGAGGCTATGCCTCCTTCGACTACGAACAGATCGGGCTGCGCGAGGGCGACCTTGTCAAGATGAGCATCCTGGTCAACAACGAGCCGGTCGACGCGCTCTCGATGATCGTCCACCGCGGCGTCGCCGAGGAACGCGGCCGCCACATGTGCGAACGCCTCAAGGATCTGATCCCCCGCCACCTGTTCAAGGTGCCGATCCAGGCCGCCATAGGCGGCAAGGTGATTGCCCGCGAAACCATCGCCGCGATGCGCAAGGACGTCACCGCCAAGTGCTATGGCGGCGATATCAGCCGCAAGAAAAAGCTGCTCGACAAGCAAAAGAAGGGCAAGGCACGAATGCGCGAATATGGTAACGTCAGCATCCCGCAGGAGGCGTTTATTGCGGCGCTGCGGATGGGCGAGGAGTAACCCTCCCTAAGTCCTCTCCATTTTCGCCTCAGTCGCAAATGGGGAGGTGGCAGGTGCGAAGCGCCTGACGGAGGGGTAAATCCCAGCCCGAAAGACAGAAAGATTTGGCTCACACAAAGCCACGAAGCCACGAAGAAGCCTTGAAGATCCTCCCTGCTTTTGCGCAGCACAAACGGGGAGGGGGACCGCCCGCAAAGCGGGTGCTGGAGGGGATTCTCACGCAAAGACGCAAAGACGCGAAGACCATTTTGGAAAGAGAACCACCCCGACTATGGCATCCTATAAAGACCCCAGCTTCCAGGAACGTACCGCGCTGGCCCAGGCCGCCCGCGCCAAGGCGCTGGCCCTGCTCGCCGCCAAACCCGCGCCCGACGAAGCCCTGATTGCCCAGCGCCAGGCCGCCCGCCTCGCCCGCGAACAGGCCGCAGCCGAAAAAAGCGCCGCGCGGAAGGCCGCGATCGCCCAGGCCAAGGCGGACAAGCTGGCCGCCGCGCAGGCGTCGGTGAAGGTGCCGCCGAGCGAGGCCGAGCTCAAAGCAGCGCGCGATGAGCGCTATGCGGCGCGGAAGAAGCGGAAGAAGTAAGGGGGGCGGTAGCCGTCGCCGATAGCCACTCCAGGCGGATTGCCGCACTGCACGCCTAGCACAGCTTCGCGTCGCCGTTCAGCGGGTGGATGGTTCCTGCCGGGCCGCAGGTGACGGAACAGGCTTGCTCCAGCCGCCACATCGAACCCGGCCTGGCAGGCGAGTTGAGCGCCGAGGCGATCGGCTGCAAGTTCTGCATCAGGGCTGCTGCCGCGATGGCCGAGATACCAGTGCGCGATCTCGTGACCGGCGAGCAAGGCAAATTCGTCGCGGCTCAGCCGGGTCGTTGCGGCCGTGGTGAAGGTGATCCGCCCGCCCAGACTCCAGCCGTTGACCGGACCGTCCGGGCGCATTGCGAAGTCCGGAAGGCAAGGTCCCTCGCCGCCTCCCGGATGATGGCTCCGGCAAGAGGGCAAGCCCTGGCCGGCGATCCGGAGCGCTATCTCGCGCTGCGGTTCTGGCAAGGGGATGCCTGCTACCAGTGCAAGGATTGCCAAGGCTCTCATGCGCCAAATCCTGTCTATCCAGATCGAACGCTCAATCTGGATGAACAAAACCAGCGCCCGGTTACCGGGGTAGTCGGAGCAAATACCGGGAGCGGGTCAGGGTTTTGGCAACCGGTTACGATAGGTTATGGGGCTATGGTGACGGTGGGAGTTGCAACACCGCGATGGCAAACCGGTGCGGATTTCGGCTGCGGTGCTGCATGGCGGAAAGGGGTGAACGGGCGGCATTTTGGGGTTATTGCAACGTCATGTCTGGACGGCGCCCTGCGATCAAGGGTGTAGTTGAGTTGAAGTAACTTTATCCGGGTGCGGTCATGTCTTCGGCCTGTTGGTGCGGGGGGTATGCTCCGCTGGCCCTGATGTTTGTCCGCCTGTGCTGCTGGCCC
>JANOGS010000080.1:0-14780 GCA_031414115.1 Novosphingobium sp. | reverse complement strand
GCCCATCCGCAGGCGCTCACCCTTCGCACAGCGGCCATGGCTGCGGGTCATGTTGGTGGCGGTCCACGTCTCGTCGATGAACACGAGGCGCTCGGGTTCCAGATCGAACTGACCATCGAACCAGTCCTGACGCTGCTTCAGGACGTCGGGCCGGTCCTGCTCGATGGCATGGCCAGTCTTTTTTTACGCGTCATGCCGTGACGAACGAAGAAGCGGTGAAGCCCGGCCACCGAGACGTCCAGACCAATTTCGATCAGCGCCAGGCGCAATTCTGAGAGCGAGATGTCCTTGCGCGCTTCCCACAAGGCGAGGATGTCCGCCCGCCGCTCCTCAACCCGGCGCGAACGCATGTCGCCACCCTGAGGCTTGGGGGCAAAGCTGCCGGTCTCGCGCCGCTGCGCCTCCCAGCGGATCGCCGTCGAGGGTGCCACGCCAAACCGGGCCGCCGCCGCCCGGCAACTCAGACCCTCGTCGATCGCCGCCAGAAGCCGGGAACGCAAATCCATCGATAAAGGTTGACCCATCCGTGCCGGCCTCCTTCACCAGCACGGATTCTGAATCAGAAATCAGGACCAGTGGGAATCCCAGCCCGATTCATAACGGTCGATAACCGCTCTAAGGCGCCGGAGTCTAATGTTCTCGAGTCCATATTTCGCAGTTGTGAAATGATAGACTCTCACCGCCCCCCCAAATCCCCCTTGCCCACGGTCCCCGCCGCCATCTCCAGCATCCGGTCGAGGCTCTTCTTGGCCTGCAACCGCAGCCCTTCCTCGATCTCGATCTGCGGCTTCAGGTCGCGCAGCGCGATGTAGAGCTTCTCCAGCGTATTCAGCGCCATGTAGGGGCAGATGTTGCAGTTGCAGTTGCCGTCGGCGCCCGGGGCGCCGATGAAGCGCTTCTCGGGAATCGCTTTTTCCATCTGGTGGATGATGTGCGGTTCAGTGGCGACGATCAGGGTGTCACCCTGAAATGTCTTGGCGAATTGCAGGATGCCGCTGGTCGAGCCGACGTAGTCGGCGTGGTCGATGATCGCGGGCGGGCATTCGGGATGCGCCGCTACGGGCGCGCCGGGGTGCTGGGCCTTGAGCTTGAGCAGCTCGGTCTCGCTGAACGCCTCATGGACGATGCAGACCCCCGGCCAAAGCAGCATCTCGCGGTCGAACTTGCGGCTGAGGTAACCACCAAGGTGGCGGTCGGGCCCGAAGATGATCTTCTGGCCTTCGGGGATCTGGGCGAGGATCGTCTCGGCGCTGGAGCTGGTGACGATGATGTCGCTCAGCGCTTTCACTTCGGTCGAGCAGTTGATGTAGGTCAGCGCGATGTGATCGGGGTGGGCCTCGCGGAAGGCCTTGAACTTCTCGGGCGGGCACGAGTCTTCAAGGCTGCACCCGGCATCGAGATCGGGCAGCACGACGATCTTCTCAGGGGAGAGGATCTTGGCGGTTTCGGCCATGAATTTGACCCCGCAGAAGGCGATCACCTCGGCGTCGGTGGCGGCGGCCTTCTTCGACAGCTCCAGCGAATCGCCGACAAAGTCCGCCAGGTCCTGGATCTCCGGCTTCTGGTAATAGTGCGCCAGGATGATCGCGTTGCGCGACTTGCGCAGCCGCTCGATCTCGGCGCGGATGTCGATGCCGGTGAGGTTTTCGGTCTGGATGGTCATGGCGGGCACTCATGCGGAAGGAGAGTGCTTCAGATGGCCCGTTGAGCCCACCAAATCAAGGCAGGTATGCGCCCATCGGCCGCTCCGCTCCGGGATGCCCAGCCCTTACCTGCTCGGTCAGCGCGATTGCCCAGTCGGTGTAGGCCAGCACCTCTCCGAGTACCAGCCAGCCGATCCCGACCGCCAGCCCGACCCACCAGGCGGGATGGACGCGGCCGTGATGTCGCTTGTCGCGGATCATCCCGGCGGCGATGAAGCCCATGGTCATCAGGTTGGTGATTTCCCAGGCCCAGGGGACCAACAGCGGTGCCGGCATCAGCCGGCCAATCCCCGGCCCGGTGATCGAGGCCAGGGCGCTGAGCATCAACCGCCGGTGCCAATCGGTCCGTCGCCGCATTGCCAGCGCCGCAGCAACCAGCCCGGCAAAGGCCAGCAGGCCCACAGGGTTGCTGATCAAAAATTCGTTGGCATCGAAGAAGAACGGGCCGCCAGTGCGGCGCAGCGAGGTAACCGTGATCGCGATCCCCAGCATCACCATCACCGGCACCCACAGCGCCGAAAGCCAGCCAAGCCGCCGGTGCAGCGCCACGTTGCCGCTGGCCATCAGCCAGGTCTGGGTCAGCACCAGCGCGATCCAGCCGAAGAACACCACGCCGTGGAGATGGTAGATCAGCGGCAGGTCAAAGCTCGATCGGCCCATCACCAGATTCAGCCCGAACCCGGCGACGAGCACGGCTGCCATGCAACAGGTCAGGGTGAAGAAAAAGCGCTCCTCGCTGCGCGCGGGCGCGCCAGATTCGGCCAATGTTGCCATCGCGGAATTCTCCCAAAGTACCGCGACCCCGATGCCCGCTTTCTAGCGCGCCCAGCGCCGGGGGCAAGGTCACGGTTGCGGCGGCAACGTCTCGCCGTCGAAGCGGACACTGACGCTCACGTCGCTGTATCCTGCCACCCCCAGCGGAATCTCCAGGTTCTGCCGCACCGCGTCTTTCGCCGCGCTTTTGGCGAGGCCCAGCAGCACCGGATTGCGCGCCTGTTCGGCGGCTTGCCGTTCGGCCAGCAGGGTGTTGTCGCGGGTAAGCTTGGCCTGGGCCTCGCGGCCGATCCACACCCCTTCGCGCAGGTACTGGGCCTGGCCCTCGTCAAGGTTGGGCGGCGACAGCTCGATCGGCGGCAGAGTGACGGTCAGGCGCTTGGCGGCGGCGTTCCACTGCATCCGCTTGGCGCCGATCCGCGAGAGGTCGACGGTGTAATTGACCCGCGCCGGGATCACCGCGATCTGGCGCGCCTTGAGCATCCCGAAAATCCGGACATCGTCGGCGCTGACCACCGGGGAAAGCTGGGCCGAAAACACGGTGAGGCGGTTGGCCTTTTCGAAAGCGTTCAGACTGGTCGCCAAGGGATCACCGTGATCGGGAGCGAAGACCTTCCAGCCCAGCCAGGCGGTCAGGCCGATCAGCGCCGCAGCCAGCGCGACAGGCAGCAGCACCAGCGGACTGCGGATCAGCTGGCGGTTGTCCATATCTCGTTCTCGCATCGGGCCCGGCCCTGGTTGGCAAGGTCGATCAGGTGGGCCAGCACCGAGCGCCCGGCTGCGCCGGTCAGCCGCGGATCCAGCCCCTTGTACATCACCGGAACCATGTCTGTGATCCGCTGCGGCGCTTTGTCGAGCAGTCTCAGAATCTGCGCTTCGCGGCTGCGCCGGTGGCCGAGCATGCCGCGGACCAGCTGGCGCGGGTTGGTCACCGCCGGGCCGTGGGCGGGGTAATAGACCCGGTCGTCGCGGTCATGGAGCTTCTGCAGGCTGGCCATATAGGCGGCCATGTCGCCGTCAGGCGGTGAGACCACGCTGGTCGACCAGGCCATGATGTGATCGCCAGTGAACAGCGCCCCGCTCTCGACCACGTGATAGCACAGGTGGTTGCTGGTGTGCCCAGGGGTCGCGATCGCTTCGATCGTCCAGTCCGGTCCGCTGACCCGCTCGCCATCGGTCAGCACCTGGTCGGGCACATAGTCGGGATCGAAGGCGGCGTCGGCGCGGGGGCCGTCGTCGACCAGCGCGAGGGCCGCGCAGCCGACGATCTGGGCCCCGGTGGCAGCCTTGAGTGCCCGTGAGGCCGGGCTGTGATCGCGGTGAGTATGGGTGCACAGGATCGCGGTGATCCGGGCCGCGCCTGCCGCCGCCAGGATTGCCTCGACATGGCCTTCACCGTTGGCGTCAGCATGTCCGGCCGCGCCGTTGCCGGCGGGTCCGGGGTCGATTGCCGCGAGCTCGCTGCCCGCCCCGACCAGATAGGTCTGGGTACCGGTGAAGGTATAGGGCGAAGGATTGGGCGCGAGCACGCGGCGCACCAGCGGTTCGCATTGCTCGGCAAGGCCGGTTGGCCAGGGTTTGGGCGGGGCGTCCATCGCTGTTGCATATGGGCAGCCGCGCGCCGCAAGTCGAGAGGCTGTTGTCGATAGTTCAGACCGGGCGGATCGGCGGCACCTGCTGCTGCGCCAGCCGCTCGCGCAGCCGGGCAATCGCGCTGGGGTTCGACTGGTCGCGCTCGCGCCAGCCGTGGTCGAGCCGTCCGATTCGCGCGTGGAAGCGTTCGGTTGCCTGAACCAGCTCGCGGGTCGGGGCGTCGAGCAGCGCTAGGCGGCGCGGTTCGGATTCGGGAAAACTGACCAGCTTGCCATAACGGCGCAGCTGGAATTCGGAGAGCTCGCCGGCAAAATAGGCGCGGTGATTGAGCAGCCAGGCTACCGCATGCATCATCCGCGTGGTGGTGCGCAGCGCCTCGCACGAGAGCGCCACGCGGCCCTCGTCCTCCTCGTCGCCAGCGGCGTCGAGCCGTCCGGACAGGGCAAAGGCCGCGCGGACATCGTCCGAAAGGACCAATGCTTCGCAATATAGGCCTTCGATGATCCTCGGGTTGATGCTTGCGGGGGCTGCCATGGCGGACGGGAGTGGCGGGGATTTGTGAGTCTGCCAACTTATCCAAAGGGAGTTTCACACAGCAATTTTGGCTTGTCCCAGCGGGGGACGATTTGGCAGCGCCCCAGGTGCATTTTTCCGCTGGACAGATCCGCTTTTCCAATTCGCCAACCACGATTCGGCACGGTATCGCCCAGCCAATTCGTTAGACCTGGATCAGATCGCTTGAGCAATAGCGCGCGCGCGCCGGGTCAGGCAATAATATCGGGGATCAGGTAGTCCTCAACCATTGCGATCTGATCTTTGAGCCTGAGCTTGCGCTTCTTCAGGCGTGCCATTTGCAACTGGTCGGTCGAACCCGCAGCGCTGAGCGCATCGATCGCGGCGTCAAGGTCGCGATGCTCGATCCTCAGCATCTCGAGGCGCTTCTTCAGCTCCTCTTCGTTCACCCGTTGCCTCCTAAAAACCTGACGGACCGTCGCGACTTGTCATCATTTTGCCGCAAGTTGTCATATCCCTGCTTCGCAAGATAAACTTAATGTGCTTCGATGACAATCGCAGTAACCCGCCGGTATCCGAGTCGGGACCAGGTGGGGGCCGCGCAGCCCTTGGGCTATGATCCTTGGGCTATGACAAGGAGAACCGCTTATGGAACAGTCGCACGTCAGCGCATTGCAGCTCAAGCACGCCGGCCTTGAACGCCAGCTTGCTGATGAACAGAACCGCCCCTTGCCTGACATCGCGATCATCCAGCAACTCAAGAAGCAGAAGTTGCGGATCAAGGAAGAGCTGGCGCACTTCTAGCCGCCGGTCGTGGTTCGCGCCCCGCCGCAGTGGCGGGGCCTGAACTGGAATTCGATTGCCCCAGAAGGGCTCACGCGTTCCCAAGCGGCGCAACTTGGGCTACGCTGACGCTATGACCATCACCAGCGCCGTTTCTGCCTCGCGCACGATCCTCAGCCGTCTCCATGATGTCATGGCCTCGCGCAGCAATGCCCAAGCCAAGCTTAACACCGTGGTCGAAGTGATCGGTGAAGGACTCGATAGCGAAGTCTGCTCGATCTACCTGCTGCGCGAAGGCATGCTCGAGCTGTTCGCGACCCGGGGCCTCGCGCAAGAAGCGGTCCACGTCACCCGCATGGCGGTGGGCGAGGGGCTGGTCGGGACGATCGCCCAGAACATCGAAACGCTCAACCTCAACGAAGCGACCGCGCACCCGGACTTCTCTTATCGACCCGAAACCGGCGAAGACAAGTTCCACTCCTTCGCCGGGGTCCCGATCGTCCGGCGCGAACGCGCGGTTGGGGTGCTGTGCGTCCAGCATGTCGAACCTCGCCGCTACGAGGAAGTCGAAATCGAGGCTTTGCAGACCGTGGCCATGGTCCTGTCTGAACTGATCACCAATGCCGGCCTGGTTGACGATGAACTGGCGCTGCTCGGCCCGGCCCAGACCGGCCCGGAACGGCTCACTGGGCTCGCTTTGGTCAAAGGGCTGGCGGCCGGCAACGCGGTCTATCACCAGCCGCGCGTGACGATCGAGCATGTCATGGCCGAAGACCGCGATGCCGAATTGCAGCGCGTCTACCTCGCCTTCGACAAGATGGCCAACCAGGCCGAATTCGGAGGCGGCGGTGAGCACGAAGAGGTGCTCGAGACCTACCGGATGTTCGCCTATGACGAGGGCTGGAGCCGCCGGATCATCGAGGCGATCGATAGCGGCCTGACCGCCGAGGCGGCGATCGAGCGGGTCCAGCAGCGCACCCGGATGCGGATGCGCCAGATCGACGATCCGCTGCTGGCGGACCGGATGCACGATCTGGAAGACCTCTCGAACCGGCTGCTGCGGACGGTTTCGGGCCAGATGGGCACCGCCGCCAGCATGGGGCTCCGCTCCGACACGATTCTGATCGCGCGCAACCTCGGCCCGGCCGAACTGCTCGAATACGACAAGCGGCGCTTGAAAGGCGTCATCCTCGAAGAAGGCTCGCTCACTGCCCATGTGGTGATTGTCGCGCGGGCGATGGGCGTGCCGGTGCTGGGGCGGGTGCGCGGCCTGCGCGGACTGATCCGCGATGGCGATCCACTGCTGCTTGACGCTGATCAGGGCCAGGCCATGGTGCGGCCGCTGCCGGCAATGGTTGAGGCGTTCGATGCGCGCTTCGCCAAGAACAAGGAGCGTCAGGCCGCTTATGCCGCGCTGCGCGAGGTGGAACCGTTCACCCGCGACGGCACCCGCATCCAGGTGATGATCAACGCCGGCCTGCGCGATGACATGCCCAATCTGGCGCTGACCGGCGCCGACGGGGTCGGCCTGTTCCGCACCGAGTTCCAGTTCCTGGTTTCGGCCACATTGCCCGCGCGCGAGCGGCAGACCCGGCTCTATCGCGACGTGCTCGACATGGCGGGTGACAAGCCGGTGGTGTTCCGCACGGTCGATATCGGCGGCGACAAGGTGCTGCCCTATCTGCGCCACAACGACGGCGAACATGAGGAAAACCCGGCGATGGGCTGGCGCGCGATCCGCGTTGCGCTCGAACGCGAGGGGCTGCTGAAGGTTCAGGCCCGCTCGCTGCTCGAAGCCGCCGCCGGGCGCACGCTCAATGTGATGTTCCCGATGGTTTCCGAGCCGTGGGAGTTCGACGCCGCCAAAGAGGTGTTTGAAGCCCAGCGCAAAGTGCTGAAAGCGAAAAAGAAGCTGCTGCCCGAAGCGATCCGCTATGGCGCCATGCTCGAAGTCCCGGCGCTTGCCGAGCAGCTCGATCTGCTCGCACCCAAGATCTCTTTCCTGTCGATCGGAACCAACGATCTGACCCAGTTCCTGTTCGCTGCGGACCGCTCCAACCCCAAGCTGGCAGAGCGGTATGACTGGCTAAGCCCTTCGATCTTGCGGTTCCTGCGCCGGGTCATCCAGGCGATCGCCGGGCACCAGGTCGATATCACGGTTTGCGGCGAGATGGGCGGACGCCGGCTGGAAGCGCTGGCGCTGCTGGGCATCGGCTTGCACCGCCTGTCGATCACTCCGGCGTCGGTCGGTCCAGTCAAGGAACTTGTCCGCAAAGTCGATCTTGCCGAGATCGGCGCGGCGATGAACCAGTGGCTCGCAACCCCCCCGCCCAATCTGCGCAGTGCGCTTGCCGCTTGGGCTCAAGCGCGGGGAATTGAAACGGACTAAGTCACCAGCCTGTCACGTATACAGAGCATCCTGTCGCCCAAGGTGCGATCAGGGCGCAGTTTTGCGTTGACTTCACCGTCCAAACCGCGAAGGTCTGCGCCCGCAAGCTTGCTAAAAAATCAAGACAAAACGGGGTCGGAATGTCGCAAAGCGAAGCAGTAGAGGCTGAATTGCCTCTTGAAAGCGTTGGCGTGCGGCTGCTGCGCGCCCGCGAGGCTTCGGGCATGACGCGCGCCCAACTGGCTGCACTTACCCGGATTCCAGAACGTCATCTTGCGGCGATCGAGGCAGGCGATTTTGCTGCGCTACCGGCACCGACCTATGCCGTGGGTTTCTCGCGCTCCTACGCCAAGGCGCTGGGGCTTGACGATACCGGGATCGCCGGTGAAGTCCGCGCCGAACTCGCCGCGCAAGAGCCTGAGCCGCAACGCCGCGGCATCCCGACCTTCGAGCCCGGCGATCCAGCGCGGGTTCCTGCCGGACGGCTGGCCTGGTTGGCGGCGTTTGGGGTGATAGCGGTAATCGTCGCCGGGCTGTTTCTCTGGCCCAGCCTTTATGCTCCGGGCGGTTCGCTCGGTTCGATCATGCCTGATGAAACCCCGGCGCCTGTCGCCACCACCAGTGCCGCTGCGGTCACGCCCAGTGTGGCCGGGCCAGTGGTTTTCACCGCGCTTGAGGCCGGGATCTGGGTCAAGTTCTACGATGGCTCAGGGACGCCGCTGCTGCAGAAGCAGCTCGCCCAGGGCGAAAGCTGGACCGTCCCCGCCGACCAGCCGCAAGTGCTGATCTGGACCGGACGGCCTGAGGCCCTGGCAATCACCATCGGCGGGCAAAGCGTGCCCAAGCTGTCCGATGTGCAAGTGACGATGAAGGACGTATCGGTGACCGCCGCAGCGCTGCTGGCACGCGGCCCGGCTGCGGCCACTCCGGCCCCGACCGGGGGAATCCCGGCGCGGCAGCAGCCCAGCCGCCGCGACCAGCCCCAGCGCCGTCCAGGGGCTCAAGGACCTGGCAATCAGGGTGCTCCAGCCCCGCTCATACAAGCTCCAGCGCCAACCCCTGAACCAGCAGCGGTTCCGGCCCCAGCTCCGGTACTGACTGCGAGCTAGGTTGCGGATAGTTCCCGCCGCTCGCTCGACAGCGGCATTCGCACGGGGTTAATTGGCATCATTCGCGTTCATCGGCGGTTCGGCGGCCTGCGTGCATGGTCGCACCGCCCGGCAAATTTGGACTGGACCCAGATGACGAAGTTTCTGACCAACAAACCCCGGCTGTTCGCCGCACTGATGCTGGTGATTGCTGCACCGGCGCTGGCCCAAAGCAGCCTCGATTCCGGCGCCGAAGCGCGGCTGCGCAAGATCGAGGCGGAAGTTGTGGCGTTGCAGCGCAAGGTCTTCCCGGGCGGTGACGGCACCTTTTTCCCGCAGATCCAGCCGAATGCGGCCGGCGCCTCGGCGACCGGAACCCCGGCGACCACCCCGGCCACTGACATGCTGGCGCGAATGGACGCGCTCGACGGTCAGATCGCGCGGCTGACCGCACAGATTGAAGAGAGCGGCAACAAGGTCGCGCAGATGGAAAGCCGGCTGGTCAAGCTGGAGGGCGCAGCCACACCTGCCGCAACCGGAAGTGGCACGCTCGTGGCCCCTGCAGCGGCGCCGACAACCGCGGCGGTGGCCCCCAAGCCCGCGCCAACCGCCAAGCCCGCCGTAACCACCACCAAGTCGGCTACCCCTTCCGCCGCGCGGCTTGCTGCGGTGCGCGCGGTCGAAAAGCCGGTCACTGCCGATCCCGGCGACGACGAATATTCCTATGGTTTCCGTCTGTGGGAGGCCAAGTTCTACCCCGAGGCGCAGCAGCAGCTGAAGCTCTACCTGCAGAAGCACCCCAAGCACGCGAAGATCAGCCATGCCCGCAATCTGCTTGGCCGGAGCTACCTCGACGAGGGCAATCTCGATGAGGCGGGCAAGTGGTTTTACGAGAACTACAAGGTCGATCGCGGCGGCGCCCGCGCCCCGGATTCGGTGCTGTTTCTCGCCGAAACCTGGCAGCGCAAGAAGGATACCAACCGGGTCTGCATCGCGCTCGCCCAGTTCGTCGACGATTACCCGGCCGAAGCCGCCGGGCGGCTGCGCAGCCAGTACGAGGCGCTGCGTGGCAAGGTGAAGTGCAATTGATCGGCCGGTTCCGCCCGAGCTGAGCGCACGGTTTTCCGCTGATCTCGCCGCGCTAGGATTTGCTGCGGGCAAGCTTGGCGTGGCGGTGTCGGGCGGACCGGACAGCCTGGCGCTGCTGCTGCTTGGCGCTGCGACCTTGCCGGGGCGGCTCGAGGCGGCGACAGTGGATCACGCCTTGCGGTCTGAGAGTGCCGACGAAGCGGCGCAAGTGGCTGAAATATGTGGAAAACTTGGCGTTCCGCATGCGACGCTCAAAGTGACGGTGGCGGCGGGCAACCTTCAGGCGGAGGCGCGGACGGCGCGTTATACGGCGCTGGCCGGGTGGATGGAGCAGCGCCAACTGGCGGCGCTGGCCACCGCGCACCATGCCGATGACCAGGCTGAAACATTGATTTTGCGGCTTAATCGCGGGAGCGGGGTGGCCGGGCTGGCCGGAGTCAGGGCGCGCGGACTGGTCCCGGGAACGCGGCTGCCACTGCTGCGCCCGCTGCTTGGCTGGCGGCGCGCAGAACTGGCCCACAAAGTGGCAGAGGCGGGGCTGAAAGCCGTCGAGGATCCGTCAAACGCGGCCGAACGCTATGACCGGGTGCGGATCAGAAAGGCCCTTGCCGGTGCCGACTGGCTCGACATCGACGCACTCGCCGCCAGCGCGGCAAATCTGGCCGATGCCGACGCCGCGCTCGACTGGGCAGCGGCGCGCGAGTGGAGCGAGTGCGTCAGCAAAGCGCCGCTGGGCCTGACCTACCGCCCCCAGGCCCCTCGCGCAGTGGCGCTCCGGGTGCTGGCCCGGATCGTCTCCGAACTCGATGGCGGCGAGGTCCGCGGCAGCCAACTCGCCCGGCTGTTCGACAGCCTGGTCGCGCGCCAGCCGGCCTCGATCGGCAGCCTGGTGGCGCGGGCCTTGCCCGAAGGGTGGAGTTTTGCGCGGGCGCCGCAACGCAAGGCCTAACCCCGCCGCGCCAGCCCCTTCGCCTGCATTCGCCAGAGCAGCTGGTCGAAGCGGTCCTGGCCGAAGAACGGCTCGCTGTCATAGACCATCAGCGGCACGCCGTAGTGGCCGCCCAGGCGCTGGTCGGCCTCGTTCTGTGTCAGCGCGGCGTCGAGCCGGGCCTGTTCGGCGACAATCGCCGCGTCCATTTCGGCGAGATCGCAGTCTGCTTTGGCTGCGGCCAGCGCCAAATGCTCGCCCTCGTTCCAGCCCTCGACTGCGCCCGACCAGATCAGGTGGCTGACATGCTGGAGGAACGCCAGCCCCTTGCCCCGCTCCGCCGCCAGCTGGCCAAGCCGGCAGAGGCGGTGGATGTGCGGCTGGTCCGCGGGATAGGTCCGGGTCGCCATGTCCATCACCACCGGATCGGGCCGGGGCCAGCGGAACGGCATGCCCAGAAACTCGGCGCAGCGAAAACAGTCGCGCATGAAATAGCTGAACCACAGCGGGTCGGAATTGGCGAAAAAGTCGGGCTGGCGCACCGCGATCGGGGTGACCACCCTGACGTTCACCGCCGCGTCCCAATCGCGCTCCAGCTCGACCAGCCGCGGGGTGACGAAATAGGAATAGGGCGAACGGAACGACCAGTAGAGATCGACGGTGTGGGTCATGGTTCTTCCTTGCCGCAGCGCCCCGGGCAGGGCATCAACCACACGATTAACAGCCCCACCACACAGGAGCCAGAGCCATGTCACCCTTCAAAGACGGAATCCTGGAAGGCAAGGTCGCCTTCATCGCCGGCGGCACCAGCGGGATCAATCTGGGCATTGCCAAGCGCTTTGCCGAACTTGGTGCCAAGGTGGCAGTACTGGGGCGCAATCCCGAAAAGGCCGCGAACGCCGCGGTGGAGATCGGTCATGATGCCATCGCGTTGACCGCCGACGTGCGCGATTTTGGCGCGATCCGGGGGGCGATGGAGGAAGTCCGCAACAAGTTCGGGCCGATCGACATCGTCGTTTCAGGCGCGGCGGGGAATTTCCTTGCGCCGGTACTCGGCATGTCCGCCAATGCCTTCAAGGCAGTCGTGGACATTGACCTGCTGGGCACGTTCAACGTGTTTCGCGGCTGCCACGATCTTTTGAACCTGCCCGGAGCCTCGCTGATCGCGATCACCGCGGGCCAGGCCGACCACGCCTTCCAGCTTCAGGCCCATGCCTGCGCGGCCAAGGCCGGGGTCAACCAGCTGGTCCGGGTACTGGCGCTGGAATGGGGTCCGGAAGTGCGGGTCAACGGCATTTCGCCCGGGCCGATCGCCAATACCGAAGGCATTGCACGGCTCGCTCCCGATGCCGCGACCCGCGAAAAACACTACGAGCGGATCCCGATGAAGCGCTGGGGCGAGGTTGAGGAAGTGGCTGAGAGCGCGGTATTCCTGTGCTCAAGCGCGGCCAACTACATCACCGGCATCATCCTCGAATGCGATGGCGGCAGCCAGCTTGGCGATGCGACGCAGCGCAGTGTGGAGCGCGGGCTGGCGTAATCCGGGCAGTTAATTCAGGGACAGTATACTAATTAGCGGCGATACCCGCTTTTTATCAGCGGATGCTTCCGCGCTAATTAGTATACTGTCCCTGAATTAGCCCTCGACCAGCGAATCGCCCTGGCCGACTTTCTTGCCGCGGGTGATGTAGACTTGGTCGCCCAGTTTGGTGACGCCGTAGAGCTTCCTGGCGAAATCGTCGGGCACGCCGATGCAGCCGTGGCTGGCGAAGCCTTTTTCCACCAGGGTGCCGTGGATCGCGATGCCATCTTCGGTCAGCCGCTGGGTGAAGGGCATCGGCGCGCTGTCGTAGATCGAGGAATAGTGATCCTGCTTCTTCCAGATGATCGGGAACAGGCCGAGCGGAGTCGGCTTTTCCTGCGTGCCAAGCAGCACCGCAGTGGCGCCGATCTCATAGCCGCCCTTGAACACCGAAAGCACCCGGGCCTCCAGATCGACGGTGACCACCACCGGCCCCGCAGCAACGCCCTGTTCGTCCCAGTGCCATTCGCCGTATTTGATCGGGCCGCTGATCGGCAGGATCCGCTTGATCACGAACCGCTCGTCGCGCGGCTTGGGCGCGGGGGCCGGGATCGACTTGACCGCGGGACTGTCAGCCGCGGCGAAAGCGCCCCCGGCGGGGCCGAGCACCTTGGTCCCATCGTTCGCCCGAACCAGCAGCAGCGCCGCTGCCGCGCCGACCAGCAGCACGAAGGCGGCGATCATGCCGGTCATGGCGTTGCGTTTGAACATCGCCGGGCATTGTGCCCGAAGTCGCGGAAATTGCCAGCGTTTCGGCGGACGCGTGCCTTGGTGGGACTGGCGCCAGGGCAAAGCTTAACGCCGCGCCTTGCTAGCCATGCGCGCCGAACAGGTTGGCGATCGTGGTGGTGATCCGCAGCGACAGCGCCTGCGCCGCGGCGATCGGATCGATGCAGTCGCGGTGGATCGCCTCATAGCCGACTGCGGCGTCATCGGGGTAGTCGCTGGGCTCGTTGACCGCGAAATCGGCGATCCCGGGGAAGCTTACCGGGAAAGCGCGGCGCAGCTGCACCAGCGCTTCCTCGATCCTGAGGGTGAAGACCATTTCCAGCACGTCCTCGCGGGCGATATCGTTGGCCCGGCTGAACGGCGGGACCGAGACGACTTTGAGGAACATGTGCTGGAACAGCGCCAGGCGCAGCGCCTGGAGCACGCCGAGCATCCGCCGCGAGTGCTCGCGGCCCTCCAGCGGCGCCTCGTCGGGGATCAGCGCGAGCAGCCGGTGGAGCTTGATCGCATCGACCCTGAGCCGCGAGGCGAGGCGGCGGAACACGCCGTTGCGATCGTCGCTGGTGAGGTATTCGGCCAAGGCCAGGCAGGCATCGGCGATCTGGTTCTCGTCGCCGCGATAGGGCCGGCTTGCCCAGTAGGCTGAATTGAACAGCTCGCCATAGGCGGCGACGGTCTTGATCGAGGCCAGCGCGTTGGCGGCGCGAACCAGGCGGACCAACTGGCGCCCGCGCGGGCTTTCGCGCAGCAGCCCGGCGATCGCCTCGTAATTGCCCTCAGCCGCAGTGCCGAACCCGGCGATGACGTTGACCGGATAGCCGAGCTGCTGGAGCACCGCGTTATGCGGGATCGCGCGGATCTGGCGCAGGCTCATCTCGCGATCGGCGGCCAGATCGCTCTGGCGGCGTGATTTGCGGCTGCCGGTGTCGCCCAGCATGCCCAGGCCAAAAGCGGTGACTGCGCGCGGATAGGTCCGGCTGGCAAGGTAGCCGGCCTGAACCCGGCGGATTGCGCGGTAGAAATCGAGGGAGAGGTCGGTGCGGCGATAGAACGGATCGGGCAGGGCCTCTGCAGCGGTTTCGCGCGGGGCATTTTCGGCGATCCGGGTCAGGGTGGCGAGCGCCAGTTCGGGGGTGCCGAAGAACAGGTAGCCGTCGCCGCCCTGGAAACTGACCTCGGGCTCGAGGCGAATACCGGCGCGGGCAAAGCGCCGCCGCGTCCAGGGCGAGAGCGGCCATTCGAGCCGGTCGGCGAAAGAGTGCGGATGCGCGCCGCGGCCCATGCTCTCGCCGTGGGTGTTGAACACCAGCGCGGCGATGTCGCTCAGGCCGTTGGCGGCCATGGCTTGGGACAAGCGCCCCTGCAGCCGCTCGATCGCCAGCGCCGCGGGAATCTGCCCGACGAAGCGCCCGGCATCTGAAAACCCGGTCTGGACCGAAACTCGCCCGCGCTGGCGGGCATAGGCGCGGTAGGCTTCTTCAGAGAGCAGCGCATCGAGAAACCGGCCGCCGTGCTCGAGTGCGGACTCGGTCTCGAACAAGGGCGAGACATCGACCTTGCCGGCGATCCCGAACAGCTGGGCGAAGTAGAGCGCGGCGAGCACCGTGGT
>JANOGS010000079.1:0-5059 GCA_031414115.1 Novosphingobium sp. | reverse complement strand
AACCCTGCCACCGGCACTTTCGGCTCTGGCAACTACACCTTCGGTTCCTACCAGCTGCCCAGCTGCCAGCTGGTCAACCTCTCGACCGGGTTGGAGTGGGACAATGGTCTGTCGGTCCTGGTCTTCGTCAACAACCTGTTCGATGAAAACCCGCTGCTCTCGCTCGATCGTGAGCGCGGCGGCCGGGCGCGGCTGGGCTATTCGGTCGGTAGTCCCCGCAAGATCGGGATGACAGTCCGCAAGAAGTTCTGACCTTCAGCGGATCGGGAAATTCAGGGGCCGGCGCGCTTGGCGCTTCGGCCCCTATCGCGTTCAAGTGCTGCTGCGGGCGCGGTGAAACGCCGCAAGCGCAAATCAGTGCGAGCCAAACGCGCGGTCTGCCCCTAAGGGGCCGGGTATCATGGCTTTCCCCGACGTCACACCGCTGCTCGCCGAAGCGCTCACCGCGCACGGCTACACCGCGCTCACCCCGGTCCAGAGTGCGGTTATCGAACCCGGCGCACGCAGCCGCGATCTGGTCGTCTCCGCCCAGACCGGTTCGGGCAAGACCGTCGCGTTCGGGCTCGCCCTGGCCGACGAACTACTGGCCGAGGTCGCCTTGTCGCCGCCGGGTGCGCCGCTTGCGCTGGTGATCGCGCCGACCCGCGAGCTCGCCTTGCAGGTCAGCCGCGAGCTGACCTGGCTCTACGCCAAGGCCGGGGCGCGGATCGCCACCTGTGTCGGCGGGATGGACCCCTCGAAAGAACGCCGCGCGCTGAACCATGGCGCGCATATTGTGGTCGGAACGCCGGGACGGCTGCGCGATCACCTCGAAC
This sequence comes from Novosphingobium sp., assembly GCA_031414115.1. Classification (GTDB taxonomy): domain Bacteria; phylum Pseudomonadota; class Alphaproteobacteria; order Sphingomonadales; family Sphingomonadaceae; genus Novosphingobium. The sequence continues at coordinate 4,244 of JANOGS010000079.1, read as the reverse complement.
GCGGCGCGCTTGACCTCTCAAGCCTGCGCACCATCGTCCTCGATGAGGCCGACGAGATGCTCGACATGGGCTTCCGCGAAGACCTTGAGGAAATTCTCGACGCCACGCCGAGCGGCCGCCGCACCTTGCTGTTCTCGGCGACCATGCCCAAGCCGATCGTGGCCCTGGCGCGGCGCTATCAGCACGAAGCGGTGCGGATCTCGACCGTCGGCGAGGATCGCGGCCACGGCGATATCGCCTATCAGGCGGTTACCGTTGCCCCGGCGCAGATCGAACATGCGGTGGTCAACCTGCTGCGCTTCCACGAGGCCGAGACGGCGATGCTGTTCTGCGCCACCCGCGACAACGTCCGCCACCTTCACGCCACGCTGATCGAGCGCGGGTTCGCTGCCGTCGCACTGTCAGGCGAGCACAGCCAGGCTGAGCGCAACAATGCGTTGCAGGCACTGCGCGATCGCCGGGCGCGGGTTTGCGTCGCCACCGACGTCGCGGCCAGAGGTATCGACCTGCCGACCCTGAGCCTGGTGGTCCACGTCGAAATCCCGCGCGATGCCGAAGCGCTCCAGCACCGTTCGGGCCGGACCGGGCGCGCAGGCAAGAAGGGAACGGCGGTGATCGTGGTCCCCTATCCGCGCCGCAAGCGGGTGGAGGGGATGCTGCGCGGCGCGCGGATCGAGGCCGAATGGCTCGAAGCGCCCACCCCGGAGGATATCCGCCGCAATGACCGCGAACGGCTGATCGCGGCGCTGCTCGCGCCAGTCGAGGCTGACGAGGAAGACCGCGAGATTGCCGCGCGGTTGCTCGCCGAGCGCAGCCCCGAGGATATCGCCGCCGCGCTGGTTCGCGCCCACCGTGCGGCGATGCCCGCGCCTGAGGAACTGATCGCGGGTAGCCACGAAGCCCAGCGCGCCGCCCAGGCCGAACGCCACCGCCCCGGATTTGAGGATGTGGTCTGGTTCCGGATGGACGTCGGTCGCCGCCAGAACGCCGACGCGCGCTGGATCCTGCCGCTGCTCTGCCGCCGCGGCCATATCACCCGAAACGAAGTTGGTGCGATCCGGATTGGCCAGGCAGAGACCCATTTCCAGGTCCCCAGCGCAGTCGCGCGCAAATTTGCCGACGCAGTCAAGCGCACTGCCGGGATCGATGGTGATGACGAGAGCGGGATAACCATCGAAGCGTCCGAAGCCCCGCGCGAAGCAGCCAGGGAACGCCGCAAAGGTCCGCCGCCCAAGCCGCACCGCGGGCAAGGCGGGCCGGGGGGCAAGGGGCCGCGGGTGTTCCACAAAGGTAAGCCGAAAGGGCCGCGGAGCTAACCCGCCCCGACCCCTACCACCTCAATCGCCCCGTCTTTCCCGCCAAAATCCAGCACATCCCCCACCTCGGCCCCCATCACCGCGCGGGCCAGCGGGGCGGTGAAGGCCAGCTTGCCCGCTGCCGGATCAGCCTCATCGTGCCCGACCAGCTCGATGGCGCGCGGCTTGCCATTCAACAACAGGTCGACCCGGCAACCGAACCCGATCACACCTCCTGATCGTGCCTCGGTCAGCTCTGCCGTGGCCAGCCGGGTGCGCCAATAGCGCAGGTCGCGCAGGTGCGCCTTGCGCTGGTCTTCTTCGGTCAGCGCGGGGAGTGCAGCTTCCAGTTCGGCCACCTTGCCCTCAAGCAAGGCCAGCCCGCGCGCGGTGACGAGATTGGGGCCAGGCGGCAGCGGAATCTCGAACCGGGGCTCAAGATGCTCCTCATCGCTCTCGCGGCGGAAGGCGACGCTCACTGCAGCGCGGCCCGGACGAAGTCGGCAGCGCGCTCGCCGATCATGATGCTGGGGGCGTTGGTGTTGCCCGAGACCAGCCGCGGCATGATGCTGGCATCGGCCACCCACAGTCCGTCAAGCCCGCGCAGTTTAAGGCTGGGATCGACCACCGCGCCATCGTCGCTGCCCATCCGGCAGGTCCCGACCGGGTGGTAGATCGTGTCGGAGACTTCGCGAATTCGCTGCTCGAGCGCCGCATCGTCAGTCCAGGCCACCGGGTTGCGGTCGCGCGCGCCAAGCTCGGACAGCGGCGGGGTTTCGGCGATCCGGTGCATCAGCCGGGCGGCGTCGCGCAGCAACGCCAGATCGCGATCGTCGCTGAGGAAGTTGGGGTTGATCGCGGGCGCTGCCGCCGGATCGGGCGACTTCAGCTTGACCCAGCCGCGGCTCTCGGGCCGCAGAACGCAGGCGTGGAGCGAGAAGCCGTGTTCCTTGAGCTTGTCGCGCCCGTGATCCTGGATGATCGCGCGGATGAAGTGGTATTGGACATCGGGCGCAGGGGCATCGGCGCGGAGCGTCACGAACCCGCCGCTCTCGGCAAAATTGGTGGTCAGCATGCCGGTGCGGCGCAGCCGGTGCTCGATGAAGGCGCGGGCGAAATGGAAAGTGCCGCGCAGCGAACCGCCGAACAGCGAGACGTCGTCCAGTTCGTAGCCGACCAGGTAATCGCAGTGATCCTGCAAGTCGGTGCCAACCGCCGGCTTGTCGCGCAGCGCGGCGATGCCGTGATCCTGCAAGTGCGCGCCCGGCCCGATCCCCGACAGCATCAGCACCTGCGGACTGCCGAAAGCTCCGGCGGAAAGAATCACTCCGCCGCGTGCGCGCAGCACCTCGCGCCGCCGCCCGAACCGCACCGCGACCCCGGTGGCGCGGCCGTTTTCGACCACGATCCGCTCGACCAGGGCGCCGGTGCGCACGCTGAGGTTGGGCTTGCCGGCCAGCGGATCGATGAACGCGCGTGCCGCCGACCAGCGCTCACCCTTGTGCTGGGTCACCTGATACAGCCCGAATCCCTCCTGCCGGGCCCCGTTGAAATCGTCGTTGAGCGGCAATTGCAGGCGACTGGCGGCTTCGACAAAGGCTTTGCCGACCGGGCTCGGCGCGACCTGTTCGCTGACATGCAGCGGCCCGCCCGTGCCGTGCCATTGGTCAGAGCCGCGGGCATTGTTCTCCTGGCGCCGGAACACCGGCAGCACCTCGTCCCAGCTCCAGCCGGTGCAGCCCAGCGCGGCCCAGTTGTCATAATCCCAAGGATTGCCGCGGATATAGACCATGCCGTTGGTCGCGCTCGATCCGCCCAGCCCCCGCCCGCGCGGCTGGTAACCGATCCGCCCGCCCAGTCCGGCCATCGGCTCGGTATCGAAAGCCCAGTTGCTGCGCTTTGGCATCAGCGGCAACAGCCCGGGAGTGCGCACGAACACGTCAGAGTTCCTGCCGCCGGCCTCGAGCAGACAGACTTTCAGCCTGCCATCCGCCGCGAGCCGCCCGGCAGCGGCGCTGCCCGCGCTGCCCGCGCCGATCACGATGACGTCGAATTCGTCCATGCAGCTGCTCCTCGCCCGGCGGCCCGCGCTAATCGTTCGATCAAACCGGGGCAATGCTATTCGGCGAGTTGGGCTATTCGGCGAGTTGGGCCTCGCGCTGCTCCAGCCAGCGTGTACGGATCATGTCGCTGGTGTCGCGGCTGCCGTCGTGGGTCCAGCCGGGCTGGCGCCAGAGATAGCCCAGCTTGCTGCCCCAGGGGGCGCTCCACAGATCGCGGGCGATCCCGATCCATTCGTGGAAAGCGACCCACAACAGGTTGAAACTGCCTAGCTGCTTGACGATCCCATAGTGAATTCGCTCGCCGTCCTGTTCGGGCTGGAAGGTGCCGAACAGCTTGTCCCAGACGATGAACACCCCGGCATAGTTGCGGTCGAGGTACATCGGGTTGGTGGCATGGTGGACGCGATGGTGGCTGGGAGTGTTCATCACCGCCTCGACCCGGTCCTTGAAGGTCCGAATGGCTCGATCCGCCACCGCCCGCTTGACTTCCCCACCTCGGCCCGCCCACAGCTCGTAGCCCAGGAACTTTCTGCCGAATGCGCTTGCCACCGCACTCTTGGCCTCGTTGATGCTCAACTTGAGTGAGCCGTAGAGCTTGCGCAACCCGGCCAGCACCCGTCGCCCCGCCTGATGACTGCGAACATAGATGTTGCAGTCATCGGCGTAGCGCTCGAAGCGCAGCCCTCGTCGCTCGAGTTCCCGGTCCACGTCGTCGAGCAGCACGTTGGCCAGCAGCGGCGACAGCGGCCCGCCTTGCGGCGTGCCCTGCGTGCGCTCTTGCACCACGCCTTGGTCCATGATGCCCGCATCCAGGTACGCACGGATCAGCCGCAGCACGGCTGCGTCCGCAATGTGCCGCTTCAGTCGGGACATCAGAATGTCGTGG
>JANOGS010000078.1:0-8452 GCA_031414115.1 Novosphingobium sp. | reverse complement strand
GCGGATCAGCGAACGCCCGCCAGCGACTTTTGCCGCCGCCGCTGCACCGAGCTGCCCAGCCCGATCGCCTCGCGGTATTTGGCCACGGTGCGCCGCGCCAGTTCGAAGCCTTTGGCTTTGAGCAGATCGACCAGGGTATCGTCGGAGAGGATCGCCTTCGGATCCTCGGCGTCGATCAAGGTGCGGATCGCGGCCTTGACCGCTTCGGCAGAGGCGCCGCCCTCGCCGTCGACCGCGCCGACGCCCGAGGTGAAGAAGTACTTGAGCTCGAAAGTGCCGCGCTCGCAGCTCAGGTACTTGTTCGAGGTCACCCGGCTGACCGTGGACTCGTGCATCGCAATCGCTTCGGCGACGGTGCGCAAAGTCAGCGGTTTGAGCTGCGAGACGCCGTGGCGGAAGAACCCGTCCTGCTGTTTGACCAGTTCGCTGGCGACCTTGAGGATGGTTTTCTGGCGCTGGTCGAGCGCTTTGAGCAGCCAGTTGGCATCGGCGAGCTTGTCTGACAGCCAGCCGCGCGCGGCCTTGTCGTCAACCCCGGCGCGCATCTCGACATAATAGGCGCGGTTTACCACCAGCCGCGGCAGGGTCGCCTGGTTGAGGCTGATGTCCCAGCCGCCATCGCCGCGCGGGGTGATCAGGATGTCGGGGGTCACCGGATCGCCGCCGACCTGGCCGAAGCGCAGGCCCGGCTTGGGATCGTAGCTGCGCAGTTCGGCCATCATTTCGGCGAAATCCTCGTCATCGGCCCCGCACATCCGCTTGAGCCGCGGGATTTCGCCGCGGGCGAGCAGATCGAGGTTGTCGATCAGCTTGGCCATGCAGGGATCATAGCGGTCCGCCTCCCTGGCCTGGAGCGCGATGCATTCGCCCAGGCTGCGCGCCCCGACCCCGGTGGGATCGAGCGACTGGAGCAGCTTGAGCGCCAGTTCGGCCTCATCCTCATCGACCCCCAGTTCCTGCGCAATCTCGCGCAGGCTGGCGGGCAGGTAGCCGGCCTCATCTAGCTGGTCAGCGAGGTAGCGGGCGATCCCCGCCAGCCAGGGATCGCGCGCGACCTGGCCGATCTGGGTGTGCAGGTGCTCGGCCAGCGTCGCCGCGCCCGCGCCGCGCTCGTCGATCCCCGGACCGGCTTCGCCCATGGCCATGCGGAATTCGCCGCCCCAGTCGGCATCGAAGCTGTCACGGTCGCGGTCGAGCGCGGTGGTGTCGATATCGAGCGGGCGGTCATCGGCGGCGCGGCCCTCGCCGATCAGCTGATCGACCGGCGAACTTTCGAGCGTGGTGCGGCGGGCTTCGGGCGCGTCAGCCTGGGCGGGTTCTGATCCGGGCGCAGCTTCGCCCAGTTCGAGCAGCGGGTTGGCTTCCAGCGCCTCGCCGATAAAAGCCTCAACCTCAAGGTTCGACAGCGCCAGCAGCTTGATCGCCTGCTGCAGCTGCGGCGTCATCACCAGCGACTGGCTTTGTCTGAGATCGAGACGGGGTCCCAGTGCCATCGCGGTTCCGTCCGTTAGGACATGTAGCTCGCGCCGAGGTAGAGCTGGACCACGTTCTCGTCCTTGACCATGTCCTCGGGCGGGCCGGCGAACAGCACCCCGCCGCCGAAGATCACAGCTGTCGAATCGACGATGTCGAGCGTCTCGCGGACATTGTGGTCGGTGATCAGCACCCCGATCCCGCGGTTCTTGAGATCCAGCACCAGATCGCGGATATCGCTGATCGAAAGCGGGTCGATCCCGGCGAATGGCTCGTCGAGCAGCATGATCGAGGGCTTGGCGGCCAGCGCCCGGGCTATCTCGCAGCGCCGCCGCTCCCCGCCTGACAGCGCCATTGCCGCGCTGCCACGCAGTTTGGTGATGTGGAAATCCTCAAGCAGGCGTTCCAGCTCTTCGCCCCGCACCACCGGATCAGGCTCGTTCAGTTCGAGCACGCACATGATGTTCTGCTCGACCGTCAGGCCGCGAAAGATCGAGGTTTCCTGCGGCAGATAGCCCAGCCCCAGGATCGCCCGGCGGTACATCGGCAGATTGGTGACATCGATCCCGTCCATCAGGATCCGGCCCGAATCGGGGCGCACCAGGCCCATGATCGAATAGAAGCAGGTGGTCTTGCCGGCACCATTGGGGCCAAGCAGCCCCAGCACTTCGCCCTTGCCCACCGACAGCGAAATGTCGGTCAGCACCGCGCGCTTGTCATAGCTTTTGGCGATCGAGATCACCTCCAGCCCGCCGCGCGGGGTCGGCTGGTCGGCGGCGGCAAGCGGCAGGTTCAGTGTGGTCTTGTCGGTCATGGCCTCAGGATTTAGGCGGCTGCAGAGCGCTCGGCAAGCGGGCTTGCGGCTATTTGGCAGGTTTCGTGCATGTCTCCACAATCGCAACCATGGCGGCTACCGTAACAAGAAGTGCTTAACGGCACTTGATTGCCAAGCCCTTCGGTGTTCTACTGACCCTAATAAAAAAGAGAGAGAGAGGGGTGCTGGCCCATGGCCAAGGCGTGGAACCGCGCGGCAGCAATGCTTCACAGCGACCGTCCGCTCGACTGGCGCAAGCGGATGAGCGACAACATCGCCTACGCGCTGCTGGCCTACACCGGGCTGCAGATCTTTATCACCGTTGGCGCGCTGCAGACCAAGGCCGGTTCGCTGCTGCCCTATTTCGCGCTGGTGGTGCTGGTCGCGGCGATCATCCCCGCCTGCCGCCGGTTTGAGAAGCGCTGGAACCGGCTCAACAATGAACAGGCCGCTGACCCTGCCTTTGCCAGCTATTACAAGCGCGACCGGATGTGGCTGTGGCTGCTGGCAATCGGCCTGCCGTTCCTGATCACCGGCACTTTCAAGTTGCTGGCTTTCGCCCTCACCTGATTGCCCTGCGCGCATTACGTCCCTAAGTCGGCTGCTCCCAAACCCGGAGTAGCCCCGCCACCATGCTCAGCCCCACCGCCGCCCAGGAACGCGTTTCGGCGCTGATCGATGCCGCGCGCCGCGCCGGGGCCGATGCCGCCGATGCCTATTATTCGGGAAGTTCATCAGAAGCGGTCCAGGTCCGGCTCGGTCTGCTGGAAGATGTCGAACGTTCGGAAAGCGAACATCTTGACCTGCGCGTCTTCGCCGGGCGGCGCTCGGCCAGCATCGGCTCGAGCGATCTCAGCGATGCCGCGCTGACCGAACTGGGCGAGCGCGCCGTGGCGATGGCCCGCGCCGCGCCCGAGGATCAGTACGCCGGGCTTGCCGCTGCGGCGCTTTTGGCGCGAGGACCGTTCCCCGAGCTCGATGTCGAGGATCCGCTCGAGCTAACTCCCGCCGAACTGCGCGCGCGCGCGCTGGCGGCCGAGGACATCGCCCGCGCGGTGCCCGGCGTGACCAATTCCGAAGGCGGCCAGGCCAGCCTTTCGCGGCGGTTGTTCGCACTCGCCACCAGCCACGGCTTCGCCGGAGTCCACAGCGGCACCATGCACTCCTTGAGCGCAGTCGTGGTCGCCGGCGAAGGCGCGGGGATGCAGCGTGACTATGGCTGGCGCTCGGCCCATCACCGCGAGGATTTGTCCAGCCCCGAGGAGATCGGCCAGCTCGCCGGGACCCGCGCGGTGCGGCGGCTCAATCCCGGGCGGATGAAAAGCGGGGCGATGCCGGTGGTGTTCGATCCCCGGGTCGGCGGCTCGCTGATCGGTCACCTCGCCGGGGCGATCTCGGGCAATGCCATTGCGCGGCGCGCCAGCTTCCTGCTCGGCAAGGAAGATACCCAGCTGTTCAGGCCCGGCACCACCATTGTCGATGATCCGCACCGCCGCCGCGGCCTCTCCTCGCGGCCGTTCGACGGCGAAGGCCTGCCCACTGCCGCGCGCGAACTGATCAGTGATGGTAAGCTGACCGGCTGGCTGATGGACAGCGCCGCTGCCCGCCAGCTCGGCGCCGAACCCACCGGCCACGCCAGCCGCGGCGGCGGCGGCGCGCCGGGCGTGACCACCAGCAACATGCACCTTGCTGCGGGGACGCAAAGCGTGGCCGAATTGATCGCCGATATCGAGGAAGGCGTGTTCGTCACCGAATTGATCGGGATGGGGGTCAATGGCGTCACCGGCGATTACAGCCGCGGCGCCTCGGGCTTCCGGATCGTCAAGGGTGAGATCGCCGGGCCAGTGGCGGAATTCACGGTCGCGGGCAACCTGATCGACATGTTCGCCCAGCTGACCCCGGCCAGCGACCTCGAATGGCACCGCTCGGTCAATGTCCCGACAATCCGGGTCGACGGCATGACCGTGGCGGGGGATTGAGGAAATCCTCCCCCACCGGGGGAGGATTGAAGCCTACCCCGCCCCCTTGGCCCGCTCGATACACTCAACAATGTACTTCTTGGCCACATCGGCATCGCCCCAGCCTTTCAGCTTGGCCCATTTGCCCGGTTCCAGGTCCTTGTAGTGCTGGAAAAAGTGCTCGATCTGCTGGGTGACGATCGGCGGCAGGTCGCCCAGCCCTTTGACCTCGGAATAATAGGGAAAGGTGGTGTCGACCGGAACGGTGATCAGCTTTTCATCGCCGCCCTTGTCATCGTCCATCAGCAGCACCCCGACCGGGCGGACCCGGATCACCGCGCCGGGCACGATCGAGGAAGGGTCGATCACCAGCGCGTCAAGCGGGTCGCCGTCCTCGCCCAGGGTATGCGGCACGAAGCCGTAATTGGCCGGATAGCGCATCGAGGTGTGGAGAATGCGGTCGACGAACAGCGCGCCGCTGGCCTTGTCGATCTCGTACTTCACCGGCTCGCCGCCGATCGGAACCTCGATCAAGACGTTGATTTCGTGCGGCGGGTTTGAGCCCGCGGGGATCAGGTCGATGCGCATGGGAAGGGCTTAGGAGCGCGGCCGCCGCGGTGCAAGCAGGCGGTCGAGCCCGGTTGGTTCGGTGCCGGGCGCGGCGCGTTCCAGCCAGGGCCAGCGCAACCCGCCGCGATAGTTGATCGGCACCGTCAGGAACCTCTCGCCGCGCTGGATCAGCAGTTCGAGCGGCGCTCCGCCCTTGGCCGCAGTGATCGCCGCTTTGAGCGCCTCCGCCTCATAAGCCGCGCCGTTGACTGCCAGCAGCTTCGCGCCCGGCACGATCCCGGCATTGAAGGCCGGACTGTCCCACTGGGTCGCGGTAATCTTGCCGTCCTTGTCGATGCTGATCCCCAGCGAATGGGTCAGGCCGAGCGAACTGGCTTCAGCCATCGCCGCTTTGGTGAAGGGGTTGGGCTCCTCCTTCCAGACCAGCCGGTAGCCGCCCTTCTCGATCCCGCCCAGCGGTGCGGGCTGGCCGGGGGTGTTGATCCGGGACTGGAGGAAGCCCCTCCAGTCATAGGGCGCAAGTCGATTGAGTTTGCTCACGATCTCGTCGACTTCGAACGGCAGCTGGCCATAGTCGCCCGGGTTCATCCCGAAGAACGCCAGGGCAAAATCGTCGATCGAGCGCGTGCCGCCGCTTTGCTGACGGATGATCTGGTCGATCTCCAGCCAGATCAGCGCGCCTTCGGTGTAGTAGTCTTCGCTCCGCGCCAGCGAAGTATAGGGCTTGGGCTTGCGCGCGGCGATAATCGGATCGTGCCCGGTATCTTCGATCGAGCGCCAGCGCCGCCCGGGCTGTTCGGCATAGCTTCCGGCCCAGCTGGCCAGCATCCCCAGCACGATGTCCTTGCCCTGCAGGCCCGAACGCGCGGCCAGGACGGTGCCCCAGAACTGGTCCTGTCCTTCATAGGTCCAGAGCAGATCGCCCTGCATCGGCTGACGGTAATCGGGAGTCCAGATCCGCGCCGGGCGGCGGTATTTGCCGATCCACGAATGGGCATATTCGTGGGGCAGCAGGTTACGATCGAATTCGTACTTGGCCCATTCGGTAAAGGCCTCGGGCTCGAGCTGATTCTCGCTCGAACGATGGTGCTCCAGCCCGATCCCGCCCATCCGGTCGGTCAGCGCGAGCATGAATTCATAGCGATCGAAATGATTGGCGCCGAAGGCAATCCGCGCCTCGGTGACGAGGTGCTTGTGAAGCTCGATCTGTTCGGGCTTGGCGGCGAGCAGCTCGGGCTTGTCCGCCATGATATTGAGCGTGACGTTCTGGCCCAGCTCCCACTTGCGGAAATGCTTGCCGGCAAAGATCGGCGAATCGACCAGATTCTCGTAACTGGTCTCGGCCCAGGCCAGGCGGTTGCCCTGTTGCTTCAACCCGTCGAGCGCCGCCGCCGCGTTCCAGCCCTCGGGCAGGGTCACGCTGGGCACCACCCGGATCCGGCGGACATAGTGCCCGGCGGGGTAAAGGCTCATCTTCTCCCACTGCAGGTTGAGCATCTCCTGGGTCATGGTGATCCGGCCCTCGCTGGCCTGCAGCGGGCTGGTGTGGACGAACCGTGCAGTCAGCTCGCGCGCGCGCGCGGGCAGATCGATGTGGAAGGCGTGAACCTCGACCGGATCGCGCTTCCAGGCCAGCTTCTGGTTGCCCGAATAGAACTGCAGGTCGACCAGCTCGGCCAGCGGCCCGCGCGGGGCGTGGTTGCCGGGCAGCCACTGCGGCAGCAGCAGGGTAAGCTTGCGGGTGTTCGGGGCGACGGGGATAGTCTGTGTCACCCGGTAAGCACCGCGGACGATATCCGTCGCGTCGATATCGAGCCGCATTGTCCCGCCGGGATAGGGCTTGTCCGCCGCATCGGGCAAAGCGCTCGGCAGCGGCACCGCTTGCGGCGCGGAATTCGCGGCGGAAAGCGCCGGCGCGCAAAGTGCCAGCGCCAACGTGGTAAGGAACGACCCTGTTAGCTTGTTCATGGCGCCGCTTTTGGCAACAAGCGCCGCGCGGGGCAAGATTCGCCTGCGCCCTTTTCGACAAGAGCCATACCAGCTAGGGGCCAGCAGCATGAACACGCCGAGCAAACAGGTCCCTCAGGCCATCCGCGGAACCCAGGACATCTTCGGCGCCGAGGCCGAGGCTTTCGCGCATGTGGTCGAAGTGTTCGAACGGGTGCGCAAGCTCTACCGTTTCCGCCGGGTGGAAATGCCGGTGTTCGAGAAGACCGAGGTGTTCAGCCGCAGCATCGGCGAGACTACCGACGTGGTCTCCAAGGAAATGTACAGCTTCGAGGATCGCGGCGGCGAAAGCCTGACCCTGCGCCCGGAGTTTACAGCGGGGATGGCCCGCGCCTTCCTGACCAACGGCTGGCAGCAGCACGCCCCGCTCAAGCTCGCCACGCATGGACCGCTGTTCCGCTACGAACGCCCGCAAAAGGGCCGCTACCGCCAGTTCCACCAGCTCGACGCCGAAATCATCGGCGCGGGCGAGCCGCAGGCGGACGTCGAGCTGCTGGTGATGGCGGATCAGTTGCTCAAAGAGCTGGGCATCGCCGAAGGGGTGACCTTGATGCTCAACACCCTGGGCGACGGCGCCAGCCGCGATGCGTGGCGGGCGGCGCTGGTGGACTATTTCCGCGCCGTGAAGGGTGAGCTCAGCGAGGACTCACAGGACCGGCTGGAGCGCAATCCGTTGCGGATTCTCGACAGCAAGGACCCGCGCGACAAGGCGTTCGTGGCCGAGGCGCCGAAGATCGACGATTTCCTGAGCGGGGAAGCGCAGGAGTTCTTCGGCAAGGTTACGTCCGGGTTGGATGCCGCAGGGGTGGCATGGACCCGCGCCCCAGCACTGGTCCGCGGCCTCGACTACTACCGCCACACTGCGTTTGAGTTCGTCACCGACCGGCTCGGCGCGCAGGGCACCGTGCTCGGCGGGGGGCGCTATGATGGGCTGATGGAAAGCCTCGGCGGCGCGCCGACGCCGGCGGTTGGCTGGGCCGCGGGGATTGAGCGGCTGGCGATGCTGGTGGGGGATGTGGGAGTGAGTTCCCTGGAAATTGCGGTAGTCGCTGAAGACGACGGCATCTTGGAGACGGCAATGGGAGCAGCAACGAAGCTTCGCCAAGCCGGCCTATCTGTAGAGCTGGTGTCCACTGGTTCCCCGAGAAAACGCTATGACAAGGCCGCGCGCCTCAGCCCGCATGTAATTGTGGCCTACCGCGCCGATGGTACCTGCACGATCAAGTTGATCAGCCAGTTCAGCGACAATGGCCCGACATTCAGCAAGGTAGAAGTAGTCCTGGCTCATCCGCGATGATCGCAAATCGTCGCCTCCTCCGTCACCCTGAACTTGTTTCAGGGTCCATTTCTCCCCACGCGCCGAAGCCCTGTGGGGCAGCGTGGCTGAGACGCCGCGCTTTCAATGCGCGCTCCGGTCGTGAGGCACGATGGGTGCTGAAACGAGTTCAGCATGACGGGATATGGTTGGGTCGGGCGCAACCAAAGCCCCTCCCCTTCAGGGGAGGGGTTGGGGGTGGGGTCTGTCCATCAACCCCGGCGCTGCGAGTGGGGACAAAACCCACCCCAACCCCAACCCCGAAAGGGGTGGGGGTTGGTTTGGCCCCCACCAAACCAGAAACGAAAAAGAGAA
>JANOGS010000077.1:0-1794 GCA_031414115.1 Novosphingobium sp. | reverse complement strand
GGCGAAACCGCGGTTGGCGAAGGTCTTGTAAAGCGCCAGGCTGATCCGGTCGTTCATCGTGCCCCCGGCTTGCGGGTGGGGATGGAGGATCATTGCCACCGGCGCGCGGCTGCGGCTGGCGGGCTGAAAACGGCCTTCGAGACGGCCTTCGGGACCGGGGAAAATGACGGCTGGCATGGCTTTGTACCTGTTCTTGAGAAATGGCCTGTCCCGCGGCGACCGGGAATTCGGCGTGCCGGGCCGGATAGGGCTATGATCGGGAAGCTGGCGCTATATAGAAACGCATCATCGAAAAGCAACATTTCCGACACATGACTGCGCGCACCATTTATCTCGACCACCAGGCGACGACCCCGCTGGCGCCAGAAGCGCTGCAGGCGATGCTGCCGTGGCTGTCGGGGCCCGAGGGGATGGGCTTTGCCAACCCGCACTCGATGCACCGGGCGGGGCGGGCGGCGGCGGCGTCAGTGGAAGTGGCGCGTGAGCAGGTTGCCGCGCTGCTGCCCAAGGGCGGCCGGGTGATTTTCACCAGCGGCGCGACCGAGGCGATCAACCAGGCAATCCGCTCAGTGCCGCGCGGCGGGATCGCGTTTTCAGCAATCGAGCATTCGGCAGTGGTCAATGCCGCGCTGGCGAGCGGGGCGGATTGTCAGGAACTGCCGGTAACGCCCGAGGGCCTGGTCGATCCCGAAATGGACATCGCCGACGGCACCGGCCTGGTCGCAGTGATGCAGGTCAACAATGAGATTGGGACGATCCAGCCGGTCGATCGGCTGGCCGAACGGGCGCATGCGGCGGGCGCGCTGTTCCTCTGCGATGCGGTCCAGGGCGCGGGCAAACTGGCGCCGCCCGAGGGCGCCGACCTGATCGCGATCACCGCGCACAAGCTCTATGGCCCCAAGGGGATCGGCGCGCTGTGGGTGCGGGACGGGGTTGCCATTGGCGAGCTGATCCACGGCGGCGGGCAGGAGAGCGGCTTGCGCTCAGGCACGCTCAGCCCCGCGCTCTGTGCCGGCTTCGGCGCGGCAGCGGCGCTGGCCTTGGCGCGGGTCGAGCTGGACTTCCAGCACCTCTCTGGACTGGCGGGTCTGGCCCGTTCGATCCTGTCGCGCTGGACGGTCAATGGCAGCGAAACATCGCGCTGGCCGGGCAATCTCAGCCTGCGGCTCGATGGGCTCAACTTTCCGCGGCTGCTCAGCGACTGCCGGACCATCGCCTTCTCGGCCGGCTCGGCCTGCGGCAGCGGCACCGGCGCGCCCAGCCGGGTGCTGACCGCGATCGGGCTTGAGGCCAAGGAGGCGCGCAATTCGATCCGCTTGGGCTTTGGCCGCTATACGACGATGGAAGAGGTCGAAACGGCCTGCCGCGCGCTTGATGCCGCAGCGAAAGTGCAGGGCGTCTGATGGTCAAGGTCACTTTCATCACCGCCAATGGCGAGCGCGTGTTCGCCGAGGGCAAGTCCGGCGATAGCCTGCTCGAACTCGGTCAGGCCGCCGGGATGGCTCTGGAAGGCACCTGCGAGGGCCAGATGGCCTGCTCGACCTGCCACGTGATCGTCGATCCCGACGATTTCGCGAAGCTGCCCCGTGCCAGCGAGGCGGAAGAGGATATGCTCGATTTCGCCGCCAATGTGTCGCGCACCTCGCGCCTCGCCTGCCAGATCTGGCTCGATGAAGCACTGGAAAGCCTGACGGTTCGCATGCCCGGTGCGTCGCACAACATGATGGGGCGCTGAACCCAGCGACTTGCGCTGCCCAGACGCGGAGGCCATATGCGCCGCGGGAGTCGGGCGGA
>JANOGS010000076.1:0-3375 GCA_031414115.1 Novosphingobium sp. | reverse complement strand
CTCGGCAAAGATCACGCCACGTTCCTCGCTGCTGAGGTGCTTGCTTCGTCTGTCCATCGCAACATCCTACGCCCTTCGGGCTCCGGGTGTTGCACTTGAAACTTGAGCCTAAGCTGTTCCGCCGTGCCGCTGTCAGGTTTTCCGCGGCACTGACACTGTCCTTGGCCGGGGCACTGTTGAGTGCAGCCAGGGGAGATGCCTCGACCTATGTCTGGACCTATGAGGCCCAGCCGATGACGCTGATCCGGCAACAAAACCCGCTCTTGGTCGGGAATCCGCTTATCCCGCTTTCGGTACCGAATCCGTTTGCGGGGATGGAACTCCGGATTGATATGACCGGGCTTGATCTGTCTAAAGGCCCCGTCAGCTTTTTTTCCGTCTACAACCAGAAAGGAAATGGCAGTTGTAACGGGATCTACACCGGCGTGATGTACTGTCTTACCATCACTTCTGGCGGCGTATCCACGGATACAATCGGCTCATTTGGTGGATTTGGAAGCATTATCTCAATGTTCGGGTCCGGCTCTTTCGGAGAATCTATCGCCAACTGGCTTTCCGCGACGGTCAACCCTGATCTTTCTGTCGTGGCAGATGGTTTCGCGACCACCAACCAGGGCAGTCCGACCAGCCATTTCGCAGGATCGACATCCGGCGACTTCCTGGCGGGCCAGTTCGAATGGGGATATTATCTGGACAGCTTCATCGATTACGGGCTTCTTTGGGAGGACCCCGATCTTCTGCTGGCATACTCAATTGGCGACTACGCTGCACCACCCGGAACCTGGAAGATCGCGGTTGTCCCATTGCCGGGTTCAAGTCCCCTCATGCTAATTGGACTCGCCGCTCTGATCCTCCTGACGCGGCGCAACGGAAGGCGCGATGATCGAAAGGCCCGGAGTGCGGACAGCAACCTTGCAGTCAGCGCATAGCGACTCCGTACCTTCGATAAGCCGCCTGTCTGCTCCCCATAAAGTGTCATCAGCACGTACCAGGGGTTCTCGTTCGCCGGCTTCAGCTTTACCTCTGCCTCGCTCATCCAACCTCCGTAGGGCGAGGTTCACCCCGCCACCCGTCCGCCCCACCATCGCTGCCCGTGGAAAACCCCACGTTAACCCCACTCCCC
Source organism: Novosphingobium sp. (assembly GCA_031414115.1). Classification (GTDB taxonomy): domain Bacteria; phylum Pseudomonadota; class Alphaproteobacteria; order Sphingomonadales; family Sphingomonadaceae; genus Novosphingobium. The sequence goes on along the minus strand of JANOGS010000076.1, from coordinate 2,252 downwards.
ACCGCCCGCAATCGCCGCCAAATGTGAAAATTTCCCTAATTCGAACCTGTAACCCATTGAAATCACTGGACCGTTAACGTGTCCCGACTCGGGACACCCCCGGCTTTCCTCCGCCCGTCAATTCCGCTATATCCCCGCCATGTCGCAAAACCCGCCCTTGCTCCGCCCCGACCTCGCCCGCTCCGTGATCCCCAAGGCCCGTCGTCCGGGCCAGCCCACCATCGGCATGGTCTCGCTTGGCTGCCCGAAAGCGCTGGTGGACAGCGAGCGCATCCTGACCCGCCTGCGCGCCGAGGGCTACGCCATCTCGCCCGACTATGCCGGCGCCGACGCCGTCATCGTCAACACCTGCGGCTTCCTCGACAGCGCCAAGGCGGAATCGCTGGAGGCCATCGGCGAAGCCCTGACCGCCAACGGCCGGGTGATCGTCACCGGCTGCCTGGGTGCCAACCCCGAATACATCACCGGCGAGCATCCGAGGGTGCTGGCGGTGACCGGCCCTCATCAGTACGAGGCGGTGCTCGATGCCGTCCACGCCGCCGTGCCGCCAAGCCCCGATCCGTTCATCGACCTGTTGCCCGCCAGCGCCGTCACCCTGACGCCGCGCCACTACAGTTACCTGAAGATCGCCGAGGGCTGTAACCACAAGTGCAAGTTCTGCATCATCCCCGACATGCGCGGCAAACTACAAAGCCGCCCGGCCCACGCGGTGCTGCGCGAGGCGGAGCGGCTGGTGCAGGCCGGCGTGAAGGAACTGCTGGTCATCAGCCAGGATACGTCCGCCTATGGGCTTGATCTGAAGCACGCCACCGAGCGCGGCCACCGCGCCCACATCACCGATCTTGCCCGCGATCTGGGGTCGCTCGGGGCCTGGGTGCGGCTGCACTACGTCTACCCCTATCCGCATGTCCGCGACCTGATCCCGCTGATGGCCGACCCGGCCTGCGGTGTGCTGCCCTACCTCGACATCCCGTTCCAGCACGCCCACCCCGACACCCTGCGCCGCATGGCCCGCCCCGCCGCCGCCGCCCGCACCCTGGATGAAATCGCCGGCTGGCGGCAGGTCTGCCCCGACATCACGCTGCGCTCCACCTTCATTGTCGGCTACCCCGGCGAGACCGAGGCCGAGTTCCAGACCCTGCTCGACTGGATGGACGCGGCGGAACTGGACCGGGTCGGCTGCTTTCAGTACGAAAACGTCGCGGGGGCGCGCAGCAATGCCCTGCCCGACCATGTCGCCGCCGAGGTCAAGCAGGACCGCTGGGACCGCTTCATGGCCAAGGCGCAGACGATATCCGAAGCGAAGCTGGCCGCCAAAGTCGGGTCGGTGCAGCAGGTGATCGTGGATGCTGTGGACGACGAGGGTGCCACTTGCCGCACGATGGCCGACGCGCCGGAGATCGACGGCAATCTGTTCATCGATGCGGGGTATGAGGGGCTGGTCGCGGGGGATATGGTGACGGTGACGGTGGAAGAGGCGGGGGAGTATGATTTGTGGGGGCGGCTACTCCAGTTTTCTAGTCCTCAAATATAACACCCTTCGGAAGGATGGGACGGTACGAAGAAGGTGGAGTAGTGCACCTAAATGTACCTGAAAATGCAGGGTGAACACAAAAAGTATCTATTGGACTGATCGCAAGTTTAATGGCATGTTGTATGAAAACTCACCAACGAGATACCCGCTCCTTTCTTCTTCAACTACTCCAACCGCTCCGATTTCCACAAGCAACTGCAGGCACTTTAGCTCATCATCGAAGCTAGGAATCTTGCCTATCGATTGATTGGGAATTTTATGGAAATCTCCATAGCTGAATACTTGAGAAATCTGCGGTAGCAGCACTTCACATACCGCCTCTGCCCTCGGATAAAGCGACTTGAAGCCATTGAAAACACCCGCGCAAACCAACCCCTCTTTTTGCTTTATCGCGTTTACGATAACTTCAGAGGTAAATTGAAAGCTGACGGCGGCCCCCGACTCAAATCCATCTTTGGCGATTTGATTCAAGTACGTAATAAACTGACGCGGGAGAAGTTGGGTATGACGAAGAATATAACGAAGCGTCTTTTCCCTTGTTCCCATTCCATTTACAATTTCTCTCGGAAAGAAAGTATGCATAAACTTGTCGAGGTCAGAACTATCCGCTAAATTCAACCCACTCACTTTCGATACAACCGAATCTGGCGCCTTTATACCAATGGCCTTCGTTGGTGACTCTTTTGGGATTCCCTTGGCTCTCGAAGTCTGAATCAAT
>JANOGS010000075.1:0-6502 GCA_031414115.1 Novosphingobium sp. | reverse complement strand
TGACTACGCGCGCAGGGGACACTGACCGATCATGAAGGCCACCATCGAACGCGCGACGCTGCTGAAGTGCCTGTCGCACGTCCAGTCCGTCGTCGAGCGGCGCAACACAATTCCGATCCTCTCGAACGTGCTGATCGAGGCTTCAGCCGACGGCACGGTCAAGCTGATGGCTACCGATCTGGACTTGCAAGTGGTCGAATCGATGGCCGCGGTTTCGGTCGAGAGCGGCGGGGCGATCACGGTTTCGGCGCACCTGCTGTTCGATATCGCCCGCAAGCTGCCCGACGGCAGCCAGGTCAGCCTGGAAACCGCCGACAACCGCTTGGCGGTCAAGGCCGGGCGCAGCCGCTTCAGCCTGCCGACCCTGCCGCGTGACGATTTCCCGGTGATTGTCGAAGGCGACCTGCCGACCAGCTTCGAGCTGCCCGCGGCCACGCTTGCCCAGCTGATCGATCGTACCCGGTTTGCGATCAGCACCGAGGAAACCCGCTATTACCTCAACGGCATCTTCATCCACGTCAGCGACGAGGAACTGAAGGCCGCCGCCACCGACGGCCACCGCCTGGCTCGCTACACGATTCGGCGCCCCGACGGCGCCGAGGGCATGCCCGATGTGATCGTACCGAGGAAGTGTGTGGGCGAGCTGCGCAAACTGCTCGAAGAAGCGCTCGATTCCAACGTCCTGATCGACCTTTCGGCCAGCAAGATCCGCTTCACGCTGGGCGGCGAAAACGGCGTGGTCCTGACCAGCAAGCTGATCGACGGCACCTTCCCCGATTACACCCGGGTGATCCCGACCGGCAACGACAAGCTGCTCAAGCTCGACCCCAAAAGCTTCTGGGAAGGGGTCGACCGCGTCGCCACCATCGCCACCGAAAAGACCCGTGCGGTCAAGATGGCGCTGGAGAATGACAAGGTCACGCTCTCGGTCACCTCGCCCGACAACGGCACCGCGGCTGAAGAAGTTCCGGCCGATTACAGCGCAGCCGGCTTTGAAATCGGCTTCAATGCCAACTACCTCAAGGACATCCTCGGGCAGATCGAGGGCGACACGGTCGAACTCCACCTCGCCGACGCCGGCGCCCCGACGCTGATCCGCCAGGATGAGAAAGCGCCCGCGCTTTATGTGCTGATGCCGATGCGGGTATAATCCGCTTTACCGGCAGGCTCCGGACTGATTGAATGGGTGCGCAGGGTCTGTGCGCCCATTTGCATTTCCAGGAGAGAGACATGAGCCAGACCGCCCAGGTTCGCCGCGATGCCCTTACCCAGACCCGGCTGGTCGATACGCCGGCAGCCCCGCTGGGCGAGGGCGAAGCGCGGCTCAGGATCGAGAGTTTCTCGGTCACCGCCAACAACGTCACCTATGCGGTGGCCGGGGATGCCTTTGCCTATTGGAACTTCTTTCCTGCCGAAGACGGCTGGGGCGTGGTGCCGATGTGGGGGCACGCAGTGGTCGAGGCCTCGAACCACCCGGATGTCGCAGTGGGCGAGCGGGTCTATGGCTACCTGCCGATGGCCAGCCACCTTACCGTGGTGCCAGACAAGATTTCGCCCGGCTCGTTCAGCGATGCCGCTGCGCATCGTCAGCCGATGAGCCCGGTCTACAACCAGTACAGCCGTCTGGCCGTCGATCCCGATCATGATCCCGCGCGCGAGTCTGAACGGATGATCTACGGCGGGCTGTTCCGCACCGGGTATTTGATCGAGACCATGATGCGCGGCGAGGGCTGGTTCGGCGCCGAAGTGCTGATCTGCACCAGCGCCTCGTCTAAGACCGCGATGGGGCTGGCCAGCGTCAGCCGCGAAAAATCGCCGCAGATCCGCCGGATCGGGCTGACCTCGGCGGGCAATGCCGAATTCGTTCGCGCGACCGGGTTCTATGATGAGGTGGTGACTTATGACGATATCGCGGGCCTCTCCCAGGTTCCCTCGGTGGTGGTCGATTTTGCCGGGAATGCAGCGGTTGTCCGTGCAGTCCACACCGCCCTGGGTGAGAATCTGCGCTATTCGAGCATGGTCGGCGCGACCCATGTCGGCGCCGGGTTCGGGGGAACCGGTGAGCCGCTGCCGGGCCCCGCGCCGGTGATGTTCTTCGCGCCCGACTATGCCGTGGCCGCGCTCAAAGAGCTTGGCCCCAAGGCTTTTGGCGAGGCCGTGGCGGTGAGCTGGGGCAAGTTCCTGGAAGCCGCCAGCGCTGCGGTTCAGGTGGACGAGCGGCCGGGTCTGGCAGCCGCGCTCGATGCCTTTGTCGCGACGGTCGAGGGCAAGACGCACCCCAGCATGGGAATCGTGATCCGGCCTTAGGGGGAGCTGCCGATTTCTTGAATCGGCAAATCCAACACCGCTCACCCTGAGCCTGTCGAAGGGTGACGCGCTATGCTCGAGCGTGGCGCAACGTCCTTCGACAGGCTCAGGACGAGCGGTGTTGGTTCAGATAATCGGCACCCGGCCCTAAATATCGACCACGATCTTGCCGAAGTGGGCATTGGCAGCCTGGTGACGGAACGCGTCGGCGAGGCTGGCGAGCGGGAAGTGGTCGGAGATTACCGGCTTGATGCCGTTGGCCTCGATCCCGGCGATCATCGCCAGTTGCTGGGCGCGGCTGCCCACCGTCAGCCCCTGGACGCGCAGGTTCTTGCCCATCAACAGCACAGTCTGGACTGGCCCGGCAATGCCCGTCAGCACCCCGATCAGCGCGACGTGGCCACCGACCCGGGTGGCCATCATCGACTGGTCAAGCGTGCCTGCGCCGCCGATCTCGACCACGCAGTCAACGCCGCGGCCGCCGCTCAGTTCCAGTGCCTTCATCCCCCACGCCGGAGTATCCTTGTAGTTGATCAGCTCGTCCGCGCCGAGCGCCTTGAGGCGTTCGAGCTTGGCGTCGGACGAGGAAGTCGCGATCACCCGCGCGCCGGCGGCCTTGGCGAACTGCAGCGCGAACACCGAGACCCCGCCGCTGCCCTGGACCAGCACCGTATCGCCCGGTTTGATCGCATTGTCGACAAACAGTGCGCGCCAGGCGGTCAGCCCGGCGCAGGTCAGCGTTGCCGCCTCGGCGGCGTTGTAGCCCGCCGGAACCCGGGTGAACCAGTGTTCGGGGGTGACCACCACTTCGCGGGCATAGCCGTCGATCCCGTCGCCCGGCACGCGGGTGAAGGCGCTGGCCGGAGTGGCGCCATCGACCCAGTCGGGGAAGAAGATCGAGACCACCGTATCGCCAGGCTTGAACTGGGTGACGCCCGCGCCCACCGCCTCGACCATTCCGGCCCCGTCCGACATCGGAATACGCCCGGCTTCGGCCCGGATCATGCCGATGACCACGGCATAGTCATGGAAATTGAGCGAACTCGCCTGCAGCCGGACCCGGATCTCATTGGGTCCGGGCTGGCCGGGATCATCGCAGGTCGCCGGCAGCAGGGTGTCGAGGTTGGCTGGGGAGCCGGTGCGGATGCAAGCCAGGCTCATTCCGCCGCCTCCAGCATCGCTGCTCTCTGCGGTCCGCGGATCAGGCCTCCCGGCGTCGCGCCGGTCCATTCCCCGCGCTCAAAAGTCACCGTGCCGCCTTTGATCGTGTAGTCATAGCCTTCCGCCTTCTGCAGCAGGCGCTTGCCGCCGGCGGGCAGGTCGAAGGCCAGCCAGGGCTTGCCCAGCTTGAGAGCTTCGAGATCGATCACGTTGATATCGGCAAGATATCCCGGCGCCAGTACGCCGCGATCGTCGAGCCCATAGAGCCGCGCGGTATCGTGGCATTGGCGTTTGACCGCGGTCTCCAGGCTGAACCGGTTGCCGCGCTTGCGATCACGCACCCAGTGCTGGAGCATGAAGGTCGGGCTGGCGGCATCGCAGATCGTCCCGCAATGCGCGCCGCCGTCGGACAGTGAATTGACCGTGTCGTCGCTCGCCTGCAATGCCTCGAGGAAATCGAGGTTGCCATCTGCGTAGTTGAGGATCGGGAAGTAGATGCAGCCCGATCCATCGTTTTCCATCAGCATGTCGTAAGCGACTTCTGCGCCCGTCTGGCCCTCGCGCGCGGCGAAGGCAGCGATGCTGTCTTGTGCAGTCGGTTCATAGTTGAAGTCGCGGCCGATGACGTACTGGGTATGCCAGCCACCGGCGATCGTGCGGTAGAGATCGGCTACATCGACGTCGGGAATCTGGCTTTCTTCGGCAAGAATCTGCGCGCGGAACGCCGGGTCCTGCAACCTGGCCAATTGCTGTTCCCAGGGCAGCGCGGCAATCACGGCCCACGATGGCTTGAACAGGAACGGATGGACCGTGCCGCGCCAGGCCATGATCACCCCGATCCCGCGCAATGCGATCTGCGCAACGATATTGGCGCCGTTGTCGTTTTGCGCGCGCATATCCGCGATCTGGTCTGGAAGGGGCAATTCCTTGGCGATGGATTGCAACGCCGAAAAGCTCACCGGCAGCCCGGTTTCGCGGCTGAGCGCGCCCATCCATTCGAATTCGCGCCATTCGCGTTTGAAGTCACTGGTCAGCTCAAACACGCCGTAGCCGACCCGGCCCATCGCCCGGCCGATCGCGATCAGTTCCTCGGCAGTGGCAGTGGTGCCGGGGACCAGTTCGCCGTCAACCGACTTGTGCAGGATCGTGCGGCTGGTGGAAAAGCCCAGCGCTCCGGCGCGCAGGCCGTCCTCGACGATCGCCGACATCGCCGCGATATCCTCCGCGGTTGGCACTGCGCCGGGCTGCTCGCGGTCGCCCAGCACATAGGCGCGGACCGCGCCGTGGGGGACGTGGGTGCCCAGATCGATGGTGCGCGGCAGCTTCTCCAGCGCATCCAGGTATTCGGGGAAGGTCTCCCAATCCCAGGTCATGCCTTCGGCCAGCGCGGTCCCAGGGATGTCCTCGACGCCCTCCATCAGACTGATCAGCCATTCGTGCCGTTCAGGCGCGGCGGGGGCGAAGCCGACCCCGCAATTGCCCATCACTGCGGTGGTGACCCCGTGCCAGCTGGAGGGCGCCATTTCCTGGTCCCAGGTGGCCTGGCCGTCATAATGGGTGTGAATATCGACCCAGCCGGGCGCGACCACCTTGCCGGCGGCGTCAATCTCCTGCGCGGCATCGCCGTGAGCGCCCTTGCCTTCGGGCCAGACCGCGGCGATCAGTCCGTCCTTGACCGCGACGTCACCGGTGAAACGCGGGCTCCCGGTGCCATCGACGATGGTGCCGTTGCGGATGATCAGGTCGTAGGTAGGCATGGGCTCTCTCCGGTTCGCGCCGAGTCAGGGCGACGCGCTTAACCGGGCGGTTAAATCATGGCGCAGATGTGGGGGCAAGTCGTTTGAGACCCTCCCCATTTGCACTGCGTGAAAATGGAGAGGACCTGGTTGCCTCTCATTCCCCCCGCGCCTTGATCATCTCGCCGACATCGACGAACTTCTCCCTCGGCGCGCCATCACGGGCGCGTTGTTCCTCGACCGCTTCGATCTTTTTCCAGTCGCGGAAAGTGACCACCTCAAGCCCGCGTGCGGCCGCCAGCGCGTCGAACCCGGCGCGGCCTTGCTTGCCGGCGCCTGCGCCGATGTCCCCGGCGATCCGTTCGACCACGCCGAAGCCATCCGGGCGGTTGGTGCCGATCGTGCCCGAAGGACCGCGCCGGGCCCAGCCGACGCAGTAGAGCCCGGGCAGGATCCGCCCCTCGTCGTTGGCGAACCGTCCGGCGCTTTCCTCGAACGGGACCCCGGGGATCGGGCTGGTCTTGTAACCAATGCAGGTGATCACCAGGCTGCAATCGATGGTATAGATTTCGCCGGTGCCCGCCGCTCGCCCGCCGCTGTCGAGCACGGTGCGTTCAACCTCGATCCCGGTCACGCCGCTTTCCCCCAGGATCGCCTGCGGGTTGGCGAAGAAGTCGAATTCGATCTCGACCGGCTTGTCGCTGCGAAACTCCTCGGGGATCGCGGCAAAGCTTCTGAGGTGCGTGACCGATTTGCGCTGTCCGGGCTCGAGGAACGAGTCCTCGTCCGCCGCTGGCAAGTCCGCCGGATCAAGCCGCGGGCATGCGCGCGCCAGGTGGCCCAGCTCGCCCAGTTCCTTGGGGGTCATCGCGATCTGGTGCGGACCGCGGCGGCCCAGGATCACGATCCGCTCAAGCTTTGACTTTTGCAACGCGTTCAGCGCGTGGCCAACGATGTCGCTGCCGCTGAATTCAGCGGTGGTTTTGGCAAGGATCCGGGCGACGTCGAGTGCGACGTTGCCGTTGCCGATCACCACTGCGGTCTTGCCCGACAGGTCCGGGTTGAGCTTGGCGAATTGCGGGTGGCCGTTGTACCAGCCAACGAAAGCGGCGCTGCCGAAGACGTTGGCAAGCCCTTCGCCGACAATCCCGGCAGGCTTGTCGTTGGGCGCGCCAGTGGCCAGCACCACCGCGTCGTAAAGCTCCATCAGCTCGGCAATAGACAGGTCCTCGCCGATCGTGACGTTGCCGACGAAATGGACGTTGTCGAGACTGGCGGTGCTCTCGTAGCGCTTGGAG
>JANOGS010000074.1:0-5495 GCA_031414115.1 Novosphingobium sp. | reverse complement strand
AAAAAGCCGGGATCGTTGTCCTTCCCGTGGCGCATCGCCTGGACGGTGTGCATCACCTTGGCGGCGCGATCAGGGAAGTGGACCCCCAGCCATTCGCGGAACAGTGGCGCCACTTCGTGCGGCAGGCGCAGCATGATCCAGCTGGCTGATTTCACTCCGCGCGCGGCGGCTTCGCTGAGGATGCCCGCAATGAATTCATCAGTGATCGCCGGGATTACCGGGGCGACCGAGACGTGCGCGGGAATGCCGGCGGCAGCCAGTTTGCCCAGCGCATCAAGACGCTTGGCCGGCGAACTGGCGCGCGGTTCGAGGATGCCGGAGAGTCTGGGATCGAGACTGGTCACCGAAATCCCCACCGCCGTCAGATTGCTTCGCGCCAGTTCGCTTAGCAGATCGAGATCGCGCAGCACCCGCGCGCTCTTGGTGGTGATCGTCACCGGGTGGCGGGTTTCGAGACAGACTTCGAGCACCTGGCGGGTGATCCGGTAGCGCTCCTCGATCGGCTGGTAGGGATCGGTGTTGGTCCCCATCGCGATCGGCGCGGGCTTGTAGCTCGGCTTGGCCAAGGCTTCACGCAACAACCTCGCGGCATCGGGCTTGGCGAACAGCCTGGTTTCGAAATCGAGCCCGGGCGAGAGGTCGTGGAAGGCGTGGGTTGGGCGGGCGTAGCAATAGACGCAGCCATGCTCGCAGCCGCGATAGGCGTTGATCGAGCGGTCGAAAGGAATGTCCGGCGAAGTGTTGCGGCTGATGATCGACTTGGCGCGCTCCTCGATCACCGTGGTGCGCAGTTTGGGGCCCGGCCCGTCGATTTCCGCGCGGGTATCAAGCCAGTCGGGATCGAGCTTGCGCGCGGCGAGGCCGAAGCGCTGCGGGACAGAGCCAGATTGCGCGCCGCGGCCGTGGATGGGGGAGGGCATTGTGGAATTAGAACATAGAGTGAACGAATATGCAAGCTTTGTGCAGGTGGTGTGGAAAATTGCGCTACCTAGAGATTCCAGCGTTCACGCAGTTGTCCAAGCCGTCGCCAAGCCACAAACGCCAAGAATGGCACCCAGAAGAAGAAGACATAAGGGTCGCTTGTGAAGCCGATCCACACTCCGAAGAGCAAGAAAATGACAAGGAACGAGTCGACTATCGCGTGAAACGATGCGCTAATTTGCTCTGCGGATGTCATGGCATCGAAGCGTGCCTTGACGAGAACAAGTTTGCTAAAGATCATGTTCAAGTTCGGATTCTCACACTTCCCGCAGCCGCGGCATTAGCTCGACAAAATTGCACGGCCGGTTGCGGCTGTCCAATTGCTCGACCAGGATCTTGTCCCAGCCGTCTTTCACTGCGCCGTTCGATCCCGGGAGCGCGAAAATATACACCCCGCGCGACAGCACCGCCATCGCCCGCGACTGGATCGTCGAGGTGCCGATCGTGGCGTAGCTGACCCAGCGGAACAGCTCGCCGAAGCCGGGGATCTCCTTGTCCTTGATCCGCTCGAGCGCCTCCGGGGTGACATCGCGGCCGGTAAGGCCGGTGCCGCCGGTGATGATGATCGCATCGGCTGCACGCTCATCGATCCAGGTGTTGATCCGCGCGCAGATCGCCGCGACCTCGTCCTTGACCAGCGCCCGCCCGCCAAGCTTGTGCCCGGCGGCCTGGATCCGCTCGACCAGCAAGTCACCCGAAGTGTCGGTCGACATGTCGCGGGTGTCGGACACAGTCAGCACCGCGATCTGGATCGGCTTGAACTGGCGGGCCGGGTCAACGGCCACGCAGGATCGTCCCGTTCGCGCTCATCCGCAGCGCCTGGGCCGCGCCGAGCCCGGGGAAGGTCGGCCACATCCCCTGAACCAGCGCGAGGCGGCTTTCCGATGGACCGCCGGCCTGGCGCTCGTACATCCAATAATTGCGCATCACGATGTTCACATAGCCGCGGGTCTCCCAATAGGGCACGCTCTCGATCCACAACAGCGGATCGCCCTTGTCGCGGATTTCGTATTGCCAGCGCCCGATCGGGGTCAGTCCGGCGTTGTAGGCGGCCATGACCTTGGGCAGCAGGCCCTGGGTGCCGGGCGAATTGGCCAGCATCTGCAGGTGGCGCTGGCCGAACGCCAGGTTGACCTCTGGGTGGGCGAGATCGCTCGGACTGCCCGCAACCCCCAGCGTGGCGGCGTGATCGCGCGCGGCGGCGGGCATGATCTGCATCAGGCCCTTGGCCCCGGCCGGGCTGGTTGCGCCGGTGCGGAACACCGATTCCTGCAAGGCATGGGCATAGACCAGCGCCGGATCGACCTGCCAGCCGGTCGCCGGGGTCCACTTTGGCGTGGGGAAGCGCGATGCCGGTTCGGGCTTGCCGCCATAGGGCGCGTTGTAGGCCATCCACAGCTGGGTTGCGGGCAGGCCAAGCCCGCGCGCGAGGCGAGCAAGCGGCTGATACTGTGCAGTCTCGCCGATCCGCGCCTGGTGGCGCAGCACTTCGTCGGCCAGGCCATCCTCGCCGACTTCAGAGAGCATCACCGCGCTGCGGACGTTGCGCACTTCGCGAAGGCTCTGCCAGTCGCCTTGGCTGAAATCGGGGGCTTCGTGGGTCTTGGGCAGGCCCAGGCCAAGTTGCTCGGCGGCGAGCATGCCATAGAGCGTCTCATCCATCCGCGCGGCGGTGCGCAGCGGGGCCGAGGCTTTCTCCGGCTGGCGGCAGCGCACCAGCGCGCGGGCTTGCCAGTAAAAGCCGGCGGCGGTCAGTTCCGAATTCTCGGACGATCCGGCGGTGCGGGCAAAGGCATCGGCGGCTCCGGCGCAATCGTCGAGCCGCCAGGCAGCGAGGCCCGCGGTCCACCAGCCCTCGGCCACCCACGGCCCGGCGCCGTCCTGCGCGGTCTGGGCGAGCAGATAGGCTGCGGCGTCGTCATTCTCGATGTAATAGCTCCAGGCCACCTTGGCGCGCCATTCGGCCCGCGCCTCATAGCTGAGCTGGGTGTCGATCCCGTCGAGCAGGGCCTTGGCCCCGGCCGGATCGTCGGCCTTGATCTTGGCGTTGATCGCGCTCGCGACCGCGCCGGGCATGGTTCCGTCGTTTGCCTCGCGCGGGCGGATCCGCTTGGCGCGGCTGGGCTGGCTGACCAGATAATTGGCCGCAGGCAGCGCCGGCGCGGCAGTGACCCCGCGCTTGGCGGCGAGATTGGCGACCTTTTCGGCCTGGGGCAGCTCGGTTCCGGCAGCAAGCCAGCCGGCCAGCGCATCGGCTTCGATTTTGGGTGAGCCCGAAGCGAGGAAATACTCAGCGCGGGCCAGCTGGTGCAGCGGGCCATCGGGCTTGGCCGCGAACATCGCCTGCACTCTCGTCCAGTCGTTCCGTTCAATCGCGGCGAACAGCTCGCGGTAATAGCCGCGTTCATCCTTGGTCAGCAGCGCCGGGACCGGGGTGCGATCAGCACGGGTGCGGAAATATTCGACCGCCGCCGAATTGGCGAGCGCGGGCAGCGGCGCGAGCACGGCAGAGCCGACCAGCGCCCATGCGGCAATCGTTACGCGAAGCGAAAACGTCACTATTCTGCGATCCCCACTCTCTTGCGTCCCGGCTGGCTCAGGCCGCCTGCCAATCGAGCAGCGCCTGCCACAACCGGGCCTTGCCCCGCGGCCGCGCCGCAAGGCTTTCCAGCCCCGGTGCAACCAGCGCCGGAACCTTCGCGCCCTCATGGTCAAGATTGGGTAAAAATCCGGTACTATTCGCCGGATCGTGGCCAAGCAGCGATGAGACGTGGCTGCCCAGCACCAGCAGGCGTTTCGGAGCGGCCAAAGCGATGTGATGGGCGGTCAGATTGCCCAGCCCCGCTTCGCCCAGCGCAGCCCAGTCGGGCAGCGGCATGTGGCGGGGGAGTGCGGCGGCAAGGTAGGCCTGATCCGCGTCGATCCCGAGCGCGGACAGGATTGCGGATAGCAGCTTGCCCTGCGGGCCGGAAAGCAAGCGTTCGGCGTCCTGCGCCTCAGGGTAATCGACCAGCACCATCAGCGCGACCCCGGCTGGCCCGCGCGGCGGAACGCGTCCCGCAACCTGGCCGCCATCGAGCAAGGGTTCGCTGAGCCACCAATCGGCGAAGGCCTCGAAGTTCTGCGGCCACAACGCCGGATCGCCGCCGATCCGCTCGCGCGGCGGGGGCGGGGGACGTTCGGCGACGGGGGCAGGGGCGGCGCTTTCGGGCACTTGCGCGGCGGCCGGCTTGAGCCAGGCCTGCGGAGCATCGGCATAGTCGTGATCGACCCCGGCATCGCGCCACCAAGCCAGCGCCGCGGCCAGATCGCCGCTGCCCAGAGGTAGATCGCCTGCCATTTGCTCGGAGAAAGTCATTTTGCAGTCTTGACCTGCCGCAGCGCTGCAATCAAGGCTTTGCGGCACGAAACCGGGGAATGGAACGGCCATGAGCGAACGCGAATCGATGCCCTATGACGTGGTGATTGTCGGCGGCGGCCCGGCTGGCCTCGCCGCGGCGATCCGGCTCAAGCAGGTCAATGCCGAGCTGACCGTCTGCATCCTCGAAAAGGGCTCGGAAATCGGCGCGCATATCCTCTCGGGTGCGGTGGTCGATCCCAAGGCGCTTGACGAGCTGCTGCCGGAGTGGCGAACCCAGGGCTGCCCGATGGCCGAGACCCCGGTGACCGACAACCAGCATTGGGTGCTGAGCGCCAAGGGCAAGTTCGAGGTGCCGCATTTGCTCGCCCCGCCGTTCATGAACAACAAGGGCACCTATACTGGCAGCCTCGGCAGCCTGTGCCGCTGGCTGGCCGAACAGGCCGAAGGGCTGGGAGTGGAGATATTCCCCGGCTTCCCTGCCGCCGAAGTGCTCTACAACGACGACGGCTCGGTCAAGGGCGTCGCGACGCAGGACATGGGCGTGGCCAAGGACGGCAGCCACAAGGGTGACTATCAGCCCGGGCTGGAACTCCACGCCAAGTACACCCTGTTTGCGGAGGGCGCACGCGGCCACCTGACCAAACAGGTCAAGGCCAGGTTCGACCTCGAAAAGGACGCCGAGCCACAAGTCTACGGGATCGGCCTGAAGGAACTGTGGGACATCGATCCCGAAAACCACGCGCCGGGCCGGGTAATCCACACCCAGGGCTGGCCGATCAAGGACGAGGACGGCTTTGGCGGCGGGTTCCTCTATCATCAGAGCGGCAACCAGGTTGCGCTCGGCTATGTCGTCTGGCTCGGCTACGCCAACCCGCACCTCTCGCCGTTCGAGGCGTTCCAGCAGTGGAAGACCCATCCTGAAATAGCCGCGGTGCTCAAGGGCGGGCGCCGGGTGTCTTACGGCGCGCGCGCGATCTGCGACGGCGGCTTCCAGTCGCTGCCCAAGCTGGTGTTCCCCGGCGGGGCGCTGATCGGCTGCACCGCCGGTTTCCTCAACGTCCCCCGGATCAAGGGCAGCGACTGGAAGCCGCCGTCGCAGATCGCGCGCGCGCCGTAAGACACCCGGCGCCCGCCCTTGAGCACCGCGGCTATT
>JANOGS010000073.1:0-6914 GCA_031414115.1 Novosphingobium sp. | reverse complement strand
GCCATGATGATCGCGTCGCGCGGCTTGGTCTTCATCCACTTGCCGACAATCTCCTCGGTCCGTCCGACATATTTGCGATCGGGTGGGACCGGATAGCCCTCGGCGGTGTCGTAGAAGTTGATGCCTTCGTCGAAGCACTTGTCGAGAATGCGCAGCGCGGTCTTCTCGTCGGCCTGGTTGCCGAAAGTCATCGTCCCCATGCAGATGTCGGAGACAACGATGGCGGACTTGCCGAGGCGGCGCTGTTGCATGCGAAGGAGACTCCCGGTTGCGTTTCGAGAGTCCGGTTGGCGGCTCCTGTTCAGGCGGTCAAGCCCGCCGGCTGTGCGAACACGGCCAGCGGGCCTATGACATTTGACTATTGGACCGCTTCCAGCTGCCGCGCGGCATGGCCGGCGGATTCGCGCGGACGTCGCCGCGCCGCGCGGTCATGCTGGGTCCAGGCGACCCGCAGCCCCGGCACACCGGCGGTGTGCAGCGCGCGCTGCCAGCCATAGAACTCCTCCGGGCTGAGGTTGTAGCGGGTCATGACCTCGTCAATGGTCATCAGCCCGCCCTCGACCGCAGCGACCACCTGGGCCTTGCGGCTGGCCACCCAGCGGGTGGTGCTCGGCGGCGGCAGTGTCTCACGGGTAAGCACTTCCGCAAACGGACCGATAATCCGCAGCGAACGGGAATTTGTGTATTCAATCATCATTCTGGACCTTCGGATTTGGTCTAACCAAGGGTCCCCCAAGCACGCTGAGATTGAGCGGGGCCTGGTTAAAAAGAACTGAATCCGCCGAACGGTTCGGCGCGCGAAAAGGGCGGTGATCGGTGAGGGGTTGCGGGCCGGCGATGAGCGGTGGCGAGTTCCGGTTGGCTTGCACCGAGACCGAGGAATCAGGCGCAGGCAAGCTGCCGCATGGCCCAATCGCTCCGCGCTGATCGAGACTGCATTTGCCGGTTGGCGGTTGGCAATGAACGGGCTAGCCTTGGCAGAACAACAGGACATGCGGGTCGTCTGGCGCAATTGAAGCAGGGGATGAGATATGTCTGACACATTCGATTTCGTGATCGTTGGCGGCGGGTCTGCCGGGGCTGCGCTGGCGGCGCGGCTGAGCGAGAATCGCGAGATCTCGGTCGCCTTGCTTGAGGCAGGTGGCAAGCCGCCCGAGCGCGAGGCGATGCCGATGGCCTGCGGCTCGCTGCAGCTTGACCCGGAAACCGACTGGATGTTCCGGGCCGATGCCGGAAAGGGCGGCCAAGGCTTTCACAACAAGACCATGCCGGTACCGCGCGGCAAGATGCTGGGGGGCTCGTCGGGGATCAACTACATGGTGTTCGTGCGCGGGCATCCTGGTGACTTCGACAACTGGGAAAAGCGCGGCGCCGCGGGCTGGAGCTTTGCCGAGGTCCAGCCCTGCTTCGAGCGGATGGAAGAGGTGTCGCAGTCCAACGAAGCGATCATCGACCGCGAGGGGCGCGGGGCTTCGGGCCCGATCGGGGTGGGCATCCGCTCGCCGGTCATTCCCGCCGCCCGCCAGTTCGTGCGCGCCGCCGAAGCATCCGGTTTGCCGGCGGGGGATTACAACGGCAGCGGCAGGTACAACCCCGGCGGGGTCTCGTCGCTGGTTCAGACCAATACCCGCCACGGTCGCCGCTCGAGCACCTATCATGGCTATCTTGAGGGCGAGGTCGAGGCCCGCGCCAACCTTACCATCATCACCGGAGCGATGGTGCAGAGGCTGCTGCTGGATGAAAGCCCCGAAGGACTGGTCTGCAGCGGCGCGCTCTATCGCGACAGTACGGGGCAAATGCGCGAGGTTGTCGCAAAGCGGGAAACGATCCTCAGCGCTGGCGCGATCGGATCGCCGCATCTCCTCATGCTCTCGGGCATCGGCTGCCGGCGCGAGCTTGAGGCGGCGGGAATTGCCTGCCGGCTCGATTCTCCGCACGTCGGCAAGCATCTCAAGGATCATTACCAGATGGCGATGGTCTTTCCGGCCCCCGGGATCGGCACGCCCTTGCGCGAGCTCGGGCTTTCGGCCGGACCCGACGCCCTGCGCGGGCCAGGCGGACCCTTGCCTGCCGATCCAGCCGACGATGCCAAGCTCACCCCGGAACAATTTGCCATCAAGCAGGAGGCGGAGCGGCGGCTTGCCGAATGGCAGGAAACCGGCAGCGGTCTCGCCTCATCCTCGATCTACGATGGGATCGGCTTTTTCTCAACCGGGCTGGGAGACGCCCATACCCACGATGGCCAGATTGGCCTGATTCCGACCTGTTATGGCCGCGATATTATCGAGGACCGGCTGCTGCTGGACGTCGATCAGTTGCTTGACGATCCTGACGCCGTGTTCGATCCCGATGCGGAGAACATCTCGCTGCTGGCAAGCAATTGCGTTCCGCGCAGCGAGGGGGAGTTGACGATCACAAGCCCTGATCCGGCTGTTCATCCCGCAATCAAGCTCAATTATTTCGGCGACCCGCATGACCTGAAAGTCATGGTAGCGATCATGCGAAAGGCGCTCGAAATCGCCAGGAACTGGGAAGGAGTGGGCGACTGGTACGTGCCCTCGCGGCTCGCCGAACTCCACGGCTACAAACCGGGCGACGAACCGAGCGACGCCCTGCTGGAAAACTGCGCGCTGCACTTCGCAGTAACGGTCTATCACCTCTCGTGCACGTGCCGGATCGGCGACGTGGTCGATCCGCGGCTGCGGGTGATGGGGGTCAGAAACCTGCGGATCGCCGACGCCAGCATCATGCCGGAAATTCCAAGCGGCAACATCAACGCGCCGTGCATCATGATCGGCGAGCGGGCTTCGGACCTGATCAAGCAAGACCACGGACTTCTGAAGGTGGCTGAACCCGCCTGATTCCTCAGAACCGTCGCGCCACCGCGAACTCGGCCGCTTCGGTCATCGCCGCGCGGGCTTCTCCGGCCGGGAAACCGGCGATCGCGTCGATCGCGCGCTGGGCAAAGTGCCGGGCGCGTTCGCGCGTCGCGCTGAGGGCGTCGTGGCGGGCGATCAGCGCGATGGCATGGGCAAGGTCTGCGTCGGAAATGCGGTGGCCCGATATGGCGTCTTTCCAGAAAGCGCGCTCGGGTTCAGAGCCGCGGGCGTAGGCGAGGATCACCGGCAGGGTCATCTTGCCCTCACGGAAATCGTCGCCGCGGCCTTTGCCCATTTCGGCGACATCCGAATCGTAGTCGATCGCATCGTCGACCAGCTGGAAAGCGATGCCAAGGTTGCGACCATAGTCTTCCAGCGCGCGCTCCTCGGCCTCGCCCTTCTCGGCCACAACAGCGGCGATCCGGGTGGCGGCGGCGAACAGCGCGGCGGTCTTGGCGCCGATAATGCTGAGGTAGCGCTCCTCGCCAGTCTCGATCTGGCGCGCGGCGGTAAGCTGATCGACCTCGCCCTCGGAAATCACCGAGGAGGCGTGGGAGAGGATCTTGAGCACTTTCAGGCTGCCGTCCTCGACCATTAGTTCAAAACTGCGCGTGAACAGGAAATCGCCGACCAGCACGGTCGCGGGATTGCCGAAGATCAGATTGGCGGCGGCCTTGCCGCGGCGCAGCTGCGAGCCATCGACCACATCGTCATGCAGCAGCGTCGCGGTGTGGATGAATTCGACTGCGGCGGCGAGCTTGTGGTGGCGGGTGCCGTGATAGCCGACCAGCTCGGCCCCAGCCAGAGTCAGCATCGGCCGCATCCGCTTGCCGCCGCCGGCGATCAGGTGCCCGGCCAGCGCCGGGATCAGCGGGATCTCACTCTGCATCCGCTCAAGGATCACCGCGTTGACCGCATTCATGCTGGGCGCGGTGAGCGCCATGATCGGGGCGAGCGAAGGTTCGCGGTCGCGCGGGCGGAGGGGGATTACATCGGCAGCCATTGTGTTTTCGCCCTAGCGAGGGTTGCGATGCATTCGCAAGTGCAAAGCTGGCAATGGCCCAACACGAATAGGCAACTGCAAATTGTCATGCTAGCGGCAACCAAGCACTCACCGCCGTTCATGGTGAGGAGGGACTGAGCACAGCGAAGGCCCGTCTCGAACCACCCTTGCGCCAGGGTCCTTCGAGACGCCATTTCGCTGCGCTCTGCGGCTCCTCAGGACGAACGGAGTTGGGTTTTTCTCGTCCAGGTGTAAGTCAAACCGAAAATGACCATGTCCGACCCCAGCCTCGACAGCTTCCGCGCCTCGATCGACAACATCGACGCCGCGCTGATCCACATCCTTGCCGAACGCTTCCGCATCACCAAAGCAGTCGGCGCCTACAAGGCCGAGCACGGCTTGCCCGCCAGCGACCCGGCGCGCGAGGAACGCCAGATCGCCCGGCTGCGGCAGCTGGCGGTGGAGGCGCAACTCGATCCGGAGTTTTCGGAGAAGTTCCTGCGCTTCGTGATCCAGGAAGTGATCAGGCACCATGAGCAGGCGGCGGGGAAGTAAGAAGCTTCAAATTTTCAGCAAATCGGCAAATTCGCGCACCGAAACGATCTTCGTCGATCCATGCTTTCCGAGCGCGAGCAGGCCCGCCTTGTCACCTGTAACGAGAAAGTTGGCTGATCCGGCTTCAGCCAAGGCCAATAGATAATTGTCCCAATGATCCCGCGAACGCTCAACAATCAGCAGTTTTTCAACGAAGATTCCGAGCTTTCCAACCTCGTTCACCAACCTGCCTGCGACCGCCGGCTGGACCCGGGAGCGAACTCTCGGGTAACGAGTAGCTCTGCGAAGCTCCTCAAGATGCTCCGCGCAAGTCAGCATCGAAAAGCGCTCTTTGCGCCAGAGGTCAAGAATTGCTGCCGGGAGCGACCTAGATGCGATCAGAGCGCTGATGATGATGTTCGTGTCGATTACGGCCTTCAACGACCGCCGCCCTGGCGAGCCCACGCAACCGCCTCATCGGCGAGCGCCATAGCTTCGTCTTCGGTGAGGTCGGAAAAGCCCATGCGAAACTCGGCCAAGCTAAGGTCGAACAGCCGCCATTTGACTGCATCCTCAATGAATTTCGATAGGTCACCCTTCTTCATCCCTTGCTGGGCAAGATAGGTTCGCAAGTCGATATCAGTGCTCTTGTCGACCATCACGGTCCAACGGACAGATTCATCGCCCATTTCGCATCTCCAATATGTGGATAAGCGTATAACCACTTTAGCGCTCAACTTCAACTTCCAGCCCGAGGCAATCTCAGCTTCACAAGCAGTCCACCCAAGTCCTCGCTTTCATCCAACGCTACGCTGCCCCCGTAAATCTCCGCCACATCCCGCACGATCGCCAGCCCCAGCCCAGTGCCCGGCTTGCCGGTATCCAGCCGAGCACCGCGATCGAAGATCCGGACCCGTTCCTCTTCGGGAATGCCGGAGCCGTCGTCCTCAACCCAGATTTCGCAGAACCGCGGATCGGCTTCCGGGTCGATCGTCACGAACACGCTGCCACCGCCGTACTTGGCCGCGTTCTCGATCAGGTTGCCGAGGATTTCGTCGAGGTCCTGGCGTTCGATCGCCACCAGGACCTCGCGGTTGCCGTCGAGGTCGAAGCGAGCCTTCTCATAGAGCACGGTGACCGCGCGCAGCACTGCCTCGACGCTCTCGCCGACCTGCGCGCGAGCCTGGCCGACCGCGCGGCGGCCGACGGCGCGGGCGCGGGCGAGGTGGTGATCGACCTGGCGGCGCATCACCGCAGCCTCGCGGATCGCGGTATCGGCAAGGTCCGGCGCCTTGGCGGTGGCGGCGTTCATCACCACGGTCAGCGGCGTCTTGAGCGCGTGAGCAAGGTTGCCGGCGTGGGTCCGGGCTTCTTCCGCCTGCTTCTCCGAATGGGCGAGCAGCGCGTTGAGCTCCTGGACCAGCGGCTGGACCTCCAAGGGCAGCGGATCGCTCACCCGCCCCGCCCCGGTGCTGCGCATCCGCTGGATGGCCAGGCGCACGCCGCGCAGGGGGCCAAGGCCGTACCAGGTTTGCAGCGCCGCCATCGCGATTAGACCAAGCCCCAGGATGAGGAAGCTGTAGGCGAGGATCGCGCGGATCTGGCGAATCTGGCCGTCCAGCGCCGCGCGGCTCTCGGCGACACTGAACCACCACTTGGTCTCGCTGCCGGGCAGCACGATCGAACGCTCCATGATCCGCAGCGGCTCGTCGGGGAACTGGCCGCTATCGTAGACATGCGGAGCGAGATCGGTGTGGTTGCCGTGGACCTTGAGGCTGCGATCCCACAGCGAGCGCGAGGGGAAATCCTCATGCCCGGTCCCGCTGATCTGCCAGTAGAGCCCGGAATTGGGTTCGAGGAAGCGCTGGTCGCCCAGCGGGCGGTTGAAGAACACCTCACCGTCGGGGCCGATTTCGGCCGAGCCGATCATCGCGGTGAGCATGTAGCCAAGCTGGTTGTCAAAATTGCGGGTGACGAGGTTGGTGAGCGTCCGGTCGAGCGCCACTCCGCCGAGCAGCAGCAGCACCGTGATCCACCCCGCCGCGATCACCATCATCCGGCGCGACAGCGAGCCGGTGTGGGGGGTGGAGGTGGCTACGGTGTTCAAGTGATCGTCTCTGTGGCGGGAAGGGAAGGCAATTCACGCGGAGGCGCGGCGACGCGGAGCCCGATAGAAATTTCCTCACGCGAAGCCGCGAAGACGCGAAGAGGTTGCACTTGCGGCAAAGCCGCTCTCTCTATCCAACGGTCCGCCAAGCGAGATCGGTGGACTGAGCGAATGGGCCTGCGGCCGACACAACATCTTCGCGCTTTCGCGGCTTCGCGTGATGAAAAAAATCTCCGCGGCTCCGCGCCTCCGCGTGAACCCTCAGTTTCAGCCAGGGAGACCAAAGGCCACTCAGCCCCGCCCCGGTCCCGCCGGGTCGTCAAGGCTGTAGCCAAGGCCGCGGATCGTGGTGATCACATCGGGGCCGAGCTTCTTGCGGATACGGGTGACG
>JANOGS010000072.1:0-9127 GCA_031414115.1 Novosphingobium sp. | reverse complement strand
GATCCACGGCTTTCTGCCGTTCCTGTTTGTCCGCACTGGCAGCACCCAGGTTTCGGCGCTGCACAATGTCATGGTCGAAAACCGCAACCGCAAGGCGATGCCGGCGATCATGGATTTTGTGATTTAAAGCAGCACCAGTGCGAAGCCCAGTGCCGCCGCAAAGCTTGCCAGCGTCGCGGTAATCACCGGCACGGTGGCACGCCAGCCCATTTGCAGCAGCAGGTCCATCCGGCTGCGCATTGCCGTTGCGGTTACCGCCAGCAGCAGCAGTGCTTTCGACGCGGTCAGGCCGATTCCGGTCAGCTGGGCCGGCAGCGTTACCAGGCTGTTGAACGTGACCACCCCCAGAAACGCGAGGATAAACCACGGCAGCGCCAGGCGTTTCCAAACCGGTTGGGCGCCATCGCTGCCCGCCGCGCCGAGCCACAGGCTGGCCAGCGCCACCAGCGGCGCGAGCAGTGCCACCCGGGCGAGCTTGACGATCGTCGCCGAGGCGCCGGCCGTGTCGGAAAAGGCATAGCCGCCGCCGATCGCCTGGGCGACATCGTGAATCGAGGCGCCGATCAGAAACCCGGCCTGGGCGTCGCTCAGCGCCAGTTCGCTCGCCAGCAAGGGATAGACCGTCATCGCAAAGGCGCTGGCCAGCGCGATGCCGACCAGGCTCAAGGCAAATTGCGCCTGGCTCAGCCGGTCCTTGCCGATGACGCCATAGAGCGCCAGCGCCGCGCTTGCCCCGCAGATCGCGGTGGCCCCGCCCGCCAGGATCCCGGCATAACGCGATTGGCCGCTGAGCCGCGCTCCGGCGAGCCCCGCCGCAATCGTCACCGCCATGACCACTGCCAGCGCGGCGAAGGGCGCCAGCCCCAGCGCGCCGATCTGGGCGAAAGTCACCTGCAGCCCCAGCACCACGATCCCGAGCCGCAGGAATGTGCGGCTGGCAAAGTCGAGCCCGGCATGGCTGCGCGGATCGGCCGAGACGAAATTGAGCGCGAGGCCGACCAGCAGGCCCAGCAGGATGATCGGAAAGCCATAGTGCTCGGCCAGCCACGCCGCCGCCCCCGCTGCGACCGCGCACAGCGCGAGGCCATGAAACAGCGGCGGCCGCTGTTTCAGCGCGGCGCAGTCATGCTCGGCCAGCTGCAGCTCGCCAAACAAATCACCGCCGTGCGGCAGCGCGTCCCAGTCGATCGGCTTGGGCGGTTTCATCGGCTCAGTCGCCGCCCAGTGCCTTGTCTTCGTTGGCGCGCTTGATCGTGTAGAGGCGGATATTCTCGATCTGCTCGGGCGTGAACTGGCCCTTCCAGCCGACCATGCCGTTTTGCTTGAGCACGCCGTCGTGGACGATCTCCTGCCACAGCTTGGGATTGCCCAGCGCGACCGAGTGGCGGATGTCGGGATTGAGCTTGCCGGCCACGGCCATGGCGCCGTGACACACCGAGCAGCTGTTGGTGTACCACTTCTCGCCCGCGGCGATCTGCTGCATGGTTCCGCTCAGCGGTGGCGGATCGAGCACCCGCTCGGCACCGGGCGGCGGCGGCGGCAACTTGCCGCCTGCGCCCAGTTTGAACACCATCAACCGGCTGATGTTGGGGGTCAGTCGCTTGGTCACCAGCGCGCCCGCGCTAACGTCCCAGACCCCGCCCCAGCCGACCAGAACCGCGACAAATTGCTCGCCAGCGATGGCATAGGTCATCGGCGCGGCGAGGATCCCGCTTTGCGCCTCGAAGCTCCACAGCTGCTTGCCGGTATCGGCGGCATAGGCGCGGAATTCGCCCAGCGAAGTCCCCTGGAATACCAGATTGCCCGCGGTCGCCAGTGTACCGCCGTTGGTCGGAGTGGCGTGGGGCACGGCCCAGCGAACCTTGCCGGCGACCGGGTCGAAGGCCACCAGCGTTCCGGTCATCGCCGCCTTGGTGGTCTCGCGAATTGCCTTCTCAGCCGCGATGTTGCCGCCGGTGGCGTCGATCCCCAGCTGGAAGCCGGTGGTACCGGGCTTCCAGTCGGGATCGTGGGAGTAGAATGCGGGCGCGTTGTTGGTGGGAATATAGACCAGCCCCGTCTTTGGACTGTAACTCATCGGCGACCACGAATGCGCGCCAACCGCGCCCGGCATGCCGACGAACGGCTTGCCGGTGATCTCGTACTTGGCCTCGGGGTTGACCTGGGGCTTGCCGGTCTTGGGATCGAGCCCGCTCGCCCAGTTGATCCCCTCGACGAACGGCTTGCCCGAGATGAACTCGCCGGTTTTGGCGTCGAGCACATAAAAGAACCCGTTCTTGGGGGCGTGCATCACCACATGGCGCTTGGCCCCGGCGATCTCGATATCGGCGACGGTGATCTGCTGGTTCGAATCGAAGTCCCAGCGATCCTCGGGGGTTTCCTGGAAGTGCCAGGCATATTCGCCGGTTTCCGGGTCCACTGCGACGATCGAGGCGGTGTAGAGGCTGTCGCCCGCGCCTTCGGTGTTGCGGTAAGCCGGGTTCCACGGCTCGGCATTGGCGGTGCCGAAATAGACCAGCTCGGTGACCGGATCGTAAGTGATCGAATCCCACACCGTGCCGCCGCCGCCCAGTTTCCACCACTCGCCGTTCCAGGTCTTGGCGGCGGCGTCGAGGTGCTTGCCTTCCTGCGCTTTTGCCGGATCGCCGGGCACGGTATAGAACCGCCACAGCTCGTCGCCGGTTTGCGGATCGAACGCGGCGAGGTAGCCGCGGGTGAAGTATTCCGCACCGGCCGAGCCGATCAGCACCCGGCCCTTGACGATCCGCGGCGCCCCGGTGATCGCCATTTGCGAGCCCTCGGGGATGGTCAGCTTGTCCCACACCACCTTGCCGGTCTTCTGGTCGAGCGCGATCAGGCGGCCATCGAGCGTGCCGACATAGACCTTGTCGCCATAGAGCGCGACCCCGCGGTTGACCGCATCGCAGCACACCTCGACCAGCTTTTCGCGCGGCACCTTGGGATCGTAGGCCCACTTCAGCGCCCCGGTCTTGGCGTCATAAGCCTTCACGTGCGACCAGGCGGTGGTGATGTAGAGTACCCCGTCGTGCATCAGCGGGGTCGCTTCCTGGCCGCGTGCGGTATCGAGATCGGCCGACCAGGCAAGGCCGAGCTCGCCAACGTTGGCATCGCTGATCTGGGTCAGCGGCGAGAAGCGCTGCTCGGCATAGTCACGGCCATAGGACAGCCACTCGCCTTCGGGCGCCGCGGCGATCATCGCGTCAGTGACGCCTTCGGTGGCCGGCGGCGAGGGTTTGGTCCCGCACGCAGCCAGCGGCAGCAGCGCCGCCAGGGCCAGTAACTTCAGACGCATCCTCGATCCTTCCCGTTCAGGGGTTTTTGTTGCGGCGCTTGTTGCAGCCCTGCGGCGCGGAATCGAGTCCCAATCTGCCGGTCGGGTCAGGAACCAGCCTGAGCCCGGATCGGCAGGGTACGGATCCGCTTGCCGGTTGCGGCGAACAGCGCATTGGCCAGCGCCGGTGCCGCCGGGGGCAGCCCGGGTTCGCCCAGCCCGCCCATCTTCGATCCGTTGTCGACAAAGGCAATCGAGATTTCGGGCGCTTCAGCGAGGGTCAGCAGCGGATAGTCGGTGAAGCTCGATTGCACCACCGCGCCTTTGTCGATGGTGATCTCCTCGTGGATCGCCGCTGACAGACCCATCACGATCCCGCCCATCACCTGGGCTTCGGCGCTATCGGGATTGACCACCTGGCCGCAATCGACCGCTGCCCAGACCTTTTCCACCTTGGGATAGCCGTCGGGCCGCAGCGAGGCCTGGACCACTTGCGCGCAGACCGTGCCAAAGCTCTCGACCACCGCCACACCGCGCCCGGTTCCCTTGGGCAGCGGCGTGCCCCAGCCCGAGGCCTTGGCAACCGCATCGAGCAGCTTGATGGCGCGCGATCCCGCCGCCAGATGGCGCTTGCGGAAGGCGATCGGATCGGCGCCGGCGGCATGGGCCAGCTCGTCGATGAAGCTTTCGTGGAAAAAGCCGTGCTGCGAAGCCTCGACCGAGCGCCAGGCCCCGGTCAGCACATGGCTGCTGTGCTCGGCATGCTTCAGTTCGGCACCCTCGATCGCATAAAGCAGCGGCCGGCCCGCTTCTGACCCTGCAGCTTGGGCGTAACCGCCCTGCAAGGCGGCGATGGTGCCATCTGCTTTCAGCGCCGCTTTTAGCGCGATCGTGCTCTGCGGGCGGTAGGTGCCCTGGCGGACCTCTTCCTCGCGCGGCCAGATCACCTTGACCGGCCACGGCGATGCCATCGCCAGCTTCACGACCTGGCCAATGATCTCGATCTGCCCGGGCAGCTTGCGGCCGAACCCGCCGCCCAGCAGCATCGGGTGGAAGGTAACATCGTCCGCGTCCACCCCGGCGGCTTCGGCGGCGGCCTTCTTGCTCGCCAGCGGATCCTGCAAGCCGCCCCAGACATCCAGCTTGCCGTCCTTGTGGTGCGCGGTCAGCGCGAAGGGTTCCATCATCGCGTGGTGCACATAGGGCGCGCGATAGGTCGCCTCGACCAGCTTGCCGCCCTTGGCAGCGAAGTCTTTGACCGCCTCCGCGCTCAGCTTGTCCTGCTCGGTGCTCAGCGCCGCGGTGGTAACCCCGCCGTGGCCGCCGTCGGAGAACTTGGGGCTCAGCGCGCGCAGGCCGGTCAGCGCTGGCCAATAACCGCGGGCGATCACCGCGACCGCGTCTTCAAACTCGACGACCTTCTCGACACCTTTGATTGCCATCGCCGGGGCCGGGTCGACGCTTTCCAGTTTGCCGCTGCGGACCGGCGCCGCCATCACCGTGGCAACGCGCATTTCGGGCAGGGCAAAGTCAATCCCGTACTGGGCGCTGCCATCAACCTTGCCGGGAATATCGAGCCGCGGCACCGAAGTGCCGATCAGCGTGAAGTCCTTTGCCGCCTTGAGCTGCGGTTCGCCGGGCAGATCGCGCTCGGCCGCGGCCTTGGCCAGCTCGCCATAACGCAGCATGCGGCTGGTCTTGGCGTGGCTGACAGTTCCTTTGGCGGTGGTCAGCTCGGCGGCGGGCACGCCCAGCCGCTCGGCGGCCTCAGCAACCAGCGCCTGGCGCGCGGCGGCGGCCAGCGTGCGGACCCCCAGCTGGCCGGTAAAGCGGATCGCGCCGGAACCGCCGGTGATCTGGTTGACCATATTGCGCGACAGCAGCGAATAGATCGAATCGGTCATCAGCGCCGCGGCGCCGGGTGCCATCTCGCCAATGAACCCCTTGCCCATCCAGGTGTTGGCAAAGGCGTTCTCCACCGGCGCATGTTCGACCACCATCGCCGCAAAATCGACATCGAGTTCTTCCGCCGCCATCTGCGCGAGTGCGGTCGGGTTGCCGGTGCCCATATCGACGTGGGGAGAGAACAGCGTGACCTTGTCATCCTCGCCAACCCTTAGCCAGGCGGCAAAAGTTCCGCCCTTGTCGCTGCGGGTCAGTGCCGCGGCGTCGCGCTGGGCGGCATAGTCGCTGTACTGCAATGCAAAGATGCCGCCGCCGACCACGGCCGCACCGCCGATCAGGAATGCCCTGCGCTTGAAGCCCATCACACCTTCTCCTGCTGGACCGCAGCCTGGCCGGTGGCGGAAAGGATCGCTTGGCGGATCCGCGGGTAGGTGCCGCAGCGGCACAGGTTGGTCATCGCCGCGTCGATCTGCGCGGTGCTCGGCCGGCCGCTGTCACGGATCAGGGCCACTGCCGCCATGATCTGGCCCGATTGGCAATAGCCGCACTGCGGCACCTGCGCCTCGATCCAGGCCTGCTGGACCGCATGCAAGGTGCCGTCGGCGCCCTTCAATCCTTCGATCGTGGTCACCGCTTTGCCCGCCGCCGCGCTCAGCGGGACGCTGCATGATCGCGCTGCGGCGCCGTCGATATGGACGCTGCAGGCCCCGCAAGCCGCGATCCCGCAGCCGAATTTGGTTCCGGTCAGCCCCAGTTCTTCGCGCAGCACCCACAGCAGCGGGGTGTCGGGTTCGGCCTGGGCCGCAACCGTCTTGCCGTTCACCGTCAATTTCACTGCCATCGGTCTGCTCTCCTTGCCAGGCTTGCGGGTCTAGCGCCCAATTGCCCGGCGCGCCATGCTGGACTCGCTTGCGGCGCAGGTTATTCTTGGTCGGGTAAGGAGAGCTGCGATGTGCGATGACCTGACTGCCCACGAGGAAGAATCCGCGCTGGCCGCCAAGGGCCTCAACCGCCGGGAATTCGCGGCGATCGGCGCGGCGGGCATGCTCGCGGCCTGCACCGGCGCCGAAAGCGGCACCGCGCCGCAAACGCTTACCGAGACAGCGGTGACGATCCCGACCCCTGATGGCAGCGCCGACGGGTTCTTCGTCCACCCGGCCGAGGGCAAGCACCCAGGGGTGCTGCTGTGGCCCGATATCGCCAGCCTGCGCGATGCCTACAAGGCGATGGCGCGGCGGCTGGCCAGGGCGGGCTATGCGGTGCTGGTGGTCAACCACTACTACCGCAGTACCAAGGCGCCGGTACTGAATTCGATCTCCGAATGGCGCACTCCCGAGGGCCAGGCCAAGCTGGGGCCGATGCTCGCGGCGCTCAGCAATGCCGGCGCGGTGCGCGATGCCAAGGCCTTCGTCGCCTGGCTTGATCAGCAGAATGCGGTCGATACCAGGCGCGGGATCGGCACCCAGGGCTATTGCATGGGCGGGCCGTTCGCGGTGCGCACCGCTGCGGCGGTACCCGGGCGGGTCAAGGCTGCGGCCTCGTTCCACGGCGGCGGGCTGGTGACGGCCGCGCCCGACAGTCCGCACCGACTGCTTGGCGCGAGCACGGCGAGCTATCTGATCGCGGTCGCCAGCAATGACGATGCCAGCGCGCCGGGAGACAAGGATGCCTTCCGCGCCGCCGCCAAGGCCGCCGGGCGCGCTGCCGAGATCGAGGTCTACAACGCCAACCACGGCTGGTGCGCGCTCGATTCGCCGGTTTACGACAAGCCCGAGGCAGAGCGCGCCTGGGCGCGGTTGTTGGTGCTGTACAAGGGGTTGTGAGGGGGAAAGGTTTCCCTCCCGTTCGTGGTGAGGAGGGACAGAGCGCAGCGAAGGCCCGTCTCGAACCACCGTCGCGCGAAGGTCCTTCGAGACGCTGCTTCGCGTTGCTCTGCAGCTCCTCAGGACAAACGGACCTGGGTGAACTTGGCAGCGCCTAGTCGGGCTGAACCGCTTTCTTCTTGAGGTTCACCAGGATCACGATTTCGTCGTAAACGCTCATCAGGTGGCTGTCGAACCACTGGTCGAGCACGCATTTGACCTGGCCGAAGAAGGCCGGGACATCATCGAGAGCATAGCCGCCGTTCTCGAACTTGGGCGCGGTCACGTCCAGCGCCTGGCCCTTGAGATAGGCGATGATCTCGTCGACATTCTGGCGCAGCGCCTGGCGGCGGTGCTCGTTGTTGCCGGCGCGGGCGTGGCCAAGCTCTTCCTTGGCCTTTTCGAGCAGCCCGGTGAGATAGGCATAGACCCGGTCCATGTTCTCGCGTTTCAGGGCGACCATGGTGTCGACATAGTCTTTCTGGACGCGCAGCGCGGCGGTCTCGGGGTGCTCGGAGCCGTGGAAGCCCTGGCTCCAGCTGACGGGATTTTCCTGGATCATGGCCGGACATTAGCGCCGGCATGGTTACTTTCGGGTTAAGCAATCCGCAGCCGCAGTCCGGTTTCACTTGCCCGCCGCTGCTCAGCCGCTAACATTCCGGGGCGAAACGCAAAAAGAAGGTAGGAACGATGTTTGGTACCCTGATCGCGCTGCTTGGGCTGGTCTTCATCCTGCTGCTGATGGGCGTGCGGGTGGTCCGCCAGGGCTATGTCTACACGATCGAACGGCTCGGCAAGTTCACGCTGGCAGCAGCGCCGGGGCTGCACATCCTGATCCCGTTCTTCGATCGGGTCGGCCACAAGATCAACATGATGGAACAGGTGCTCGACATTCCGGGTCAGGAAATCATCACCCGCGACAATGCCATGGTCGGGGTTGATGCGATCGTGTTCTTCCAGGTGCTCGATGCCGGCAAGGCGGCCTATGAGGTTTCCAACCTCTATGTCGCGATCATGCAGCTGACCACCACCAACCTGCGCACGGTGATGGGTTCGATGGACCTCGACGAAACCCTGTCGAAGCGTGACGAGATCAACGCCAAGCTGCTCAGCGTGATCGACCACGCGACTTCGCCGTGGGGAGTCAAGATCACCCGGATCGAGATCAAGGACATCCGCCCGCCGGCCGACATTTCCAACGCCATGGCCCGGCAGATGAAGGCCGAGCGTGAGAAGCGCGCCAACATTCTTGAGGCAGAAGGCTTTCGTGCCGCTGAAATCCTGAAGGCGGAAGGCGAAAAGCAGGGTGCGATCCTGTCGGCCGAAGGGCGCAAGGAGGCCGCCTTTCGCGATGCCGAGGCGCGCGAACGCCTGGCACAGGCGGAAGCGCAGGCGACCCTGGTCGTGTCCGAGGCGATTGCCACTTCGGGCACCCAGGCGCTCAACTATTTCGTGGCGCAGAAATACACCGAGGCGGTTGCCGCCTTCGCCACTTCGCCCAACGCCAAGACCATCCTGTTCCCGGTTGAGGCGACCCAGTTGATTGGCTCGCTCGGCGGCATCGGCGAGCTGGTCAAGGACGCGCTGGGCAGCAAGCAGGAAGGGTAAGCCGATGGAATTGCTGGACTCGCTGTCGTCGCATTGGCTGTGGCTGGGGCTGGGGCTGGTCCTGGCGATCGCCGAGATCGTCATTCCTGGGGTATTCCTGATCTGGCTGGCGGGTGCCGCGCTGATCACCGGGGTGGTGACCTGGCTGGTGCCGATCGGCTTGCCGCTGGAAATCGTGCTGTTTGCGGTGCTGGCGATCGTCTCGGTGTTCATTGGCCGCAATTACCTGCGCGCCAACCCGATCGTGCCCGCCGATCCCAAAATGAACGATCGCGGCGCCCGCGCGATGGGCGAAACCGTGACCGTGACCCAGGTGATCGCGGACGGTTCGGGCCGGGTCAAGCTGGGCGACAGCGAATGGCTGGCGCGCGGCCCTGATGCCGAACCGGGCACCAAGATGCGGGTCAGCGGCGCCGACGGGGCAGTGCTGCTGGTCGAGCATCTGCACTGAACGCTCACC
>JANOGS010000071.1:0-19507 GCA_031414115.1 Novosphingobium sp. | reverse complement strand
CTTGTCACCATAGGCCTTGGATACGCCCTAGTCCTCGATCACCTTGCCGCCGAGCCGTTCGGGCACCTGGATGACGATCTGGGCCTTGCCGACGCCGCGGTTGTCCTGCGCGTTCTGCAGTTCCTCGAACTTGCGGACGCGGGCCTTGCTCTTGGTCTGGCGCGCCGCCGGGGTCTGGCGGATCCACTCGAGTTCGCGGGCCAGCGCCTTCTGCTTGCCGCTCTCCTCGCGCTCCTCCTGCGCCAGACGCTTGGCCTTGGTCTCGAGATAGGTCGAATAGTTGCCCTCGTAGGGGAAGTACTTGCCGCGATCGAGTTCGAGGATCCAGCCGACCACGTTGTCGAGGAAGTAGCGATCGTGGGTGATCATCAGCACCGCGCCGGCGTACTCTTTCAGGTGGTTTTCGAGCCACTCGACGCTTTCCGCATCGAGGTGGTTGGTAGGTTCGTCGAGCAGCAGGATCGAGGGTTTCTGGATCAGCAGCCGGGTCAGCGCGATCCGGCGCTTTTCGCCGCCCGAAAGATTGTCGACCGGCCAGTCCCCTGGCGGGCAGCGCAGCGCTTCCATCGCGATCTCGAGCTGGTTGTCGAGCGTCCAGCCGTCAACCGCGTCGATCTTTTCCTGAAGCTCGCTCATTTCGGTGCCCAAGGCGTCGAAATCGGCATCGGGTTCGCCCATCAGGGCTGAGACTTCGTTGAACCGCTCGACCAGATCGGCGGTTTCGCGGGCGCCGTCCTTGACGTTCTCGAGCACGGTCTTGCTGGTGTCGAGCTCGGGCTCCTGCGCCAGATAGCCGACGGTGATGTACTCACCCGGCCAGGCTTCGCCGGTGTAGTCGGTATCGATCCCGGCCATGATCTTCATCAGCGTCGATTTGCCCGCGCCGTTGGGCCCGACGATGCCGATCTTGGCGCCCTGGTAAAACTGCAAGGAAATGTCGCTCAACACCGGCTTCTGGGCGCCGGGGAAAGTCTTGGTCATGCCCTTCATGACATAGGCGTACTGCGCGGCCATCGGGGGGTCCTTTTGGGGGAAAGCGTGGGTGCGGGGAGTTTCCGCGCGCCCTTACAAGGCGGCGGCGTGCGGGGCAAGCGGGGACAGGGGTGCGGCCTTGCTCGATGCACCCGGAAACCGGTTTCGTGCGAGCCTTTCGGCTTGCGACCGATAATTTGCGACCGGAGAAACAAGCGGCAAACCGGCGTTGCGGATTGGATTCTGCCCGATCCCAAGCCTAGCGATAAGACTAGCCGAGTTGCGCCGGGGCGGGGGCTATGGAATGCGCGTGGGCGAAGGGTTTGCGGGTCCGAATGGCCAGCAAGGCTTTGCCGAATGCAGGGAGCCAAGCGATGGGACGACTGGAAGGCAAAATGGCGCTGGTAACGGGCGCGGCATCGGGTCTGGGCGAAGCTATTACCCGGCGCTTTGTCGCCGAGGGTGCAAGCGTGGTGATTGCCGATATCGACATCGAGAACGGCGAGGCGCTGGCCGCAGAGCTGGGCGCGGCGGCGCGGTTCGTGCGGCTTGACGTGGCCGACGAGGACAGCTGGCTGGCCGGGCTGGGCACGTGCGAGCGGCTTGACGTACTGGTCAACAATGCCGGCATCACCACGCTGGGATCGATCGAGGAAGTCACCCTGCCGCAGTTCATGCACGAGATCGAAATCGATGTGGTCAGCGTGTTCCTGGGCTGCAAGCACGTGATCCCGCTGATGCGCGAAGCTGGCGGTTCGATCATCAACATGTCGTCGATGACCGGAGTGCGCGCCCAGGCCAACCTGGTGGCCTACAACGCCGCCAAGGCCGCGGTTACCCACATCACCAAATCCTGCGCGCTGCACTATGCCAGCAAGGGTTATCCGATCCGCTGCAATTCGATCCACCCCGGCGCGATCCACACCCCGATCATCGACAAGGTGCTGGCCCAGTCCGATGATCCCGATGCACTCTATGCCTCGTTTGTTTCGACCCATCCGGTCGGGCGGTTGGGCCGGCCCGAAGAGATCGCGGCGATGGCGCTGTTCCTCGCCAGCGACGAGAGCGCCTTTGCCACCGGAGCTGAATTCCGTGTTGATGGCGGCGCGACGCTGTGACCTTGAGCCCTGTCCGGCAGCTGGCCTACTTCTGTGCCGATGTCCGTGTGGCGGCGCTGGCGCATCACCGCGTCTTCGGCTCGGGCCCCTATTTCGTTGCCGACAACATCCCGGTCGCCGACTCGGTCCATCGCGGGCAGCCACACCTGTTCGATCACAGCTCGGCCTATGGGCAGTGGGGCGGGGTGATGATCGAGTTCGTCCAGCAGAACAATCCCGGGCCCTCGGCGATGCGCGATCTCTATCCCGAAGGCTCGGACCAATGGGGGCTGCACCACGTTGCGCTGTGGGTCGATGATGTCGATGCCGAGATCGCCCGGTTGGAGGTAGACGGGCACCGATTGGCGCAGCGCTCGGTGATGAACGACGGCTTTGTGTTCGCCTTTGTCGATACCTCGGCTGCCTATGGCCACATGCTCGAGCTCTATTCTCCGGTCCCTTCGCTCACCGGGTTCTACGCGATGGTTGCCGATGCTGCCCGGGACTGGGCGAGCGGCGATGTCCTCACCACCATCGCGATGTCCTGATCCCACCGTGAGCGAAACCTGGCATGCCCTGATCGCGGAAAGCGAGTTTCCCGAAGAAGGCAAGCTCGCCGTGCAGGTGGCCGGCTGGTATGTGCTGGTCGCCCGGACTGAGCAGGGTTTTACCGCGCTCAACGATCGCTGCACCCACCAGGCATCGCTGCTTTCGGGCGGGCGGATCCGCCGCGGCGCGGTGATGTGTCCGCTCCACGGCGCGCGCTTCGAAGTGGAGAGCGGGAAATGCCTGGGCGGGATGTACCGCGACTTACGGCTGTTTCCGCTGCGGATCGCAGGCGGCATGATCGAAGTGGCGGTGCCCGATGCGCCGCCGGGGATCGACGAATTGCCGGTTTTGGCCTGACCTCACCTATGCCCTAGGTTCGCGCCGGGCCGGGCGCGGTTAGTCTCGGCGCTTCAACCACGGGAGAGATCGAGATGCCCTTCACCGGCCCCACCGAAGACCGCCTTGCGATCCGCGAGCTGCTTGAAACCTATGCCGACGCAGTAACCCGTTGCGATGCCGATGCCTGGGCCGCGACCTGGGCCGAGGATGCCGAGTGATCGCTGCCCGACTATCCCGAAATCGGCACAACCACCGGCCGCGCTGCGATTCGGGCGATGTGGGTCGAGGCGATGAAGGGCTTTCCCGGGATCATGTTCGAAGCCTGGCCCGGATCGATCGAAGTGGCCGGAAACCGAGCGACGATGCGCAGCTACACGTCCGAGGTCTATGACCAGGGCGGGGTGACGATGCGCGACCGCGGGGTCTATGCCGACGAATGCGTCAAGATCGATGGATGCTGGCTGTTCAAGACCCGCAGTTTCCGCAATATCCACCGTCAGCATGGACCCAGAGGGATTTGAACCGATGACATCCTATCGCTTTTGGCGGCTCGATTCGCGGCCTGTCGGGCATGACTATGGCTCCGCACTCTCGTTGCAGCACGCCGCCCTGCCTGAAGTGGGCGAAGGCCAGGTGCTGGTTGCGGCGCATTACCTGTCGATGGACCCCGGGGTGCGGGTATGGATGACCGCGCGCGAGGATTCCTATTCGCCCCCGATCGCGCTTGGCACGCCGATGCAGGGGCAATTTATCGGGCCGGTGATCGAATCGCGCGCAGAAGGCTTCAAGCCGGGTGACATGGTCCGCGGGTTCGGGCACTGGGCGACACACAGCCTGGTCGATCCGGCCATGTCCGGCCTGACCCTGCTCGATCCCAACGTGCGCGAAATCCGCGACCACTTTGGCGCCCTGGGCCTCAACGGCTGGACCGCGCTGTGCGGCTTGAGCGACGTCCTGGGGCTGCAAGCCGGCGAAACCGTGCTGGTCTCTGCCGCTGCCGGCGCGACCGGAAGCGTCGCTTGCCAGATCGCGCGCAACATGGGCTGCCGGGTGATCGGTATCGCCGGTTCCGCAGAAAAGTGCGCCTGGCTTACCGGCACGCTGGGGATAGACAAAGCGATCGACTACAAGTCCCAGGACGTTGCAGCGGAACTGGCGACAATCGACGGCGGGATCGACGTCTATTTCGAGAACGTCGGCGGCGCGCTGCTCGATGCGGCGCTGCCCAATATGGCGCACTATGGCCGGATCGGAATTTGCGGGCTGATCGAGGGCTATACCTCCGAGGCCGGCCTGCCTGGCCCCGCCCGGTTCGATCAGATCCTGATGAAGCGGCTGACGGTAAAGGGCATCTTCCTGCCGGATTTCCTCGCCAAGGGTGTGAACTACTACGCCCCGCTCAAGGCCTGGTATGATGAGGGCAAGCTGACGCTCGGGTTCGATGAGACCGAGGGGATCGAAAACGTCCTGGTCTCGTTCGAGCGGCTGATGCGCGGCAAGAACACTGGCAAGGTGATCGTCAAGTTGCGCGACTGAAGCCTGACGAAGCAGGGGCGCAAACCGGTCAGCCGGTTCGCGCCCCTGATCCGTTGTGGCTTGCGCCGATCAGAACTTCACGCCGGCGGTCACGCCGAAGGTGCGCGGTTCGCGGGCCGAAGCGAACGACCACAGGCCAGCCACGGTGAACGCCGCACTGGTGCCGCGATCATCGGCGAGGTTGCGGCCCCACACGGTGAAGTAGGCCTGGGTCCCGCTGAGATCGAACTTGGCGGTGACACTGGCGTCGAGCAGGCCCTGCTTGTCCGACCGGACGCGCGCATCGTTGCCGTTGACCACCAGCGGGGAGGCCGGCTGGGTGACGGTGAGGATCCCGGCGGTGACTGTTGCATCGGGCAGCGTCCCGGTGATCGGCCCAAGCGAGATCTGCTGGTCATAGCGGGCGATGTAGCGATAGCCGGCATTGAAGACCAACTCGGTGTCGCCCATTTCGGCGGTATATTCCGCACCCAGCGACAACGTGACCTTGGGCGCATAGATCATGTTGTTGGCGCTATAGTCCAGCGCGGTCGGTGTGCCGGTGTACTGGGAAGTCAGCGGGTCGGGCAGACCGCCGACCAGGGGCAACCCCAGCACCGCGGCGGCACCGGCAGGTATGGTCCCGGTGAAGGTCGGCAAAACGTTACCGATCGAGTTGCCGGCGACGAAATTCTTGAAGTTGGCATCAAGGAAGCCGGCAGTGGCTGTCAGCCTCAGGCCATCGGCCGGGCGAGCGGTCAAGTCGATCTCGATACCCTTGATCGTCGCCGAACCGACATTCGAGGTGATCGTCTGGTTGCCGGTCGGTCCACCCGGGATCGTCGTGTTCTGCTGGAGGTCCTTGTACTTCGAGACGAAGCCCGCAACGTTCAGCTGCAGGCTGCGGTCGATGAGATCGAACTTCCCGCCAACTTCGAAGGCGTCAATCGTTTCGGGCTGGAAGGCAACCCCGGCGGTCGTCGCAGTGGCGGCGCGCGGGCTGAAGCCGCCCGAACGATAGCCGCGCGACCAGCTAGCATAGACCATCGTGTCCTGGTTCGGGCGGAAATCGATCCCGACCTTGGGCGTGAACTTGCTGAAGCTGCGCTTGCCCTGACCGACCAGCCCGGTGGTGGCGAAGCTGTTGCGCAGCTGCTTGGTGTCATGGGTGTAACGGCCGCCGAACGAGAGCCGGATCTGTTCGCCCAGCTTGAGGTTGAAGTCTCCGAACACCGCGTAGGACTTGTTCTTGCCGGTCACCGACTGGGCGTTGGTATCCGCGACCAGCGGATCGATCGTGGTGTCGAAGGCGAACAGGCGGGTGTGCTGGGTCAGGTCGTACTTCGAATTGAAGTAGTAGCCGCCGACGACATAGTCAAAACTGTCGCCGAAATCGCCGGCGAAGCGCAGCTCCTGGCTCCACTGGCGATAATCCTGGACGCGGCGGGTGTAATAGAGATCGGTGGATGATGCATCGAAGTCCTGGGTCTGGAATTCGCTCGACTCGCGGTAGCCGGTGACCGAGGTGATTTTCACGCCGCCGGCCTGAAGGTTCATCTCAAGCGTCCCGGAAGGCGCGCTGTAGGTGCTGATCGCCGGGCTGTTGAACACGGTGTAAAGGTCGGAGGTGTTGTTGCGGTTGCACTCGGCCGCAGGGATGAACGCGCAGAACAGCTCGCCGGTCCGGGTCAGATTGCTGTTGACCGGTTCGAACACCTGATCCTGCTTTTCGATCGTCAGCAATGCGTCGAAATCGCTGTCGCGCGGCTTGAACAGCAGCGATGCGCCGAAGTTCTCGTTGTTGACCCCGCCGGTGCGTTTCCCGGTCACCCCGTTGCGGTGAAAGCCGTCGCTCTGGTTGTGGAAATACCAGGCCTTGGCACCGATTGTCTCGCCGTCGCCCAGATTGAGCACCGCGCGGGTCGCCCAGGTGTTGAACTTGCCATAGCTGGCTTCAAGCTTGCCGCCGGTCTCCATGGTCGGGCGGGTGCGGCGGATGTTGATCACGCCGCCGATGGTGTTGCGCCCGAATAGCGTACCCTGCGGTCCGCGCAGCACTTCGATCTGTTCGATATCGAAGAAGTCGAGCAGCTGGCCGGTGTTGGTGCCGATGAAAACCCCGTCGATGACCACGCCCACGGTCGGCTCCTGCGACTTCTCGATGTCGGCATAGGTCAGTCCGCGGATCGCCAGGTTGGCGGCCTGCCCGCCCGAGTTCTGCTGGGTGATAAGCAGGTTGGGCGCAGCACCCTGGAGATCGCCGATCGTGGTCGAGGCCTTGTTCTCAAGCATCGCGGCGTTGATCGCGGTGATCGCCACCGGAGTGTCCTGAAGCGATTCGCTGCGCCGCCGGGCTTCGACGATGATGACGGCACCGTCGTCTTCGCTGACGCTGTCGGCAGCATCCTGCGCAAATGCCGGAGTCGCCAGCCCGATCAGGGCCGAAGTCGAAAGCGCAGCCGCCGCAACGGCGCGTGAAAATGCAAGCCTCATGGTATTCTCTCCCGTCTTTGCTGCTGGTGGCAGCGAAATTCGCCGCGTTGACTAGGCGATTGGGATCAATGTGCTTACTGCGACATGTCACAGGTGCGAGAGTTGTGCTTTAGAGCGAGCAGACCGCGATACAGGAGGCCATTGATGACCGTGAACCGCCGTTTTCTGCTCGCCCGCCGCCCCCACGGCGATCCCGTGCCCGAAGATTTCCGACTGATCGAAGAGGAGGTTCCAGCTCCGCCGCCCGGCGGTTTCGTGGTTCGCAATCACTTCGCTTCGCTCGATCCGGCGCAGCGCGGGTGGATGGATGACGCCCCCAGCTATATGCCGCCGATCCCGCTGGGCGATCCGGTCCGGGCCTCGACGGTGGGGGTGATCCACGCCTCGGACAATCCCGATTTCAAGGTCGGCGACTGGGTGATGGGCCTGAACGCGCTGGAGGATTATTCGGCCAACGCGCCCGGCGGCTTCACCTCCCCGATTGATGTTTCGGGAGTGACATCCCCGTCCGCCTACCTTTCTGGCATGGGGGCAGTGGGGCTGACCAGCTACTTCGGGCTGCTCGATGTTCTGAAGCCACAGGCCGGCGAGGTTCTGCTGGTCTCGGGCGCCGCCGGAGCAGTTGGCTCAATCGTTGGTCAAATTGGCAAGCTCAAGGGCTGCCGGACAATCGGGATTGCTGGCGGACCCGACAAATGCCGCCGTCTGACCCAGGACTATGGCTACGACGCCGCGATCGACTATCGCGGCAAATCGATGGAGCAGCTTGCGGCCGAGATTCGCGCGGCAGCACCCGGCGGGGTCAACATGATCTTTGAGAACGTCGGCGGCGATGTGCTCGATGCCGGGCTGATGAACCTGGCCAACGGGGCCCGGATTCTGCTGTGCGGGCTGATCAGCGAATACAACAGTCCCGAGAAGGTCGGCGCCCGCCAGATCTGGCAGATCCTGGTCCACCGCGCGACGATGCACGGCTTCCTGGTGGCGGACTATGTCCCGCGCTTTGGCGAAGCCGGGGCGCAAGTGGCGCAGTGGGCGGCCGCAGGCAAGATCCGCATCGACGAGGATATCCAGACCGGGCTCGAAAACGCCTATCCGGCGTTCATGCGGCTGTTCAGCGGGGCGAATACCGGCAAGCTGATCCTGCAGATCGCCTAAACCCGCTTGATCGATTCGTCTTCGTGGATTTCCATGATTTCGAAGACGTTGCCGAACCAGTCGCGGCAATAGGTAGCGCTGTAGCCGGTCTTGCGGCCGTCGGGCCAAAGCCTGATGTTCTCCAGGTTGGGTTCGGCATGCAGGCGGATGCCAGCCGCCTTGAGGCGTTCGCAGCAGACAGCAATATCATCCACTTGCAGCGCGAAATGGGTGTAGCCGAAATTGTGCACGCCCTTGCCCGGGTCCTGCGGAGCGGAGCGCGGCTGGGCGTATTCGAACACCTCGAGGTGGGTATTGCCCAGCCGGCACATGAACTGCTTGGCGGCGCTGTCCTTCAGCCCGATGACCGCATCGATAAACGGATTGTCCCGCCATTCCATCGGCGCGACCTCCTCGACCGCGCCGAGCAGGTCGACGTAGAATTCGCGCGCCTTGGCAATATCGGGGACCGAAATGCCGATGTGGTGGACCCCCTGGACCCCAAGCGGCCCCGCCACTGCTAGAACTGCACGCGCTTGGTGAAGCCGCCGTCAACCACCAGGTTGGCACCGGTCATCGCCTTGCACGCGGGCGAGGCTACGAAGGCGATCGCCTTGGCCAGCTCCTCTCCAGTGGTCATCCGACCCATCGGGATCTGGGCCATGATGCCGTTGTAGAAATCGGGCATGTTGGCCTTGATAAAGGTCCAGGGGCCGTCCTCAGTCATCACCGGGCCGGGGGTGATGCAGTTGACCCGCACGCCCTGCGCCGCCAGATTCTGCGCCAGGCCCGAGGAATAGACCATCACCGCCGCTTTCAGCGCGTTGTAGGGCTGCACCCCCATGAATTCCTCAACCGCGCCGGTCGAGCTCATGCAGATGATCGATCCGGCTTCGGACTTCAGCAGATAGGGCTTGGCGGCGGCCACCCCGCGGCTCAGCGGCAGGATATCGGCATCCATCACCGCCTGCCAGCCGGCATCGCTG
This sequence comes from Novosphingobium sp., assembly GCA_031414115.1. Lineage (GTDB taxonomy): Bacteria > Pseudomonadota > Alphaproteobacteria > Sphingomonadales > Sphingomonadaceae > Novosphingobium. The sequence continues at coordinate 10,419 of JANOGS010000071.1, read as the reverse complement.
TCCTCGCCCTTGTTGGCCGAGGTGAAGTGCATGAAGATGTCGCAGCCGCCCAATGCCGTCGCCGCCTTGTCAACAAAGGCCGGGACCGCAGCCGGATCGGTGACGTCGAGCGCATCGGAGAACACCGTCTTGCCGTGGGCGCGAAGCTCTCCGACGGTCTTGTCGACTTTCTCTTGCGAGCGTCCGCAGATCGCGACGTCGCAGCCTTCGGCCGCCAGAACATGGGCCACCTTGCGGCCGATTCCGCCATTGGCTCCGACCAGAATTGCCTTCAGCCCGCTCAGTCCCAGATCCATCGCGCTATCCTTTCCGTATGACGTCAATCAAACGAACTTTGCGGATTGGCGCGGCAAGGGCCACTGCCTCTTTGAACAGGCGCGGGGCGGTCCGGGTTGCCAATTGGCACCTGACAACTTTCCCAGCTTGTCCCGGCCTGATTGCTCTGCTCAAGTCCCGGCAGAGGAACCCGTTCTGGAGGGCAATGTGGACCGTGTCCAACGCGTCGGCGATGTCGCCGAGATCATGCTCGACTATGTCGAGAACAAGAGAACCCACCAGACCGACCAGGTGATGCGGGTGCCGACCCGCAGCTATACCGATCCCGACCAATGGCGCGCCGAGATGGAGCTAGTGTTCAAGCGCGTCCCGTTGCTGCTCGCCTTTACCGCCGAATTGCCGAAGCCGGGTGATTACAAGGCGATGGAAGCGGTGGGACTGCCGGTGCTGATCAACCGCGACAAGGCGGGCAAGGTCCGCGCGTTCCTCAACGTCTGCTCGCACCGCGGCGCCCCGCTGGCGAGCGAAGGCCACGGCAATTGCCCGCGCTTCACCTGCAAGTACCACGGCTGGACCTATGGCCAGGACGGCAAACTGATCGGGATTTCCGAAGCTTCGACCTTCGGGCCGATCGAGAAATCGGAACGCGGCCTGCGCGAGCTGCCCTGCGAAGAGCGCGCCGGGTTGGTGTTCGTCTGCCTGACCCCCAATGCCCCGCTCGATCTCGACAGCTACTTCCAGGGCTATCTTGAGGATTTCGAAGCGCTTGATTTCGCCAGCTGGTCCTACCTCGGCAGCCGGACGATCGAAGGCGCCAACTGGAAAATTGCATTCGATGGCTATCTTGAAGGCTATCACTTCGCCTCGCTTCACCCCGAGACGATCTATCCGCGCACGCCGTCGAACTGCATGCATTACGAGGGCTTCGGGCCGAACCTGCGGATCGGCTTTCCGCACCACCGGATTGCCGAGGCGCTGCGCCCGTTGCCGCGCGCGAGCTGGGGAAATCAGGAGAACAACGGCTTTGACTTCGTGCGGATCCTGTTCCCCAACGTTTCAGCCTTCATCGCCCCCGAGATCACCCAGATCGCCCAGTTGTTCCCCGGGCCAACGCCGGACCAGAACCGCACCGTGCTCAATTATCTGCGCCGCGAGCCGATCCGCGATGACGTGGACCGCGAGCAGGCCGAAGCGGCGATCAACTTTTTCCGCGATGTCACATACAATGAAGATTATCTGATCGGGCTGGAAATCCAGAAGGGCCTCGAATCGGGCGCGCATGACGAGCTGGTGTTCGGGCGCAACGAGCTCGGCAACCAGTACTTCCATGAATGGCTCAACTGGTACCTTGAGGATGATCCCTCGCTGCCCAAACCGCAGCTATGACCGTCACCGTTGTCACCCTGCTCAAGCGGCGCGATGGGATCAGCAAGGCTGAGTTCATCGCCTACTACGAGGCCCACCACCGCCTGATCGGCGAGCAGGTGCTGGGCAGCTATGCCAGCCGCTATGTTCGCCGTTTTCTCCATCCGCTCGATGGCGAGGATCAGCCGGGCGATGTCGATGTGGTGATGGAGATCGACTTTCCCGATGCCGCATCCCGCAATGCCTGCTTTGCGGCTATGGCCGATCCGGCGACCCAGGCGATGATTGCCGAGGACGAGGCCAGGCTGTTCGACCACAGCCGGATCCGCAGTTTCAGCGTCGAGGAGTACGCCTCGGAGCTGCGGCCTGGCTGATCACAGCGCTTACCAGGGGTGAACTTCGCCGTTCCACTTGTAGAAGTCACCCGACTGCGCGAGCGTCCAGCCGGCGGCAAGGCTGCGCAGGCCGGCGGCGCTTTCCTCTGCGGTGATCTCGGCATTGGGGCCGCCCATGTCGGTCTTGACCCAGCCCGGGTGGACCAGGCCGACGATCACGCCGCGCGGCTTGAGGTCAGTCGCCATCGAGCGCATCAGCCGGTTAAGCGCGGCCTTGGAAGCAACGTAGCCGTAGAACCCGCCCATCGGCCAGGTCGACGCCGCGAGCTGACTGGTGATGTTGATCACTTTTGAACCCTCGCCAAGCCGCGGCAGGAAGGCGTGCACCACCCGCACCGGGCCCTTGACCATGACGTTGATCGCCTCGTCGAAGGGACCCCAATCGATGCTCTCGACCTCGGGGGCCATTGATCCGCTGATCCCGGCAACGTTGTAGAGAATGTCGATCGGTGCATCGCCGGTTGATGCTGCGCCAGACTTGACCGAGGCATCATCGGCGACGTCCATCGCATGGACCGTGACCTTGCCGCCCGAGCCTGCCGCGAGTTCATTCAGTGCCGCGGCTGAGGCGGGGTTGCGCACCAGCGCGAAGACCTGGTCGCCGGCCTCCAGATGCTGCTTGGTCAGTTCCAGTCCGATCCCGCGCCCAGCGCCGGTAATTGCCACGTTTGCCATTTGGGACCTCTCTCTTCATTGAGTGGCCACTGTATTCGGCCCGTTTCATGCCCAGGTAAACTATCTGTCCAGCCAGTTTCCGGTTTCGTGCCTGCTGCCAGAATCGCCGCCTGTGACAAGTCGCAGTTCCGCTAGCTTGGGCAAGTTGCGACAAACCCGCCTCACTGTTTGCCGAAAAGCCTGGCCATTATGACGAGTCCCCAAGCGCTGATCGATCGGCACCGCATCCTCAACGTCCTGGCGCTGCACAGCTGCGGGGTCGATCGCGGCGATGCCAATCTGCTCGGTGCGGCCTATCATCCCAGCGCGACGGTCGATTACGGGTTCTTCGTTGGAGCGGCTCAGGACCTGGTCGTGATACTGGCCGCAGCGCAGAAGGCGGCGCCTCCGACTCAGCACCGCACCAGCAATTGCGAAATCCGCGTCAACGGCGACCGCGCGGTCAGTGAAAGCTACGTCACCGCCTATGTCGAGGATGCCGAACTTCAGCGACTGGTGTTCGGGCGCTATCTTGACAGGCTTGAGCGTCGCGGCGGCGAATGGCGTCTGTCGCACCGCCAGTATGTGATGGACGGCAACACCAACCGCTCGACCACCGCCAGCCGCACCGATCCGCCGGTCGCGCATGACAACTTCGTGCCCGAAGGTGGCAAGGGCGCGAGCGATCCCGGCCGCGCGCTGTTGGCGCACTATCTGGCCGCTAACCGGTCCTTGCAGGGAGCAAAGCCGATGTCCGCTGATACCGAAGAACTCGAAGCCGCGCTGTCGCGCGATGCGATCCGCCGTTTGCTGACCGGATACTGCCGCGGCATCGACCGCGGTGACAAGGCACTGCTGGCCTCGATCTACTGGGAGGATTCGGTCGTGGTGTCCGGAATGGTCAACGCTTCCGGCGCGCAGTTCGCCAGCGACACGGTCGACTTTGTCTCGGCCAATCTCGACTATTGCTTCCACGCGATCGCCAACGAATGGATCGAAGTGAAGGGCGATCACGCCGTCGGTGAGCATTATGTCACCGCCCAGGTGTCGGTCGGCGGCCAGGATGTCACCACCGGCGGGCGTTACATCGACAGCTATGAACGGCGCGGCGGGGTTTGGAAAATCAAGGCCCGGACCTTCGTCGCCGACTGGAACACTTCGTATCCCCAATCAATGGAACTCGACGGGATGTACGAACCGCTCAAGACCCGCGGCAGCTTTGGATCGGGCGATCCGGTCTATGCGCTGTGGGCCAGCCTTTAAGCCGCGCTATGCCAAGCAACAACAATAGGAAGCCGCAATGACCGTCCAGTCACCTCCCTCGCGCTATTCGCCCGAGTTCGACATGCCGGTGCGCGGCGATACGATTACCGCTGAGCGCTATATCAGCCGCGAGTGGATGGAACTGGAGCACAAGCACGTCTGGCCCCGGGTCTGGCACCTCGGCGGGCTGACCGCCGAACTGGAAGAGCCGGGCGACATCGTCCGCCACAATTTCGGCAAGGAATCGGTGATCATGGTCCGCCAGGAGGACGGCAGCATCCGCGCCTTCTACAATTCCTGCGCGCACCGCGGCAACCGGCTGGTGCTGGGCGATGTTGCCAGCGTGCCGCGGATCGTCTGCGCCTATCACGGCTGGCAGTACGGCATCGACGGAGTGCTGGCCGAGGTTCAGGATCCCGACGATTTCGCTGGTGGCAGCCCCTGCGGTAAGGTCACCCTGACCGAACTGCGCTGCGAAACCTGGGGTCCGTTCGTGTTCTGGTGCATGGACAAAGCCGCGAAGCCGCTGCGTGAATGGCTCGAGCCGCTGCCCGAAAGGCTCAAGGGTTACGGCCTCGACAACTGGGTGCGGGCGCTCAACGTCTCGTCCGACTGCGAGTTCAACTGGAAGATCATCCGCGACAATTTCAACGAGAGCTATCATCTGCCGACGATCCACCCAGAACTGTCGACCTTCATCAACGACGGTCTGCCGACCACGCTGTTCGAGATGTACCCGAGCGGGCACAATTCGATGTGGATGATCGGGCATCAGGCGACTACCCGCAAGGACTTCGAAACCGGCGAGGTGCCGGCGCCGCTTGACGATATCGCCCGTTCCTGGGGGGTCGATCCGGTACCTTTCCAGGGTCGCACAGGCGAGGTTCGCGAGGCCATAATTGCGGCCAAGCGGCGGCTGGGGGCGGAACGCGGCTACGTCAACTATCCGGACATGACCGACCAGCAACTGGTCGACTATTTTCATTGCACGCTGTTCCCCAATCTGACCCTGACGATGTCGCCCGAACAGTGCCAGATCCTGCGTACCGAACCGCATCCGACCGATCCGGAAAAGTGCATCTTTCAGCACTGGTGTCTCTATCCGCCGGCGGCAGGGATGAAGGAGGTTGAATCGCCGCTGGGGATGATCCCGTTGCGCCACGATGCGGTGCACTATCACACCACTTATGGTGACGGGGTTTCGGTGGGCTTCGTCGCCGATCAGGACCTGTCGATTGGCACCACCCAGCAGCAGGGACTCAACTCGCGCGGGTTCAAGGGCTTCGTCTTGCCGCTGCAGGAAAAACGGGTGCAGCGTTTTCACGAGCTGCTGAGCGATATGGTGCTCGGGCAGGGCCGGGAGAGCGACGATGTCTGACGCTGCAAGCTGGGATCTTGAGGCCGACGTGGTGGTGCTCGGCTCGGGCGGGGCGGCGCTGACCGCGGCGATCTCCGCCCACGATTTTGGCGCCAGCGACGTGGTCATTCTGGAAAAGAGCGGGATGGTCGGCGGGACCACCGCGATGTCGGGCGGAATGCTGTGGATTCCGGGCAATCACCACCAGATTGCAGCTGGGATCGCCGAATCGGACGAGGAAATCGTCACCTATCTCGATTCGCTCGCGCCGGGCCAGCTTGATCCCGATACCCTGGGGGCGTTCATGGAGCGCGGTCCGGAAATGCTTCGCTATCTGGAGGACAAGACCCCGGTCCGCTTCCACTCCTATGCCGATTTCCCGGACTATCAGCCCTATATGCCTGGGGCCAAGCCCGATGGCGGACGCTCGCTGGACAACGATGCGTTCTCGTTCAATCGGCTTGGCAAATGGGCGGCGCGGGTCAATCCCAGCAAGATGGCCTATCCGCTGCGGGCCAGCCTGATGGACGCGATCAACGGCACGCTCAGCGAAGCCGAACTCGCCGAGCGCGAAGAGGGCGATTACCGGGCGCTTGGTCAGGCACTGGTCGGGGCCTTGTTCCTGGCGGTGATCGAGCGCGGCATTCCGGTCGAGTTCGAGAAGCGCGCCCGAAAGCTGGTCAAGGACGGGGACCGGGTGATCGGGGTCGTCGCTGAAGACGCCAATGGCAAGGACTTCCGCGTCCGCGCCCGCCGCGGCGTGGTGGTCGCCACCGGCGGGTTCGAATGGAACGTAGCGCTGGTCAAGGCCTTCCTGCGCGGGCCGATGACCGGGCCGGTCAGCGTCCCCGAGAATGAGGGTGACGGCCTGTTGATGGCGATCGAGGCCGGGGCGCAACTCGGCAACATGCAGAACGCCTGGTGGCAACAGAGCGTGCTGGAATTCAAGCCGATGCACCGCGCGGCCAAGCCCAACTACTTGCTGGGCTCGGACGAACGGGCCCGGCCGGGCGCTATCCTGGTCAATCGCGCCGGCCAGCGCTTCGTCAACGAGGCGGCCAATTACAACGCGATGGGCAAGGCGCTGCACGCGTTCGATGCGGGGAAGCATACCTACGTCAATCTGCCCTACTGGCTGATCATCGACCAGCGCTACAAGGACAAGTATCCGACCTTCACCTCGCCGCCGGGATCGCCGATCCCGTCCTATATGATCCAGGCGGCATCGCTGGAAGAACTGGCCGCAGCAGCAGGAATCGACGCCGCCGGACTGGTGGCCACCGTCGCGCGGTTCAACGCCATGGTCCGCAAGGGTCACGACGATGACTTCAACCGCGGCGACAACAGCTACGACAATTTCTACATGTGGGGCGATCCGGCTTTCGATCCGCCGTACCGCACTTTGGGGCTGATCGATCAGGGGCCTTACTATGCGGTCAAGATGGAAGCAGGCGCCCTGGGCACTGCCGGCGGACCGAAGGTCAATGGCGATGCGCAGGTGCTGGACTGGCAGGACAACCCGATCCAGGGCCTGTATGCTGCGGGCAACGCGTCTTGCGCGGTATTGGGCGAAGCCTATGGCGGCGCGGGCGGCACGCTGGGTCCAGCGCTGACCTTTGGCTACATCGCCGGGCGTCACCTCGGGGCCCATCTGCCCAATCGCTAGACCTGGCTGAAGCCGCCGTCGATCGCGAATTCGTCGCAGGTGGCGAAGCTTGCCGCCTCAGAAGCGAGGAATACCACTATCCCGCCCATCTCATCCGGGCGCCCCATCCGGCCGATCGGGTGGCGCTGGGCTGTCGCGGCCAGCGAAGCTTCGCGCGAAGGTGCTGCCCCCATCTCGACATAGCGATCGATGATCCCGAACAACATCGGGGTTTCAACTCCGCCCGGGTGCACCGAATTGACGCGGATGTTGTAACCCAGCGCCGCGAATTCAGCGCCCATGCACTTGGTCAGCATCGTCACCGCCGCCTTGCTGGTGCAATAGGCAGCATTGAAGGCCGCGCCGCGCAAGCCGCCGACGCTGGAGAAGTTGATGATCGAAGCGCCGCCGGCGCGCGCCTGGCCGCCAGCCTTGAGCAGATCGAGCAGCACCTGGGCAGCGATGATCACCGAATCTACATTGACCGCGTTGACCCGGTGCCATTCGGACAGCGGTGTGTCTTCGATCTTCGTCACGATCGAGATTCCGGCGTTGTTGACCAGCACGTCGAGCCGTCCATAACGCTCACGCAGCAGCGCTTCGACCCTGCACCAGTCGGCCTCGCTGGTAACATCGTGTTGGAGGTAATGGTCGGCGCCGTCGACTTCAGCGTCGGCGGGCATATCGGTGGCGATCACCGTGGCGCCGGCAGCCTTGAGCGCCTTGACCACGGCGCGGCCGATGCCGCCGGCGGCGCCAGTGACGACAGCGATGATGTCGGCAAGGGCGATCGTCATGGCTTGGCGTTCCTCACTGTGCGGTCCAGCCACCGTCGATCACCAGTTCGGCCCCGGTCATGTAGCTGGCATCTTCGCTGGCGAGGAAGAACGCCCCCGCAGCCAGTTCAGACGGGTCGGCCAGCCGGCCGATCGGGGTCTGACCCGAGACCGCGTCGACCAGGTCCTGTGGTTTTTCGGCAAAACCTTGATCGACCCAGCGCTGGAACCCGGCATTCAGCAGCGGGGTTTTGACAAAGCCGGGATGGAGTGAATTGGCGCGGATCGGCATTTGTTTTTGGGCGAACTCGACCGCGATCCCCTTGGTGAAAAGTCGCACCGCGCCCTTGCTGGCGTTGTAGGCCGAAACCTCGTTGTAGCCGACCAGCCCCATGATCGAGCTGACGTTAATGATCGCAGCGCCGCCACGGAAATCCTTGCCGCTTTCCGCGAGCAGCGGCACGAAGGTTTTAACGCCGAGGAACACTCCATCGACGTTGATGTCCATGATCCGCCGCCAGTCTTTCATCGCCAGCGTTTCGACCGGGCCGGTCAGGTCGATCCCGGCATTGTTGACCAGAATGTGAAGCTTGCCGTGTCGTTCGGTTACCAGATCGCGGGCGCGCTGCCAGTCATCCTCGCTGGCGACGTTGGCCTGGACGTAGCTTGCCGCCTGACCAAGCCGGGCGATGACTTCGCTGGCGAGGGGGCCGTCTGCCGTGTCGAGGTCGGACAGCACCACTTCCGCGCCTTCGGCCAGAAACCGCTCGACGCAGGCCAGACCGATCCCGCGCAGCCCGCCCGAAACGAACGCGACTTTGCCAGTCAGCCGCTGTGCACCCAGATCGCTCATACGCCCATCATCCCTGCTGTTGATGCGCCGTCGATCACATATTCGCTGCCTGAAACGAACGACGATTCGTCGCTCGCTAGCCAGGCAACCAGCCCGGCGATTTCCTCGACGCTGGCCATACGTTTGAGCGGCGACATCCCCTCGTAAGCGCCGCGCGCCGCTATCGGGTCGTCGGCCCCGGCGATCAGGTTGGTAATCATCGCGGTTTCGACCACGCCGGGGAGGATCGCGTTGACGCGGATCTTGTAGCCTTGGTTGCCGCAATGCACAGCCGCCGACTTGGTCAGCGCGACGACCGCGGCTTTCGACACCGAGTAAGCGACGAAATTGCCCATTGCCCGGTTCGCATTCATCGAGGAATTGATCACGATCGAGCCGGTGGGTCCTTCCGGATTGCGCTTCATCGCCCGGATCGCGTGCTGGACGGTCAACATCGCCCCGGTCTGGTTGACCCCGATCACAGTGTTCCAGCCATCGATCCCGATGTCCTCAACGCTCGAATCGCCGCTTTCCGTCCCGGCATTGGCGAAAGCGAAGTCGAGCCGGCCGTGGGCGCTCAGGATTGCATCCATCACGCCCGGCCAGGCTGCCGCGTCTTCCACCCTGTGGGCCTTGAACTGCGCGCCGGTTTCCTCGCACAGCGCTTGCGCTGCTGCGGCATTGGAGCCGGTGAACACGACCTTTGCGCCTTCCGCGGCCAGCCGCCGCACGGTCCCCGCGCCAATCCCCGAGGTTCCGCCGGTTACCAGCGCCACTTTGCCCTGCAGCCGTTTGCTCACGCCGCTCTCCCATCTTGTTCGTAGCGCTGGTTTGGGTCGATTATCGCGCCCGCGCAACCTATGCTTTTCGGCATGGTGACGGTGCCGGTCCAAGAGTGCATAATTGGCATAATCAGACAAGAATTGGGATAAAGGATTCGCTCCATGGCCGATATCGACCCCCAGATTGCAGGCGGCAGCGCGCGTTGCCCGGCGACCAGTTGGGAAGAGCTGATGGCGCAGGATTCGGTCCCGGTTCCGGCGATCCTGACCGAAGAAAGCTATGCCTACCTCGGCTCCGAGCCGCTTGATACCGCGCGCTATACCAGCGAGGAGTTCGCGAAGCTTGAGCGGGAGAAGATGTGGCCCCATGTCTGGCAGTTCGCGGCGCGCGAAGAAGACTTGCCCGATCCCGGCGACTTCGTGGTTTATGAGAATGCCGGGCGCTCGTGGCTGATCTCACGCCAGGATGATGGTTCGGTCCGCGCCTACCACAACGTTTGCCTGCACCGCGGCCGCAAGCTGCGGACCGAGGATGGCCACGCCGACAAGTTCGTCTGCCCGTTCCACGGCTTTACCTGGGGCAAGGACGGAACTTATGACACCAATCCTTGCCCGTGGGACTTTTCGACCCTCGACCCGGCGGAAATGAAGCTGCCAGAGGGCGAAGTCGGGCGTTGGGGCGGTTACATCTTCCTGCGCGAGGAACCCGGCGGGCCAAGCCTTGAGGAATTCCTGGCCCCGCTGCCCGAGCACTTCAAGCGCTGGCGGCACGAAGAATGCACCACCGTGATCTGGGTCGCCAAGGAGGTCCCGGCGAACTGGAAGGTCACCGCCGAGGCCTTTATGGAGGCCTGGCACACCCTGGTCACCCACCCCCAGATCCTGCCGTTTACCGGCGATGCCAACAGCGCCTACTGGTTCTGGGGCGACAATGTGAACGTCAATCTGGTGCCGTTCGGGGTACTCAGCCCGCACATCGATCCCGTCGGCAAGAGCCAGCAGTGGATCGTCGATGAGTTCATCAAATACAACGGCCGTTCGTCAGACAATTACGATCCCTCGGGCGATCCCTAC
>JANOGS010000070.1:0-9978 GCA_031414115.1 Novosphingobium sp. | reverse complement strand
GTCGCCGCCCCGGCGGTGACCGGCACCACCTCGGCGCCAAGCAGTTTCATCCGGAACACGTTGGGCGCCTGGCGGGCGACGTCGGTCGCGCCCATGAACACCACGCAGGGGAGGCCGAAGCGGGCGCAGACGGTGGCGGTGGCGACACCGTGCTGACCCGCCCCGGTCTCGGCGATGATCCGGGTCTTGCCCATGCGGATGGCGAGCAGGATCTGGCCGATGCAATTGTTGATCTTGTGCGCGCCGGTGTGGTTGAGCTCGTCGCGCTTGAACCACACCTGTGCGCCCTTGAGTGCCGCTGTGAGCCTTGGTGCGAAGTACAGCGGGCTGGGGCGGCCGACGTAGTGTTCGAGCAGGTCGTCGAACTCGGCCTGGAACGCCGGATCGGCCTTGGCGCGGGTGTATTCCGCCTCAAGCTCGAGGATCAGCGGCATCAGCGTTTCGGCGACATAGCGCCCGCCGAACTGGCCGAAATGCCCGCGTTCGTCGGGCTGGGTGCGGAAGGAGTTGGCAGTGGTCATGGCCTGGCCGCTTTGCAGAACGCCGCGATCTTGTCCACATCCTTGACCCCCGGAGCGCTCTCGACACCGGATGAGCAATCGACCAGCAGCGTGCCCGTAAGCCGCACCGCTTCGGCTACATTGATGGGAGAGAGCCCGCCGGCCAATCCCCACGGCAGCGGCGGCTTCCACCCGGCGAGCAGCGACCAGTCGAAGCTCAGCCCCAGCCCGCCGGGCAGCGTCCCCTTGGGCGTCCTGGCGTCGAGCAAAATCAGATCGGCCGCCCCCACGAAACCCTCGGCGCGGCCCAGATCGGCGCGGGTCGCCACCGACAGGACTTTCCACACCGGCAGGGCGTGGCGCTGGCTCAGCGCGGCGGCGCGCTCCGGGCTTTCGGCGCCGTGGAGCTGGAGCACGTCGATACCCGCAGCTACCACCTCGGCCACGTCCGCGTCGCTCGCATCAAGGAACACCCCGACCCGCTTGATCCGCCCTTCGGCCCGGCGCGAGAGTTGCGCAGCCACCTCCAGCGAAGCAAATCGCGGGCTTTTCGCCACGAACATCAGCCCGAAGTACTCCGCCCGCGCCGCAATCGCGGCGTCGAGCGTTTGGGGCGTGGTCAGGCCGCAGATCTTGATGGCAGGGGCAGGCATGGCGGCCTGCCCCTAGCGCGAGGGGTGTCAGGGCGCCAGTTCGAACTGCACCGCCACGCTGACCTGCGCCTCGACCTGGCCCGCCGAGATCGGGGTTGGCGCAGCGGCGATCGCCATTTCGGCCTTGGCGTACATCACCGGAATCGGCGGCTGATAGCCGCCGCCCTCGCTGATCGTCAGGATCCGAACCACGCGCAGGCCCGCAGCCCTGGCATAGAGATCGGCGCGGGCGCGGGCGGCCTTCATCGCGTTGGTTCGCGCCTCGTCCAGCGCCAGTTCGGGCTTGTCCATCTGGAAGCTGGGGCCGTTGATCTGGTTCGCGCCCGCCGCGACCAACGCGTCGAGCACCTTGCCGAAGCCCTTGAGATCGCGCTGCTTGACTGAAACCTGGTTGCTTGCCTGATAGCCGATGATCCGCGGTTCCTGCACCATCTGGCCTTGCGGATCGATCACCGGCTGGCCGTAGAGCGGATTGAGGTTGATGCTGCTGGTCTGGATGTCCTTGTCGGCAATCCCGGCCTGCTTGAGCGCGGCGATCACCTTGTTCATTGCCGCGGAATTGGCGGTCATCGCCGCGCCGGCGGTCTTGCCCTGGGAGGTGACCCCAGCGCTGAACACCGCAAGATCGGGCGTGCGTGCCGAGCGCCCCTCGGCCGAAACCGCGAGCAGGGTGTTGCCGGCGGCAACCACCGGGCCGGACTGGGCATCGTGAGCCATGGCAACTCCGGGCAAGGCAAGCGCGAGGGCAAGCGGGGCAAGGGCGAATTTCAGCAACTTCATGGTGTTACTCCTTCCAGGGCCGGATGGCGCACAGTGCCTTTCCGGCACCTGAACCTAAAGCGTCGCTTCGATCGCGCGGGCAGCAGCCACCGGATCGTCGGCGCGCGCGATGGGCCGGCCGATCACCAGCACAGAGGCCCCGGCATCGCGCGCTGCCCGCGGCGTCACCGCGCGTTTCTGATCGCCCAGTTTGCCGCCGGCGGGTCGCAGGCCTGGCACGACGAAGAACCCGTCCTTCCACTGCGCGTGGACCGCGCTGACCTCGTGCCCCGAGCAGACAATCCCGTCGAGCCCGGCACGCATCGCGAGGTCAGCCAGCCGCATCACCTGATCGCGAGCCGTACCGTTCATCCCCACCCCGTTCATGTCGCCCTCGTCAAGGCTGGTCAGCAAAGTCACGGCGACAACCTTGCAATGCTCACCCGCGGCGGCCTTGGCATCCTCCATCATCGCCCGCCCGCCCGAGGCATGGACGGTGACGATCGCCGGTTCGAGCACATGGATCGCCTGCATCGCGCCCGCCACGGTGTTGGGAATGTCATGCAGCTTCAGATCGAGGAACAGCGGCAGCCCGATCTTGGCGATCTCATGCACCCCGTGGTGGCCGTGGGCGCAGAAGAATTCGAGGCCGAGCTTGAGCCCCCCGACGTGGTCCTTGACCTTGCGCGCGACCGCCTCGGCGGTCTCCAGCCGAGGGAAATCGAGCGCAACAAAGACCGGGTTGGTTCTCATGGAATCGGGGTCTGGCTATCCGTGACGGCTGGTTCGGGGGTGACGACCGGGGCCGAGACGCTCGCAGCCTTGACTGTGTTCTCCAGCGCGTTAATCCGCCGCGTGAAGCGCCAGCGGGTGCCCTTGTTGAGCAGCCACATCGGCAGCAGGCCGAGCAGGAACGCGGCGATCACCAGTGCCGGCAGCTTGGTCTGGAGAATCAGGTGCTCCCAGATCTTCACTTCGACGTCCTGCCAGTTGTTGATCGAGAACAGCAGCAGCGCGACCAGCAGCAGGACCCAGACGATGGTTCGGACGATCTGCATCGGCATGGCCTCCTTTTGGTTCAGGCTGTTGCGGGGATGCTAGGCGGGAGTTGCGGGTGAGGCAATCCTCCCCGGCACAGGGAGGATTACTCCTGGAACACCCGCGCGAAGATCGTGTCGATGCCCTTGAAGTGATAGGCGAGGTCGAACTTGTCCTCAAGTTCGGCTATCGGCAGCGCGGCGGTGACCTCGTCGTCAGCCTTGAGCAGTTCGAGCAGATTGAGTTTCCCGTCCGATTCCCACACCTGCATCGCGTTGCGCTGGACTAACCTATAGGCCGCGTCGCGCTCGAGCCCGGCCTGGGTCAGCGCCAGCAGCACCCGCTGCGAATGGACGAGGCCGCCCATCCGATCGAGGTTCTTCTGCATCCGCTCGGGATAGACCACCAGCTTGTCGACTACGGAGGTGAGGCGGGCGAGCGCGAAGTCGAGCGTGATCGTCGCGTCAGGGCCGATGAAGCGCTCGACCGAAGAGTGTGAGATATCGCGCTCGTGCCACAGCGCGACGTTTTCCAGCGCCGGGACCACCGCCGACCGGACCACGCGGGCAAGGCCCGTCAGGTTCTCGGTCAGCACCGGGTTGCGCTTGTGCGGCATCGCCGAGGAGCCTTTCTGCCCAGGCGCGAAGTATTCCTCAACCTCCAACACTTCGGTGCGCTGCAAGTGGCGGATTTCGGTGGCGAGCCGCTCGATCGAGCTGGCGATTACGCCCAGGGTGGCGAAAAACATCGCGTGGCGATCACGCGGGATCACCTGGGTGCTGACGGTCTCTGGCCGCAGGCCGAGCTTGGCGGCGACGTATTCCTCAACCTCGGGGGCAATGTTGGCATAGGTCCCGACTGCGCCCGAAATCGCGCAGGTCGCGATCTCGGCGCGGGCCGCGATCAGGCGCTGGCGGCAGCGCAGGAACTCGGCATAGGCCTCGGCCAGCTTTTTCCCGAAGGTTGTCGGCTCGGCGTGGATGCCGTGGCTGCGGCCGATTGTCGGGGTGTACTTGTGCTCCAGCGCGCGGCGCTTGATCGCTGCCAGCAGCGCGTCGAGGTCTTCCAGCAGCAAGTCGCTGGCCCGCGCCAGCTGCACCGCCAGGGTGGTGTCGAGCACATCGCTGCTGGTCATCCCCTGGTGCATGAACCGCGCCTCGGGGCCGACCTGCTGCGCCACCCAGTCGAGGAAGGCGATCACATCGTGCCTGGTCACCGCCTCGATCGCGTCGATCGCGGCGACGTCGATCGCGGGATCGGTAGCCCACCAGTCCCACAGCGCCTTGGCCCCGCTCGCGGGCACCACGCCGAGTTCGCCGAGCTTCTCGGTGGCATGGGCCTCGATCTCGAACCAGATCCGAAACCGCGCCTTCGGCTCCCAGATCGCGGTCATCGCGGGGCGGGCGTAGCGGGGGACCATGTTTCACTCCTTGGGATTGCTGGGGCTGCCGCTAGGGGCAGGGGCGGCGGAAGGCAAGACTTGGTCCTCTCCATTTTTGGCGAATGCCACAAATGGGGAGGTGGATGGCCCGCAGGGTCAGACGGAGGGGTATCGACGCTGGCCCGGAGACCCCTCCGCCAGCCGCTTCGCGTCTGCCACCTCCCCATTTGCACTGCGTGAAAATGGAGAGGATCTTCGGAAGCCTGTTGGATGAGTGGACACGATGGACAGGGTTCAAGGGGTGTAACCTTGGGGAACCCAACGCACAAAGGCCGCGCACTGGGCGCGGCCTTGGGCGGGCGGGAAATGAGGCGGCGCAACACATCGCACGTGGCTTGGATAGGGCATCCCGGGAGGGTGGCAGGTTTGAGCTGTGTAGGAAATGTACATCATCGCCGCGGGTCCACCACGGCTTTGATTCTCATTGCTGTTCTCTGACTCCAACAGTCGACCGATTCATTGCCCCGAACCTGTTTCTGATGAATCTCTCCTGGCTATTGCATTGCGAGCAAACAAAAAATCTTGCACAGCCAACAACTTGCTGGTTTACAACTTCAACGAGCTTCGTCGGATCGGCTTTTGCAGTGTCCCGATGGAACTCGCCAAACTCGGACGCAAGAAATAACCTATTTGGCGAAATTGGAAGTACGATATGACCATTCTCTAATTTCAATGGCCTTAGAACTATCGGGGCGTCGGAAATAAGCAACTTAAATTTGGAGTCAGAAACGTCAATAACTGACCATCCAATTTTTACAAGATAGTTATTCCTATTAAAATCTAGTATCACTTTCTGAATGCTTATCAATGTCGATTTTCGTTTGAAGTTTGGATCTCGTTTTTTTATCCATTCTATTAGATTTTCAGGGTCTTCAGGTTTTTTCAATGACTGGTAAGTTGTCTCGATTCCTTCTGGGTCTTCCTGTATAATTTTATCAAACTCCTCCACAGTCGCTTCTAGGTCATGTGGAGATCGAATAAGAAGTGAAGATAGGAACGCTGCCCACCCTGATCGCAACTCGTTCGTAGTAGCGTGCCCCGTTTGCATAAGGGACTGATATGCAAGTGCTGCATGATTATCCAAAGGTGAGAAGAACGAATGCTCTAGCGCCGCTGCTTTCCATGGATCCTCCATGCCTTGAATTGTGTACAGGTCCTTTTCAAATCCTACTTGGGAATGATAAACCTGTTTTCTGACCAGTCGCCCATTGTGGACAGGCAAATATCGAAAAATCCTTCCATTCTGATCGGACCACGATCGAAGCATGAACTTTGGAATGTAGTGATGATCTTCTGGAGGGTTAGCCATGGGAGGGATGAGCCTCAAGCCGCCACCGGCGGCTCATCGTAGCTTCCCTGCGCGGTGATTGCTGCATCCGGCACCACCAGCATCCGCTTGAGCGCTTCCACTGGATAGGCCAGCTGCGGCTTGGCCGGGTCGTATTCCGGCTGCGGCACCCGGCCATCCGCCACACACGGCGCCGGGTTCATCATCGCCTGCGCCTCCTCGCCGGAAATGCCGCACCCCGCCAGCATAGCCGGATCGACCCAGCGTGCCGGATCAACCGCGCTGACCGCAAAGGACACCTCCAGCGTCAGCCCTTCCGGGCCGGCGAAGTAGATCGACTTGCAGAAGCCGTGGCCGATCGGGCCGATCACCGGCACGCCGTGGCTGCGGATGCGGTCCTGGATCGCGAGCAGTCCGGCCTCATCCGGCGCGCGGAAGGCGATGTGCTGGGTTACTCCGGGGGCGCATTTGCCGGCGCCGGTGCCGGCGTGGGTGATGCCGATCGTCGAAGGAATTGCGGCGATCCCGTCCATCTCGACTACCGAGAAGAAGCTGTCGTCCGCCATCTTCAGGAAAGCATGGCGCCCGCCCGGCACCCCGTGCATCTCGAACAGGGCGACCAGTGGAAAGCCTAGCACCTGGGTGAAGAAGCTCAACTGAGCTTTCATGTCGGCGGACATGATCGCGATGTGGTGAATGCCATCGGGCTGCTGGGTGCGCATCGGTTTGCTCTCCGGTTGTGGAGGGAGGCTAGCATGGTCGATCGGCTGGAGTCAGCAGATTTGGTTAGCGTAGAGGCGCAGAGGCGCGGAGAACAGTTGGTCACACGAAGACACGAAGGCACGAAGAGGTCACGATTGCGGCGAAGCTGCATGGCGATCGACCGTCACAACATGGCGGGAGGATGGTTTGATTGAGGAGGCCTGCGGTCCGGCGCGACATCTTCGTGTCTTCGTGTCTTCGTGCGAGTCTCCCCTTCCTTCTCCTCTGCGCCCCTGCGCCACTGCGCGAACGAAATTCTCGACAACGCCGCCAATCCCAGCCACCTTTCGCCCCATGGACATCATCCGCGAACCCTATGGCATCGGCTACAAGGACCCATCGCCGTTCAAGGACACCTACGGCGGGCCCACCGGCCGGGTGTTCATCGAGTGCATGCGGATTCGTCCGAAGGAGCAGGAGCGGGCGCGCAGCGTGATCGTGTTCTCACACCCGATCGGCGGGGGCAGTTTCCTGCCGCTGGTCAGCGCGCTGGCGGCGGCGGGGACGCACTGCATCTATGTCAATCCGCGCTACCGCGGCAACGACACTGCGCTGATCATGGAAAAGTGCGTGCTCGATCTCGGCACGGCTATTCGCGATCTCAAGCAGCGCTTCGGGTACGAGCAGGTGATCCTGGGCGGCTGGTCGGGCGGGGGTTCGCTGTCGCTGTTCTACCAGGACCAGGCCGAGCATCCGACGATCACCCAGACCCCGGCTGGCGATGCGGTGGGGCTCAAGGACTTCGGGCTGGTCCCGGCCGACGGGGTGATGCTGCTCGCCGCACATATCAGCCGGGCGGTGACCATGACCGAATGGCTCGACCCTTCGGTGCTGGACGAGGAACGGCCGTTCGAACGCGATCTCGAACTCAACATCCACCATCGGGATTGCCCAAACAAGGCGCCGTTCACCGCCGAATTCGTCGAGCGTTTCCGCGCCGCGCAGATCGCGCGCAACCGGCGGATCACCGCCAAGGCGGAGGCGCTTCTGGCGGAAGTGCGGGGCTCGGACGTGCCCGATGGCGAGCGCTGCTTCACCGTCCAGGGGACGATGTGCGATCTGCGCTGGCTCGACCCCACGCAGGACCCTTCGGACCGTGAGCCTTACACCTGCTACCTCGGCGATCCCCGGGTGGTGAACGACGGGCCGGTTGGGCTGGCGCGCTTCACCACCGCGCGCTCGTGGCTGTCGCAGTGGTCCTTTGATCTCTCGCAGGCCAACGGCCTGACCAATGGCGCCGGGGTTTCGGTACCCGCACTGGTGCTCAACAACACCGCCGATCTCGCCTGCACCCCGAGCCACGCCCAGCTGCTGTTCGCGGCGTTGGGGAGCGAGGACAAGGTCTACCACGACGTCAAGGACGCCGATCATTACTACATCTCGCGGCCTGACCTGCTGCCACAGGCGGTGGGAATCTTGCAGGGCTGGATGGCCGAGCGGGGGTTTTAGGGCCAGCTGAAGTTGAGGCTGACAGTGCCGGTCTCGGCGCCCGCAGAATCGAAACTGCTCTCAATAATGACCCCTCGACCCTCGCGATCCACTGCCACCACGCTCGAACAGCGGGTGCCGTAGTCCGGGTGGACGATGAATACCGAGGAAAACGGTGCGTCGCCCTGCTCTGGATCAGGCAGGGGATCGCGCAAGTCCTCCAGAAGCGCCTCCGGTTCAGCGTCGACGGCCAGCCAGCGCTCCAGCGCGTTGGCAAGCCGCACCTCCTTGTACCACAGCTCGTCGAGCCCGCCGTTGGAGAGGGTGTGGATCCCGCTGGTCAGGACGCGGCGGTCAGGGCCGGGGAAATTGGTCAGCAAGTGCGCGCCGTCGGGCCCGGCGGTGATCAGGTTGAACGGGTTCATCGCCGCGCCATCGCCTGGTTCCATGCCCTCCAGGTAATCGGTCACCAGTGCCCCGCGCGAAGCCATACCGGGGTGCGGATATCCCTCGGCGCGGCGATTGGTGACGAGCGCAAAGCGGCCAGTTGTGACCCCCAACCAAGTCCCGCCCGCCTGCAGATCGCGGCCGGCGATAACGCCGTTGCCCCACTCGGCAAGAGCCGCCGCAGATCGCCCGTGGAACTCATCGCGATTGCCTGCCGCCACCAGCAGCCAGCGTGGGTGCGCATCCCAGGCAATCGCGGCGACGCACATCGCCCGTCAGCTGGGCTTGGCCGCCAGCCGGGCGCGGATCGCGGGCCCGTCGGCATCGAGATTGGGCGGCTGCGACAACTCAAGCGGCGCCATCGCCCCGAACTTGACCGGCTGCGCGAGCTCCACCCAGGCGCCTTCGCTCGGATGCTCGCGGCGGCGGAAGAAGCCGGTGGCGGCGAGGTGTGGATCGTCGAACACGCCCTCGATCTGACGCGCTTCTTGCGCCGGGATCTGCACGAGGTGGCAGCGTTCGAGGAGCTCGGCGGTGGTCCGCCGCGGGGTCAGCTCGGCCAGCCGCTGGAACAGCTGCGGCCAGGCGGCAACCCGCGTGGCGGTATCTTCATAGCGCGGATCGGCGATGAATTCGGGGTCGCCCAGCAATTCGAACAAGCTCTTCCACGATTCATAAGAGAAGGGGATCATGACGATATGCCCGTCCTTGGTCGGGAAGGGCTGGCGGTCGGGTTCGAGCGATCGGTTGTAACAGGCCGGGCCGACCGGCGGATCGAAGGTCAGCCCGCCGAGGTGCTCGCTGAGGGTAAAGCTGGCGAACGCCTCGAGCATCGGCACTTCGACCCGCTGCCCCTCGCCGGTGCGCTGCTTGTGGAACAGCGCAGCCAGCGTTGCATAGGCGGCGTGCAAGCCGGAAACCTTGTCGGCCACCAGCATCGGCAGGAACCGCAGCGCCGGATTGCCGTCGACCCGCGGCAGCAGCGAGGTTGCCCCGCTCGCCGCCTGGATCACGTCGTCATAGGCGGGTTGATCGGCGTAGGGGCCGTCCTGCCCGAAGCCGACGCAGTGGACATAGACAATGTCCGGCTTGATCGCTCGCACTGCTTCGTAGCCGAGTCCCAATTTGTCGAGCGCCTTGCCGCGAACGTTGACCACCATCACGTCGGCCTCGGCGATCAGCTGGCGCATGATCGCGGCATCGTCCGCGGACTTGAGGTCGAGCGCGATCGAGCGTTTGCCGCGGTTGTAGGCCATGAACAGCGGCGACATTCCCGAGGTGACTGCGGCGGCGCCGGTGATGCGCGCCATGTCGCCAGTGCCTGG
The DNA here is from genome assembly GCA_031414115.1 of Novosphingobium sp. Taxonomy (GTDB): domain Bacteria; phylum Pseudomonadota; class Alphaproteobacteria; order Sphingomonadales; family Sphingomonadaceae; genus Novosphingobium. The sequence continues at coordinate 337 of JANOGS010000070.1, read as the reverse complement.
GCTTTCGACCTTGGTCACTTCGGCGCCGAGGTCGGCCATGATCTGGGTGCAATAGGGCCCGAACACCACGGTGGTCAGGTCCAGCACCTTGATCCCGCTGAGCATCGGGCCGGGGTTTTCGCGCGCAGTCTCGGTCATACAAGTCCTCTTGCTTTCAGGCTGACGTGACCTTCTTTGCCGACAATCACGTGATCGTGGACCGTGATGCCCAATAGCCGCCCCGCCTCGGCAATGCGATTGGTCACGGTTACATCGGCGCGGCTTGGTTCGGGCGATCCCGAAGGGTGGTTGTGGACCAGGATCAGCGCCGCCGCGCCCAGATCGAGCGCGCGCTTGA
>JANOGS010000069.1:0-1507 GCA_031414115.1 Novosphingobium sp. | reverse complement strand
TCACCGCTGTGAACACCGAAGTGGCGATGCCGATCGCCAGCACCACCGCGAAGCCCTTGACCGGGCCCGAGCCGAAGAAAAACATCAGCGCGGCGGCGATGATATTGGTGATATTGGCATCGAAGATCGCCCGGCTGGCTTCCTTGTAGCCGGTTTCGACCGCCTGGATCACCTTGCGGCCCCGCGCCCGCTCCTCGCGGATCCGCTCGTTGATCAGCACGTTGGCATCAACCGCGGCGCCGATCGTCAGCACGAAGCCGGCGTTTCCAGGCAGGGTCAGCGTGGTGTTGATCACCGCCATGATCCCCAGGATCATCACCGTGTTGAGCACCAGCGCGGCGCAGGTGTAGATCCCGAAGCGGCCGTAAGTGACCAGCATGAACGCCGCCAGAGCGAGCGAGCCGATGCCGAACGCGATCATCCCCTTGCGGATCGAATCGGCGCCCAAGTCTGGCCCGACGGTGCGTTCCTCGATCACCGTGAGATCGACCGGCAGCGCGCCCGAGCGCAGCGAAATCGCCAGCTGGTTGGCGCTCTCGCTGGTGAAGCTGCCCGAAATCTGCGCCCGACCGCCCAGGATCGGCTCGTTGATGTTCGGGGCGGAGATCACCGTGCCATCGAGGATGATCGCGAACGGCTTGCCGACGTTCTCGGTGGTCAGCTTGGCAAACTTGGCGCCGCCCTGGCTGTCGAAAGTGATGTCGACGATCGGCTGGTTGTTCTGCTGGTCATTGCCCGGCTGGGCATTGGTCAGCCGGTCGCCCTTGATCCCGCCGAGCCGCTTTACCGCGATCGTGGTAACGCCGCCGCAGGCCCGGTCGTCGGCGCAGGGGACGATTTCGCTGCCCGGCGGGGCAATCCCCTGCTCGACTTCGCTGGGCAGTGCGGTTCCGTCGACCAGCTTGAACTCAAGCTTGGCGGTCTGGCCGAGCAACTGCTTGAGCGCCGCCGGATCCTTGAGCCCGGGAACCTGGACGACGATGCGGTCGTCACCCTGACGAATGATCGTCGGCTCGCGGGTTCCGAGTGCGTCGATCCGCTTCCTCACCACTTCGGTGGCGGTCTCCATCGCCTGGCTGACTGCCAGATCGAGCCCGGCCTGGGTCGGGGCGAGGACGACGCGGCCACCGCTGTCGAGCACATCAAGGTTCCAGTCGCGCTGACCGGTCAGGCTGGCGCCGCTGGTCAGGGTTTGCAGCACTTCGCGCGCGTCATCGGCCTGGCTGGGATCGGCCAACAGCACGCTGACGGTGCCGTCCTTGGTCGAGATATCGCCATGGCGGATCTGCGGATCGGCGTTTTTCAGTCGATTGCGGACATCCTCTTCCATCGCCTCAAGCCGGATGCGGCGGACCTGCCCGGCATCGGCCTCAAGCAGGATGTGGCTACCGCCGGCGAGATCGAGCCCGAGGTTGACCGTGGGATTGGGCAGCACCTTGGGCCACGGCAGGCCCGAGACCGCGAAGATTGAAGGCAAGGCTGCCAGACAGGCCAGCAACGTAAGCGA
>JANOGS010000068.1:0-13829 GCA_031414115.1 Novosphingobium sp. | reverse complement strand
CTGAGAAGAGCAACTGGACCGGCAAGGCCGCCCTCGCCGGCGCTGCGATCGGTTCGGCGGCGCTCGCCGCAGCACTGCTCTATGCCTCGCGGCGCAAGGAGCGAGCTGAGAAGCGCCCTCCCCACCCCGAAGACGCGCCGGAAACCGATTGATGGATCCGGTCAGGCAGGTCGAAGGCCGGGCGATCCCGTTCGGCGCCAAGAACGTCGATACCGACGTGATCATTCCGGCCAAGTGGCTCAAGACCATCACCCGCGACGGGATGGGTCAGGGTGCCTTCGAAGGCCTGCGCCAGGATCCCGACAACCTGTTCGACGCCCCCGCCAACAAGGGCGCCCCGATCCTGATCGCCGGCGACAACTTCGGCTGCGGATCGAGCCGCGAGCATGCCGCCTGGGCGCTGCTTGACCTGGGCATCACCGCAGTGATCGCGCCGAGCTATTCGGACATCTTCTCAAGCAACGCCTTCAAGAACGGGATCCTGACTGTGGTGCTGCCCCAGGAAGCGATCGACCGGCTGCTGGAAGTGGCCCGGACCGATCCGATCACGATCGATCTGGAAAGCCAGACCGTCACCACCCCGTTCCAGGATCGCTTCGCTTTCGAGATTGACCCGTTCCGCAAGCATTGCCTGCTGAACGGCCTCGACGAGGTTGGCCTGACCATGGCCCGCGACGCGGCGATTTCCGACTATGAAAACACCAGCCGGGCCCAGCGTCCCTGGCTGTCACAGGGAGTACCCGCATGAAAGCCCTTCGTACCCACGCCGCCGGCGGACCCGAAACGCTGACTCTCGACGAGATTGAAAGCCCCGCCCCGGGCCCCGGCCAGGTGCGGATTGCGGTCAGGGCCTGCTCGATCAACTTCCCCGACGTGCTGATGATCCAGGACCTCTACCAGTTCAAACCGCCGCGGCCCTATTCCCCGGGCGGCGAGGTTGCCGGCGTGGTTGATGCGGTGGGCGACGGGGTGACCCGCTGGAAGGCGGGCGACCGGGTGATTGCCATGCTAGGCAATGGCGGTCTGGCCGAACAGGTGCTGGCTGAGCAAGGGCGGATCTGGCCGCTGCCAGCGGATGCGAGCTTCGAAGTCGGCGCTTCGCTGCTGATGACCTACGGCACCAACATGCACGGGCTGCTCGATCGCGGGCACCTCAAGGCCGGGGAAACCCTGCTGGTGCTGGGCGCGGCGGGCGGGGTCGGGCTGGCCGCAGTCGAGCTGGGCAAGGCCTACGGCGCGCGCGTCGTCGCCGCGGTGTCGAGCGAAGACAAGGCCGCCGCAGTGCGCGAGGCCGGAGCCGACGAAGTGGTGATCTATCCCCGCGCGCCGCTCGACAAGGATCAGTCGAAGGCCCTGGCCGAGGCCTTCAAGGCGGCCTGCGGCCCCGAAGGCGCGCACGTGATCTATGACATCATCGGCGGCGATTATTCCGAACCCGCGGTCCGCTCGATCGCCTGGGAAGGGCGGTTCTGCGTGGTCGGCTTCACCGCCGGAATCGCCCGGCTGCCGCTCAACCTAACCTTGCTCAAGAGCTGTGATGTCTGCGGGGTGTTCTGGGGCGCGTTTACAGCACGCGATCCCGAAGCCAACGCGGCACACATCGCCAAGCTGTTCGAGTTGCTCCAGGCCGGCCAGATCAAGCCCAGGGTTTCCGCCACTTTCCCGCTTGCCCGCGGCGGCGAGGCGATTGCCATGCTGGGTGAACGCAAGGCGATCGGCAAAGTGGTGGTAACGATCGGGGATTGATGCCCGGCCCCCGCCGACCTATCGCAGACCCGACGACTCTTCACGAGGACCGACCATGACCAATTTCAACGATCGCGAGCGCGCCGAAGAAGCCAAGTACGCCCACGACGAGGAAGTGCATTTCCGTATCCAGGTGCGGCGCAACAAGCTGCTCGGTGCCTGGGCGGCGGAGAAGATGGGGCTCTCGGCGGTCGAGGCTGAAGGCTATGCCAAGGCCGTTGTCCAGGCCGATTTCGAGGAAGCCGGCGACGAGGACGTGATCCGCAAGCTGCTGGGCGACCTGACCTCGGCCGGGGTCGAGATCGACGATGCCGAAATCCGCGCCGCGCTGGATGCCAAGGCGGTTGAGGCCAAGCGCTCGCTGATGGGCGAGGCCTGAACCCATGGCCATGCCTGCGGCAGAGATCGAAGCGCTGATCGCGGCCGCGCTGCCCGATGCCGTGATCACCATGACCGATCTGGTCGGCGACAACGACCATTGGGCCGCCCATGTCGTTTCCGCCGCGTTTGCCGGCAAGCCCCGGATCGCTCAGCACAAGCTGGTCTACGCCGCGCTGGGCGAACGGATGGGCGGCGAGCTGCACGCCTTGCAACTGACCACCGCCGTCCCCACCTGACAGGCGAGGAGCCAAGTCATGTCCGAAGCCAATAGCCGTATCGCCGAAATCGTCGCCGCCAATCCGGTGGTGCTGTTCATGAAGGGTACGCCGCTGTTCCCGCAGTGCGGATTTTCCAGCCGCGCGATCGCGATCCTCGATCATCTTGGCGTGACCTATGAGAGCGTCGATGTGCTTCAGGACATGGAGATCCGCCAGGGAATCAAGTCCTTTTCCGACTGGCCGACGATCCCCCAGCTTTACGTCAAGGGCGAGTTTGTCGGCGGCAGCGATATCATGATTGAAATGTACGAGGCCGGCGAACTGCACCAGCTGATGGCCGAATCCGGACTCAGCCCCGCAGGCTGATCTTCTCGCGTTCAGCAGCCGGCGCCGCACCAATCAGGATTTCCAGCCGCGCCGCAATCATCGGCATGCCGGTCAGGTGCCCTTGAAATTCGGTGCAGCCACAGGCGATCAGCCGTTCCATTTGCCGCTCGGTTTCAACACCTTCCGCGATCACGCTGAGGTTGAGCGCGCGCGCCAGCTTGACCATGGCATCGACCAAGGCCTCGGCCTCGTTCGCGCCGCCCAGGCTAGACACGAATGAGCGGTCGATCTTGATCTAGTCGACGGCAAATCGTTGGAGGACTGAGAGGCTTGAGTAGCCCGTACCAAAATCGTCGAGCGCCAGCGAGAACCCCAGCCGCTTCAATGCCTCGATATTGCTCGCGGTAACCGGATCATCGCCCAGCAAGGCGATTTCGGTCAGCTCGATCTCATAGCGGCTTGGATCGACCCCAGCGTGTGCCGCGATCCGGGTGACTAGCGCGGCAAAACCCGGCGCGCGCATTTGCACCGCCGAGACATTGATTGCCACCCGGACACCCTGCCAATGGCTGGTCTCGGCGAAGACCTGCCGCAGCACCAGCTCGCCCAACCCAAGGATTAGCCCGCTTTCCTCGGCCAGCGGCACGAATACACCGGGCGGGATCACTCCGCGCACCGGATGGGTCCAGCGCAGCAGCGCTTCAACTGCGGCGATGTTGCCGGCGCGGTCGACCTGCGGCTGATAGACCAGGTGCAGCGAACCATCGCTCAATGCGCTGCGCAGATCGGTCTCGAGCGAACGTTTGCTGCGCAAGGTGGCATCCATCTCAGGCTCGAACAGGGTGACACAGCCCCGGCCCAGATCTTTTGAGCGATAAAGCGCCAGATCGGCCCGGCGCAGCGCTTCGGACGGCTCGATCCCAGGCTGGGAAACGATCGCCAAACCAATCGAACCGCTGACTTCGGTCAGGCCATATTCGCTGGTCACCGGCATGCGGATCGCCTCCAGCACTCGTTCGGCCAGCTGCTCCACCCCGGCCGGGTCGGAATGGGACAGCAACACGACGAACTCGTCGCCGCCAAGCCTCGAGATCAGCGCCTCGTCGCCGCAAACCAGGCGCAGCCGCCGCGCCACTTCCACGATCAGCAAGTCGCCGGCATGGTGGCCAAGCGTATCGTTGACTTCCTTGAAGCGATCGAGATCCAGGCACAGGATGGTCAGTCCTTCGCTCGTGGTCTCGAGGTTCAGCAGCATCGGGCGCAACCGTTCGAACAACATCGCACGGTTGGGCAGGCCGGTCAGGGCATCATGATAGGCGAGGTGCTTGGCGCGGGCCTCGCTGGCGAAGAGCTCGTTCGCGGCGGCAGCACCCCGGCGCATGATCAGCCAGGCACCCAATCCCATGCCCAGAAGCGCGAGCAGCAGCGGAACGGCCAGCTTCTTGAACAGCAGCGTGCCCGGACGGCGCGCCGCCCAGGTCATCGCCGCAACCGGCTGCCCGTCCCGATTGCGGAGCAACAGACTACCGCTGGCATTTGCGGCATGGCGCGGTTCCAAAAGCCGCAAGTCCTCGAGCAAATAACGCTGAGAGAACGCCTTGAGCATCGGCACATCAATCGGCTTGGCCAGAATCGCCACTGGCGCCCGCGGCCCCTTGGGCAGGTAGTTGCCGAAATCTGGTTGCACCAGGCTGGCGATAACGACGTAGACCTGGCCATCAACCCGGGCAACGCCGTTGGCCTCGATCGGCGGCACCAGGACGTTGTGTTCGCCCGCTCGCTTGCCCGGCGCCGGGCGGGCGGCTTCCGCCGCACGAATGGCCGGAAGCAGCGCCGCAACGACTGGTGCGAACGGAGCGAACCGATCAGTCCCGGCCAATCTGCCGTCAACCGAGGCGTAGATTGCCCGGCCCTCGCCATCGACCACGAAGGCCCGGGTGAAACCGTTGAAGGTATAGAGATAGCTGCCGATGTTGAGTTCGGCCCAATTGGAATCAAGCCGGTGATCGAGGTTGAGAATGGCGGCGTCCCAGCTGACTTGAGTCGCAACGACCGCATCGAGCTCGTCAATCTGGCGGGCGAAACCGTGTTCGACCATCACCGCCTCGCGCTTCGAGGATTCGCTGTCGAAACGCTGGATCAGGAACACCGACAGCGCGACCAGCAGCGCCAGACCGCCGAAGGTCATGGCGATGATCGGTCCGAACAGACGGGTTCGGCGCCGGTCAAGGTGCTGGATGGCCGCAAGGCTCAAGTAAACGAAACTCCCCGCTGGCGCCGTGGCTGCGGCCCTCAAGTCACGCCGCCCACCAAGTCTAGCTGCGAGGTGTCAAGGAGGGGTTATCCCGCGGTTAAGCGGAAATTGACTCTGAGGCCCTGATCACATGACATTGACCCGCCTCGGTTGCGGCCATTTCCGGTGGGGATTTTGGGGGAAGCTCGGGGAGGCGGGACTGCGGAGACCAGGGGGCGGCCCCGCCTCATTCGAGACTACTTGGGGGTACAGACCATGAAGCATGGACCGTGCCAAAACTATATACAGATTATATTTCAATCACTTAAATGTTAACTTTAATCCGAATCGGCGATCATCTGTAAAGAGGCCCGACACTACTCGAGCGCGCACGGCAGTGATATTTCGCTTGGCAAAGCCGGCGCGGGATTGCAGCGTGGCACCGACATGACCATCGAAACACTGTTCGCGGATGATGGCGAAATGCCTCCCGCCGTCGCCGCCGCCACTCTGGTGATCTTTCGCAATGCGCCGGGCGGCGGCCCGCCGCAGCTGCTGATGGTCGAACGTGCCGCCAGCATGAGCTTTGCCGGGGGCGCGGCGGTATTTCCCGGCGGCCGGGTCGACGCGGCCGACCGCGTCCTCGCCGAGATGCTCGGCGCGAGCGATGAGGACGCCCGCGAGGAGTGGGCCGCGCGGATCGCGGCGGTGCGCGAAACGCTTGAAGAAACCGGGCTCGCCGTCGGGATCGACCGGCAAGCCAGTCTGGAAGAAGCTCTGCGCGCCCGCGCGCTGCTGCTGGAGGCGGGCGAGCTAGCCCCGGTGCTGGCTGAATTCGGCTGGAGCCTTGATCTTGACGCGTTGGTCCCCTTTGCCCGCTGGCGCCCCAAGCACCGCGAGGTGCGGGTGTTCGACACCCGATTCTACCTGACCGATCTGGGTACCGGTGCGGTCGACCTGCTGGTCGACGCGACCGAGAACACCCACTTGTTCTGGGCCAGCGCTGCCGAAGCGCTCGAACTGGCCGAGCAGGAGCAGATCAAGGTGATCTTCCCGACCCGGCGCAATCTGGAGCGATTGGCGCTGTTCGATGATTTCGGCGCGGCGCTGGCTCATGTCGCGCAGTACCCGGTGCAGATGATCACCCCCTTCATGGTAGAGCGCGAGGGCGAACGCTGGCTGGCGATCCCAGAGGACGTCGGTTACCCGGTCACGGGCGAGCCGCTGTCGGGCGCCATGCGTGGATAAAAAAGCCCCCGCGCACGAATGCGCGGGGGTGTTGAAGGTGCCGGTGGCGCTCATTCCACCGGTCGGGTCGCGAATCGGTATTAAGGATTTTCCCGTTACAAGGCCGTGACGGGCGTCACGCTTTGGGCAGCTGCGAGAGGAAATGGCGCGCCCGGCAGGAGTCGAACCTGCGACCTCAAGATTAGAAGTCTCGCGCTCTATCCAGCTGAGCTACGGGCGCGCGCCGGGCCTCCAATAGGCGGGCTTTGCGCGCCGTGCAAACCCGGCTAGCAAGCAGTGATGAGCAAGCATCTCACCCGGGTCGACGGCACCACCGGCGCGCGCCGGCACTTCCGCTATTTTGACTTTGTGATGGCGGCTTTCGTTGCGATCCTGCTGCTTTCGAACCTGATCGGGGCGGCCAAGCTGGCGACGGTCGGCGGCTTCACCTTCGGCGCCGGGATCCTGTTCTTCCCGCTGTCCTATGTGATCGGCGACGTGCTGACCGAGGTTTACGGCTATGCCAATGCCCGGCGCTGCGTGTGGATGGGGTTCGGCGCGCTGCTGTTCATGGCCTTGATGAGCTATGTCGTTGTCGCGATGCCTCCAGCCGATGGCTGGGACGGCCAGGCAGCATACGAAAGCGTGTTTGGATCGACCTGGCGGATTGTCGCCGCCTCGATCCTGGCGTTTTGGGCGGGTGAATTCGTCAATTCGTTCGTGCTTGCCAAAATGAAGATCCTCACCGCCGGCAGGCACCTGTGGAGCCGCACGATCGGCTCGACCTTCTTCGGCCAGGCGGTCGACAGCCTGATTTTCTATCCAGTGGCATTCCTGGGGATCTGGTCGACCGAGCAGGTGCTGACCGTAATGGTCACCAACTGGCTGCTCAAGGTGCTGTGGGAAGCGGCGCTGACCCCGGTGACCTACGGCGTGGTCGGCTGGTTCAAGGCCCGCGAAGGGGTCGACGTGTTTGACGAGGGGACTGATTTCTCGCCGTTCTCGAAAGCGTCGTAAAGGGCCCCGCCCACGAAAGGGCGGGGCCTCACCGCGATCTTCCTCAATCGACGATGAGGCCGATCGCGAGGTAGACCAGGATCAGCGAGCCGAAGCCGAGCAGGGTTCCGAGCACCCAGGCGACCCTGACCAGGTTGGCGTCCCAGCCGAAGTAGTTGGCGATCCCGCCGCACACGCCCATGAATTTGGCAGTGCTGCGATCGAGGCGGAAGCTGCGGCTGGTCATGCCGGTGCGGGTGCGATCGAGCGAGCTCACGCGACGACCCCGACATAGACGGTCCTGGCATTGGCTTCGGCCGGCATGGTTACGGTGGCGCTGATCAGCACGAACGACAGCGCGAGGGCGGTGGCGGCGGCGGCGAAGCGGCTGCTGAGAGTCGAGTTCTTGGTCATGATCTTGTCCTTCTGGTGAATGGTTCCTGCGGCCAATCCGCAGATGCCAGATACTCTGCATGGCCCGTGCCAGTTTCGGTAAAATACCAGAAATCAGAGCTTTCCGCAGAATGAACCAATTCTTGCGCGCAGATGAACGCCGAGTGTTGGCAATTTTTCCCAACATTCGGCATTCGTCTTTCGCGTGACTTTGGCGGGTGGCTCGCTCTATCGCTGCCAGCCATGGCGCTCACCCGGCTCACCCTCACCCAGTTTCGCAACCACCGCGCCACCCGGCTCGAGGGAACAGGACAGTTCAATCTGCTGGTTGGCGACAACGGCGCGGGAAAGACCAATGTGCTGGAAGCACTTTCGCTGCTGGCGCCGGGACGCGGACTGAGGCGCGCGGGATTGGCCGAGATGCCTGCACACGCCAGCACCGAGGGCTTCGCGGTCAGCGCTGAGCTGGCCAGCGGGGTACAGCTCGGCACCGGGGTGCGGCCCGAACGGCCCAACCGCCGGGTGGTTCAGGTCAACGGCGCCGCAGCCCCGGCGGTTCAGCTTGGCGAGTGGCTCTCGGTCGGCTGGCTGACTCCGGCGATGGATCGGTTGTTTGCCGAGGGCGCCGGCGCGCGGCGGCGCTTCCTCGACCGGCTGGTGCTCGCGCTCGAACCCGGCCACGCCCGCAACGCCGCGCGGCTTGAAGGCGCGCTGCGCGAACGCAACCGGCTGCTCGCCGAACCTGCCGAGCCCGATCCGGCCTGGCTCGATGGCATCGAGGGGCAGTTGGCCGAGGCCGGAGCGCTGGTGGCCACAGCGCGGATCAGGCTTGTTGCGCGCCTGTCTGCGACGCTCGCCGACCTGCCCGACAGTCCGTTCGCCCGGCCCGAGCTGGCCTATCTGCCCGGCGGTCCGCTCGCTCACAACGATCTTGCAACTGCACTGGCTGAAGGCCGCCGCCGCGACCGCACAGCGCAGCGCACCCTGGTAGGTCCGCACCGCGACGAACTGGCGGTGACAATGGCGGGCAAAAGTCAGCCGGCCGCCGAATGCTCGACCGGCGAGCAGAAAGCGCTCCTGATCGCGATTACCCTTGCCCATACCGGCTTGCTCGATCCTGATCGCCCCGGGATCCTGCTGCTCGACGAAGTCGCCGCCCACCTCGATCCCGTGCGCCGTGCCGCGCTGTTCGAACGGTTGCGCGCCGGCACCGCCCAGGTCTGGCTGACCGGGACAGAGCTGGCGCCATTCGAGGCGATTGCCGGGGAGGCGGCGGTCTGGCAGGTGAGCGAAGGCGTGGCGGAACCTATTTAGCGGCGGCGGCGGCCACCTCGTCCACCGTATCCGCCACCAGCAGCTCAACCCCTTCGCGCGTCGGATGGATCCGGTCGCCCTGGATCAGCTGCGGCTTGCCGATCAGCGGCTGGAGGAAAAACGGGACCAGCGCGGCGTCGTGCTTCTTCGCCAGCGCCGGATAGATCGGATCGAATGCCCCGCGATAGTCCGCACCCAGATTGGGCGCTGCGAGCATGCCGAACAGGACCGTCTTGATCTTGCGCTCACCCAGCTCGGTCAGGATTGCATCAAGGTTGGCGCGGGTTTCGGCCGGGGCGATACCGCGCAGCATGTCGTTGCCGCCCAAGCTGATCAGGACCAGATCGGGTGGCCTGGCCTGCCCGTCCAGCGCGAACGCGAGCCGCTGAAAACCGCCCGCGGTGGTATCGCCCGAAACCCCGGCATTGGCGATCCGCGCGTTGATCCCTCGCGCGCGCAGCGCCGCTTCGAGCCGCGCTGGGTAGCTCTGCCCCGGCTCAAGCCCATATCCGGCGAACAGGCTGTCACCCAGCGCCATGATCGCCACCTCTTCGCCCTGCGGTGCGGGCAGCGTCGCAGCCTGCGCAGAGGGCTGCGGTGCCGGCGCTTCGCGCTGACAAGCGCCCAGCGCCAGCGCCGCAACGACCATCGCCGATGCCCATATCCGTTTCATCGAGCAACCTCCTTGCCTTTCCCCCTAGCTATGGCAAAGCGGCGCCGTGACAAGTCCCTCCCTGGCGATTGCCGCCACAAACCTTACCCTCACCCTTGGCGAAGGCAGCGGCGCGGTAGAGATCCTGCGCGGAATCGACCTGGCTGTGCCGTTGGGCCAGACTCTGGCACTGCTCGGCCCCTCGGGCTCGGGCAAGTCGAGCCTGATGGCGGTGCTGTCCGGGCTCGAACGCGCGACATCCGGCCAACTCAGCGTCGCCGGTGAAAACTTTGCCAAGCTGGGCGAGGATGCCCTGGCCATGGCCCGGCGCGGGCGGATCGGGGTGGTGCTGCAGGCCTTCCACTTGCTGCCGACCATGACAGCGCTGGAAAACGTCATGACCCCGCTGGAACTGGCGGGGATGGCCGATGCCCGCGCCCGCGCCGCAGCGGAACTTGCGGCAGTCGGGCTTGGCCACCGCCTCGATCACTACCCGGCGCAGCTTTCTGGCGGCGAGCAGCAGCGCGTCGCCATCGCTCGCGCGCTCGCACCGCGTCCCGCGCTGGTCTTTGCAGACGAGCCGACCGGCAATCTCGATGCCGCCACCGGCCACACGATCATCGACCTGCTGTTCGCCCGCCGGGCCGAGGCCGGGGCGACCCTGGTGATCATCACCCACGATCCGGAACTCGCCGAGCGCTGCGAGCGGGTCGTGGCTTTGGCCGACGGACGGATCGCCAGCGATAGCTTGGCAAAGTGAGCGCTTCCCTCCCCTGGTCCACCGCCTGGCGGCTTGCCCGGCGCGACCTATCGGCGCGGTTCCGGGGGCTGCGGCTGCTGTTGGTCTGCCTGTTCCTGGGCGTCGGCGCGCTGGCGGCGATCGGAACGCTGACCGGAGCGATCGAAGAGGAGCTCGAGTCGCGCGGACGGCTGATCCTTGGCGGTGATCTGGAGGTTTCGCTGTGGCAGCGCGCACTGACAGTCGAAGAGCGCAAGGCGCTGGACAAGCTTGGCCCGGTCTCGAGCGGGCTGCGCCTGCAGGCGATGGCCCGCTCCGGCGATCTGGCCGCGCCGATCGAACTGAAGGCGGTCGATGACCAGTACCCGCTGGTCGGGCAGCTCAAGCTGAGCGACGGGCGCGGCGTCAACGCGCCGCCGCCGAGTACCGCCTGGCTTTCCGAAGGCGCGGCGCAGCGGCTTGGCCTGGCCCCGGGCGACAGGCTGGCGATCGGAACCGGTACCTTGATCGTCGGCGGGATCATCGCCGCCGAGCCTGACCGGCTGGGCGAAGGTTTCAGCCTTGGCCCGGTGGTGATCGTTCGCGCCGGCTATCCCGAAAGCGCCGGGCTGACCGCTCCGGGGGCGATGTACCGTTCGCGCACCCGCGTCGCCTTGCCGGCGCAGGTCAATCCCCGCGCGGTCGCTGCCAGCCTGGGCAAAGCCTTCCCTTCGGCCGGGTTTGAGATCCGCACCCGTGATCGCGCCGCGCCGGGGGCCGAACGGTTCGTTTCGCGGATGGGCGAGTTTCTGGTGCTGGTCGGGCTGGCCGCGCTGGTGATCGCCGGGATCGGAATCGGCGGCGGGGTGTCCTCTTACCTTGAAGCGCGGCGCGGCGCGATCGCCACGCTCAAGGTGCTGGGGGCGACCAGTGGCGACATTTCCCGGATCTACCTGCTGCAGGTCGCCGCTGCGGCCGTGGTGGGGAGCGTGGCCGGGCTGGCGGCTGGGGTGCTGGTCACGCCGTTGCTTGGGGGAGCGCTGGCCGGCTTGCTGCCGGTAGCGCCGGGCTTTGTGTTCGATCCCGCCGCGCTGATCCGGGCGAGCGCCTATGGGCTGCTGGTGGCGCTGGTCTTTGCCGCGCCGCCGCTGTTGGCCGCGCGGCACTTCCCGGCGATGGCGTTGATGCGCGCGCGGGTTTCGCCGCTCGCCCGGCGCTGGCGCGATGCCGCGGTACCGGTCGGCGCGGGGCTGGCGGCGATCGTCGCGCTGGCGATGGCAACCGCGGCGCAGCCGCTGGTCACCGCGCTGTTCCTGGCCGGCGCGGCGGCGATGCTGCTGCTGCTCGCAGCACTCGGCATTGCGATCCGCGACGTTGCCGCCCGGCTGCCGCGCCCGCAGCAGCCGTTGCTCAGGATGGGGCTGGCCAACCTCTACCGCCCCGGCGCGCAAACCGGAGCGCTGGTCACCGCGCTGGGCTTTGGCCTCTCCGCCTTCGTCGTGCTCGCCGCGATCCAGACCAGTCTGGAGGGCAACATCGCACGGCGGGTGCCGCAACAGGCGCCCGACTATTTCGTGCTCGACGTGCCCCTGCCGCGCGCCGCAGCTTTTGCCGCGACCGTGACCGCGCTCTCGCCCAAGGCCGAGGTCAAGATGGTCCCGACCCTGCGCGGGGCGATCCTGGCCTATGGGGCGGAAAGCGCCATGATCCGGGTTGCCGACCTCAAGGTGATCCCCGATGGCGCCTGGCCGCTGCGCGGCGAACGCGGACTGACCTATTCGGCCGGGGTGCCCGAGGGCAGCGTGCTCACCGCTGGCAAGTGGTGGCCTGCGGACTACTCGGGCGAGCCGCTGGTTTCGGTCGATGAGGCCCTAGCGGCGGCGATCGGCCTCAAGCTCGGCGACAAGCTGACGATCGGCCTGCTGGGGGTCGAGCGAACCGCCCGGATCGCCTCGTTCCGGCGGATCGAGTGGGACACGATGGGGTTCAATTATGTGCTGGTGTTCAGCCCCAACACTTTGGCTGACGCCCCGCACAACCTGGCGGCGACGGTCGACCTGCCTGAAGGCGGCGACCGCGGCAGCTTGCTGCGGGCGTTGGTGAAGTCGTTCCCGTCAAGCTCGGTGATCGAGGTCGGCGGAGTGCTCGCCCAGGCGCGCGACCTGCTGCGCCAGGTCAGCCTGGCGATCCTTGCCGCTGCCTCGGTCGCGGTGCTGGCGGGGATTGCGGTGCTGCTCGGCGCGATCGCCGCAGCCCGCGCTGCACGGCTCTATGACAACGTCATCCTGCGCGTGCTCGGCGCCAGCGGGCAGCAACTGCTGCTTCTCCAGCTCGCCGAATATGCCCTGCTGGCCAGCGTCCTGGCGCTGGTTGCGCTGGCGCTGGGCAGCGCGATCGCCTGGCTGGTGGTGGTCCAGCTGTTTGAATTTGACTGGCTGCCCGACTGGACGATTGTGCTGGGCGTACTAGGCGCCGGCCTGGCGCTGGTGCTCGGCTTCGCGCTGGCGGCCTCGCTCCCCTTGCTGAGAGCGAAGCCGACCCAGGCGCTGCGCGAGCTTTAAGAGAAAACGTCAACGTTTGTCGGATCGATCGGGTCTTCGCCGAACCGGTTGGGACCCTTGGTTCCCGGAAGCGCCAAGATCACGATCTGAGCGATCGAAGCGATCCAGCCCACCAGAGGGATAGCGCCCAGCACCGCAAAGCCAAGCACCCACTAGCCCGACATGTCACGATCATGGAACCGCCGGATCGTGACTGCAAGACCTGGGATGAACGTCGCCAGGGCCCAGATTCCCAGGCTGCCAGCCCCCAGCCAAAACAGCGGACCCGGTTCGGGCGGCGGGGCATTGGGATTGTCGAGGCTGGCAAGATCAAACCCGCCAGCCAGCATCAGCCCCACCAGCAGCAGAACGATAATTGTCGTGAACAGCGTGAACATCCAGTATTCCATCCGCCGCGAACGGCCGGTGAATTCAGCATAACGCTTGTACGGCAGCAGCATCCAATCCATCGAAAATCCCCTTCCAGCCTGTTCGCTGTCGCGAAGCCAACACAGCTGACCTCATATTGCAATCGAATTCCCGCTAAGCTTGCCCCGCGCCCGCGCTTCGGCTAGGGGCGCGGCCATATGTTGCGGCGCAGCACGAGCGTCGCCTTCCCGTCAGTCAGAAAGCCCAGAAGAATGTCCGCCCAGCCTCCCCTGCGCAATATCGCGATTATTGCGCACGTCGATCACGGCAAGACCACGCTGGTCGACCAGCTGTTCCGCCAGTCCGGCACCTTCCGCGACAACCAGCGGGTCGAAGAACGGGCGATGGATTCGAACGATCTGGAGAAGGAACGCGGGATCACCATTCTCGCCAAGTGCACCTCGGTCGAATGGAGCGGGACCCATATCAACATCGTCGATACCCCCGGCCACGCCGATTTCGGCGGCGAGGTCGAGCGGATCCTGTCGATGGTCGATGGCGTCATCCTGCTGGTCGACAGCTCCGAAGGGGCGATGCCGCAGACCAAGTTCGTCACCGGCAAGGCGCTCGCGCTCGGCCTCAGGCCCATCGTCGTGGTCAACAAGATCGATCGCCCCGATGGCCGCGCCCAGGAAGTGCTCGACGAGGTGTTCGA
>JANOGS010000067.1:0-2801 GCA_031414115.1 Novosphingobium sp. | reverse complement strand
CGGCACCGCGCAGGTGATCCGCGATCCCGAGCGGCTGGCGGGGCTGGCCGCGCAGGGCAAGGTCCCAGCGCTCGCCATCGCCGTCACGGTCGAGGAAGCCTTCATGCACTGCGCCAAATGCATGATCCGCTCGAAACTGTGGCAGCCCGACGCCTGGCCCTCGCTCGAAGGCATGGCCTCGTTCGCGCAGGCGATGAAGGACGCCGCCGCGATGCCCTTCCCGGTTGAGGCGATCGCAGGGCTGATCGAGAACGACGCGACCGAGCGGCTTTACTGACAGTCCGGCCCGTGACCACCCCGTTCCACCCCCCGCTCAAGCGCTCGATCGAGATCGCCGGGCACAAGACCTCGATCAGCCTCGAGCCGCTGTTCTGGGAACTGCTCAAGCAGGCCGCCAAGGCCGAAGCCCTGCCGGTCAACGCTCTGGTCGCGCGGATCGACGCGGAGCGGATCAAGGCCCCGGTGCCGCCGGGGCTGGCGGGGGCAGTGCGGGTCTGGCTGGTGGCGTGGCTGGCGAGAAGGTTGGGTTAAATGCAGTTGCGTTTAATTCTTGCCAACCGAATAAAAAGTAGTTACAGATAATCCGTGGAAGTCATATTCGATCCGGCGAAAGACGCGATCAATCTGGCCAAACATGGCCTGTCGCTGGCCGATGCCGCCGCTTTCGAACTCCGTTTTGCCGTGGTCGAGGTCGATGACCGGTTCGACTATGGCGAGATGCGTTTTCGCGCGTTTGGGCGGGTAGATGGGCAGGGCCGCTGTCTGGTCTTCGCCTGGTCGGAGGGCACGATCCGCGCGATAAGTTACCGCCGCGCCCATGACAAGGAGATGCGCCGCTATGAGTAAGCCCAAGCCCCCCGCCGGTTACGACGACAATCCGGAATGGACCGAAGCGGATTTCGCCCGCGCCCGCCCTGCTGCAGAAGTGCTGCCTCCAGAAGTGCTAGCTGCCTTCGGCAAGGGCAAACGCGGTCGTCCGCTCGGCTGGACCAAACCCGATGCCAAGAAGTCGATCACCCTGCGGCTCGATCCCGACGTGATCGAAGGCTGGCGGAGGAGTGGTCCGGGCTGGCAAAGCCGGATGAACGCGGCGCTTAGGGAGGCGCTAGGAGCGGGGTGAGTCACTTCTTCCCCTCCCCTTCAGGGGAGGGGATCGAGGGGTGGGGTCTGTCCTCCCACGGCAACGTCGCGAGTGCAGGACAGACCCCACCCCAACCCCTCCCCTGAAGGGGAGGGGCTGCTATTGACTAGCTGCCTTCGCTGCTTTTCGGGCAAGAGTGGACGTCGCTTTCTTCACCAACGCCTTGGCCAATTTTGGTTGATCGCCGTCTAACGCATCTCGTTTGATAACATCATTAGTCAGCAAGACACGCAGATCATCGTCGCCTATCTTGAGGCCATCGAACAGCCTCCGCATTTCCCTGCGCAGCGAGCCGACGACCACATCGCTAAGCAAGAGTTCTGCAATCACATACCTGTTCAGAATCTGAGCTTGTTTGTGGAACGCCTGCAGGGCGTCAGTTGAAATAGATTCCCTGCACAGCATGGCCAGTTTGGCAAGATCGTCTGCAGATCGGGCGGAGACTGTGCCCATGTCAAAGCTGTAGACCTCATCCCCATCGATCGGTTGCGCGAACTTGATCCGGAAGACCTTCCAGATGATGCCGTTGGTAAGCAGTATCCACTCAATTCCGTGATGGGCGCCATAGTTCACCGCTTGACGCAGGTGGTTCTCGTTCAAAGAAGTCCCGGCTGACTTCACCTCTGCCAGGTAGTGGACTTTGCCTTCAACACGAATCGCCAGATCGCAAAACGTGCCTCGGATTTGCTGTTCGCTCGTTAGCTCGGCATATTTGTCATAGCCGAAAATATCGGTGAGCATGTCCTTGATGACTGTAACGGTGTCAGCCTCGGAAATGTCCCGCTCGGCCAGCTTGCGAACAATCGGCTGATATTTTCTCAAGCCTGCGACAAGACGGTCCTGAGTTTTCTTTGCGATCTTCATCGCTATGCCCCTCTTGTCAGCTTTATGGCTCATAACTCTAATTTTGGCAGCTTAATGTCAGAAAAGGAAAAATCTAGCCATCAATCCCCACCAACCCGCTCAATCTCCGCCCCCACCAAGGCCAGCTTCTCCTCGAGCCGCTCATACCCGCGGTCGAGGTGATACAGCCGGTGGACCTGCGTCTCCCCCTCGGCCGCCAGCCCGGCGATCACCAGGCTCATCGAGGCGCGCAGGTCGGTGGCCATCACCTCGGCGCCGGTCAACGCCTTGACCCCGTGGACCACCGCCGTCCGCCCCTTGGTCTCGATATGCGCGCCCATCCGGTTGAGCTCCGGCACGTGCATGTAGCGGTTTTCGAAGATCGTCTCGGTCAGCACCGAGCTGCCCTCGGCGAGGCACAGCATCGCCATCAGCTGCGCCTGCATGTCGGTGGCGAAGCCGGGGTAGGGGGCGGTGGAGAGGGTTACCGCCTTGAGCGGGCCATCAGCGCTCACCTGGATTCCGCCCGGCTTGGGCTCGACCGTCACCCCGGCATCGCGCAGCGCCTGGACGGTGGCGTCCATCTCCTCGATCACTGCGTGCTTGAGGAACACCTCGCCCCCGGTGATCGCCGCGGCGCAGGCGTAGGAGCCGGCCTCGATCCGGTCGCTCATCACCCGGTAGGTGGCACCGTGCAGGCGGGGGACGCCGTGGATGGTCAGGTTGCTGCTGCCGATCCCCTCGATCTGCGCCCCCATTGCCACCAGCAGATTGCACAGGTCGACGATCTCGGGCTCGCGCGCGGCGTTGTGCAGGC
>JANOGS010000066.1:0-8035 GCA_031414115.1 Novosphingobium sp. | reverse complement strand
GTCGCCCCTTGCCATCAGGAGCCAGCGCCACTTCGACCGGGCCGGCAGCGGCCAGCCGGACCGCCATTTCGACCACCCGGTCTTCCTCGACCTCACCCTCAAACGGGCAGCCGAACGATGCGGCGATGGTCACCTGCCCGGTTCGCCCCGCCGCCAGCGCCATGGCGATGATCTCTGCGGCGGCGTCGACCGAGCCGTCGCTGGTCTGGCCCTGGTTGGCCATGGCAAAAGTGTCGGTGGTGACGCAGACCGCGCCAAGCTGGTCGATCCGCCCGGTCGCCAATGCCCGCTCGGCGCCGCGCGCGTTCATCACCAGGCCAATGTAGGTAACGTCGTCGCGCTCGGGCAGCGCGGCGCAGACCGCTTCGGCGTCGGCCATCTGCGGCACCTTGTTCGGATTGACGAAGCTGGTGACCTCGATTCGCCGCGCGCCAGCCGCGATGGTACGCCGGATCAGGTCCAGCTTGGTGCCCGTGTCCACCACCTGTGGCTCGTTCTGCAACCCGTCACGCGGGCCAACTTCGACGAATTCAATTGATCTTGTGTACATAATTTCAGGCTCCGACTGCGCTGTCGATGGCGCTAAGCCCCTGATGGGCATCGGCATAGGCGTGGTAGGCACGGTGGATGTGGGCCGACATCACCGCCTCGGCCCAGCCCCCGTCGCGGCGGGCAAAAGCCGCCAGCAATTCTTCATGTTCACCATGCGATCGCAGCAGCGCTTCGCGGCCATAATGGTGCGCGGTGCGCCAGATCACCGGCTGCTCGATCAGCGCCGAAAGCAGCGACGACAGGCGCCGCGAGGCGGCTTTGTCGAGGATGATTGCGTGGAATTCGCGGTTGGCTTCGAGGAATGCCTGGATGTCGGCAGGAACCTGGCTTACGGCCTTGAAAATCATTCTATTACAATCACGAAGCCGCTGCATCGCAGATTGATCCATACGCTCCGCAGCGCGCCGCGCGGCGCGCGCTTCGAGCATCGCACGCAGTTCGAAAGCATCAGCGATGTCGTCCAGCGACCACTCGGCAACGAAGCTGCGCTGCGATTCGCTGCGACGGACGAAAGCCTGGCTCTCCAGCCGGCGCAACGCATCGCGCACCGGGGTGCGCGAAACACCGCAGCTTTCGGCCAGCTGTTCCTCGCGGATCTGCGTGCCCGGCGGCAGGTCACCCTGCAGGATCATGTCCCTGATCCGGTCATAGGCACGGTCCGAGGCTCGCGACATGGCATCTCCTTCCAACGCTTGACCTTTGCAAATCTGTATACAATAGTGCAAGCGGAAAGCAACGAGGGAGCTTCACCCCGAAATGTCCGCCGAACACCGCATCAAGGTGATCGTGCCGATCCCGATGGATGCGGCGGGGGTGGCCAATCGGGCGGCGCAGCTGCCGCCGGAAGCGATCTCACCCGGGTTCAGGCCGGAATTTGCTGCGGTTTCCTGGGGCGCTGCGCTGGGCGATTCCTACCACGACATGATGCTGATGGATTTCACCGTGTTCCAGGCCGGGATCGGCGCGGAGGACGAGGGCTATTCGGCAGTGGTGATCGACACGGTGAGCGATTCCGGCATGCGCGCGCTGCGCTCGCGGCTCTCGATCCCGGTGCTCGGCCCCGGCGAGTGCGCGTTCCACATGGCAATGACGCTGGGCAAGAAGTTCACCGTGCTGACGATGTGGGACGAATGGTTCCCGCTCTACGAAAAGACCCTGACCGAGTACGGCTTCTGGCCGCGGGTCGCCTCACTGCGTTCGATCAAGACCCGCCCTGATCTCGCCGAACTGCTTGAAGGCAAGGAAGAAGTTATCTTCGCCAAGCTCAAGGCCGAAGCGGAGCGCGCGATCGCGGAAGACGGCGCCGACGTGATCGTGCTTGGCTCGACCACCATGCACCAGTCGGCCGCCTGGCTCGCAGCCAATCTGCCAGTGCCGGTGATAAATCCTGGGCTGGTCGCATACAAGCAGGCCGAACTGCTGATCCAACTTGGGCTGACTCACAGCAAACTCGCCTTCCCCTTCCCTGGGGTCGGCAATGATGCAGGTATCACGAAGGGAAGCGGGTAATGGCGGACTGGAGCGAAGGCGGACCCGGTCAGGTGGCCCTGCCCTACCCCTATTATATCGACATCGTCACCAAGCGCTATTTTGACGGGGTCGACAACAAGGCCCTGGACCAGGTTCTCGATTGCTTCACGGCTGATGCGATTCTCACCGAAGTTACCTCGAACACCGTTCACCGCGGCCGCGACGAGGGGATCCGGGCGATGTTCGTCAAGCTGTTCGCCGACTTTGCGGAGATCTGGCACGGCAACTTCGTCCACACCGCCGATCCGGCAAGCAATGCGGTCTGCTCGCAGTTCACCGTGCTGATAACCCCGCACGGCGGGTCGGAACTGCGCTATGAGAACTGCAACCGCTTTTACCTGAAGGGCGACAAGTTCCACCGGGTTTATGTATACATGTCCGGTGACAATCTGCTGAAAGTGGGGGACGCCTGATGCAGTACGAACCCACTCTCGATCAGGCCGCTCTGATCGATCTCGCGATCAAGCGCTACTTCGGCAATGTCGACGCCAAGAACATGGCAGCAGTGCTCGATTGCTTCAACGATGAGGCGTTGTTTTGCGTCCAGACCGCCTTCACCCGCCATGCCGGAAAAGACGCGATCCGCCGCATGTTCGAGGATTTCTTCGGCGCCTATGCCGAGATCGTCCACAAGGACTTCACTTGCACCGTCGATGACAAGAATGGACGGATCACCGCCAGTTTCGAGGCCCTTCTGACTGGGCATGACGGCAGCAAGGTCAACTTCTTCAACACCAATTTCTGGCGGGTCCGCGACGGCCGGTTCCAGGAAGTCTATGTCTATTTCAGTGGCGAAAACGTCCTCGTCTGAACGAGGGAATTCAGGGAGCATAACCATGCGCAAGTTCAAATCAGTCCTGCTGGGTTCGATCGCCGCCTGCGCGATAGCCCCCCTGCCCGCGCTGGCGCAGACCGCCGAGGATGTTGCCGAAGCGGAGGAAGGTAAAGTCATCATCGTCACCGCGCGGCGCCAGAACGAGCGCCTGCAGGATGTTCCGGCCTCGGTCGCGGTACTGTCAGCCGCTTCGCTGGAGAAGACCGGCGCGACCAGGGCTGAGGACTTCGTCCAGCTGACCCCTGGCGTTACCATCGTCACCGGCACTGCCGAGGCTGGCGACACCCAGATCAACATCCGCGGCATCAACGGTGCGCGCGATGCCGAAAGCTCGATCGCGCTGGTGGTCGACGGGATTCTCAAGACCAACACCGCCCAGCTCAACCAGGCCCAGGGCACCCTTCGCCAGGTCGAGATTCTCAAGGGTCCGCAGGGTGCGCTCTATGGCCGCAACGCCGCGGCCGGTGCCGTAGTGATCCAGACCCTCAAGCCGACCGACACCTTCAGCGGCGCGGCCAGAGCTTCCTATGCCAACGAGAAGACCTTTGAGGGTCAGGCCCACGTTTCCGGGCCGATCGGCGAAGGCGCGGGCTTCGTCCTGTCAGGCGCCTATCGCACCACCGACGGGTTCTATCGCAATATCTTCCTCGATTCGAAGACGGTCGACGACCAGAAGGTCTGGGCGATTGACGGCCGGGTGATGTTCGGGATGGACAGCGACACCCAGATCGATCTCAAGGCGCGCTACAGCAAGCTTGAGGGTGCCTCGATCGCCTTTAATGCGGCATTTCACATACCTCTGTTTGCCGGGCTCAATCCGGCGTTCTACGAGAATGTCAATTCCCATCCATTCCGCTTTTATTCGAACATCCGCCCGACCAACGACCAAAAGAGCTTCGATGCCTCGGCCAAGGTCGAGCATGATTTCGGCGGAATGAAGCTGATTGCCTGGGCGCTATACTCGGACGTCAAGCAGAACCTGGTGGCCGACGGCACATCGGCCGATTTCGCGCGCTATATCAACGCGGCGCAACCGGCGGCGCTTCCAACGGTCAACAGCTGCGTCGCGACGACCGCTGCGCTCACCGGCTTTCCGGTCAATCAACCTGGCAACATCGGCGCCTCGCCCGTGCCCTTCATCTTTTCCGGTCCTACCTTCAACGGTTCAACCTTCGGCCCCTACAGCCCGACCACCTGCGACGGGATCCAGTACCAGGTCCGCAACCAGCGCGACTTCAGCGGCGAATTGCGGCTGGTTTCGGACAGCGACGGGCCGTTCTCCTGGCAGCTGGGCGCCTATTACCTGCACATCGACCGCAAGGTCGGGGTAAGCCTGGGCGGCGACACCGGAGCCGGCGTGATCAAGCAGCTTTACAATGCGCCGACCAGTGCCAACCCCACCTCGCTGCTGCTCGCTGACAAGTTCAAGACCGACGTCATCGCCGGTTTTGGCGCAATGGAATGGAAGCCCAGCGAGCAGTTCACCGCCGGCGTGGCTCTGCGCTATGACATCGAGGACCGCTCTTCCAGCTCGCTGGTCCCGACCGCCACCGATCCGTTCATCGGAGGTCCGATCAACCCGGGCCAGGCGTTTGGGCCGCTCACCCCCAAGAGTGAAAAGTTCAAGCAGTTCCAGCCCAAGATCACCCTGAGCTGGCGCCCATCGGACAGCTTCAACCTCTATGCCAACTGGGGAATCGGCTTCAAATCGGGCGGGTTCAACAATCAGGGCTCCTCGGCGATCATCAACGCCAGCTTCAACGACGGGGTGACGCCCGGTACGATCGACGCCGATGTCGCCATCACCGATCAATACCGCAAGGAACGCTCAAGCGCGTTTGAAGCCGGCGTCAAGGGCAGCGTGATGGACGGGCGGGTCACGTTCGACCTCGCCGGCTACTACACCCGGGTTACCGACATGCAGTTCTTCGAATTCTTCGTCGGCAACTTCGGGCTGCTGCGCGTCGTCTAGAACATCGACCGGGTCGATATCAAGGGCGCCGAGATCAACATGACCGCCCGGATCGTTGATGGCTGGCGCGTGTTCGGCTCGTACAACATCACCGACAGCGAGATCAAAAAGAACGTCTCGCGGCCCTACACGGTGGGCAACAAGTCACCCTATACCGCCGACTGGACGATCAACCTGGGCACTGACATCACCGCCCCGCTCAGCGACAGCATGGACCTGGTGCTGCGCGCCGACTACCGGATCACGGGCCCGACCTGGTTCCACTCGGTGCAGGATCAAAGCCGGCCAACGATCTTCTCGGGCCTACTGCCGATTTCCTCACTGGGGCTGCCCGGCTTCATCGGAGATGCCCGCTACGATGTTGCCAAGCGCAAGGCTTTCGGGGTGCTCAACCTGCGCGCCGGGATCAAGACCGATCGCTTCGGGCTGTCAGTCTTCGCCGAGAACATGCTTGACCGCAAATATGTTGCCGAGGTTATCCCGGCGATTGAATTCGGCGGCTCGTTCATCACGCCCGGTGCGCGCCGCCTGATCGGGGTGGAGGGCAGCGTCAAGTTCTGATCACCGCGAGCCCGATCTGGGGCTGTGGTTAGGCTGCAGCCCCAAGATAACCCAGCTGGCCGGCCTTGAACACCGCCTGGCTGCGGTTGACGGCGTTGAGCTTCTCGCCTGCGCGCTGAACGTGGTAGCGCACGGTGGCGTGGCTGAGCGACAGGATCAGGCTGATCTCCTTGTCGGTCTTGCCGATCGCGGCCCAGCGCAGGCATTCCACCTCGCGCTTGGAGAGGCGGCAATCGCTTGGGATCCACTGGTGGGTGCGCATCGTGCTGACATAGCTGGCAACGAAACGGCGAGTGACCGCGCCGAGGAAATCGCCGTGCTCGGCAAAGACTTCAGACAGATCATCAAGCTCGCGGTCGACCGGCGAAAAGCTGGTAGCGGCAATCTGACCGAAAGAGAGATGTGAGGGGACAATGATCGAAGCACGCGAGGATGAGAACTTGCGGTAGTCGGCAAAATTGAGGTCTTCGAGGTAGTTGTTGCGAGCAACGGTGTGGGCGCCGTGCTCGTTGCACCAGAACGGCTCGCTTTCATAACGGCTGGCCCTTGGCAGCGGTGACAGCAGCGCCAGGCTGCCATTTTCCCACCAGCGCTCGCCATCCTTGACCCAGCCAAAAATCTCAGCGTTGACGCTTTTCCCTTCGGCGTCATGCATTTGCTCTTTTGAGGCGATGTCGGGGCAGACTGCAATCCGCAAGTCGAGCTGAAGGGCATAGTCGCGGATTGCAATCGCGGCCGGCCGCACATCGGCAACCGATCGAATCGTCACTTTCTCAAAAGTGCTGGCCGCCCAGTCCATCCAATTCCCTCTGCCTGCATCCGGCCTGCCGGTGCTGTGCTTGATTCGCATCCTATCCGGCATCGCCGGGCAGCGGAAGTACTATCGCAGGGGAGCAGAAACGCTGTCGCGGCGGAGCGCCAATGTCAGAGGCCAAGCACCTGTTTGGCAATGATCGTCTTCTGGACCTCATCCGAACCACCGAAAATCGTGAAGGCACGGCCGTTGAGATAGGCAGGCATGGCCATTTGCGCGGAGCGGCTGCCCACGGGTTCGGGCGCCTCATTGCCGTAGAGCGGGCGCGAGGTAGGCAACTGCAAGCCGTCGTATCCGAACAGTTCGATTACCATCTCGTCAAGTTGCTGGCGCAAGTTGGAGCTGACCAGCTTGACCAGTGAGGTTTGCGGACCCGGCGGCCGACCCTTGGATACTTCGGCGAGAATTCTGAGCTCGGTGAATTCAAAGGCTTGCGCTTCAAGGCGCAGCCGCGCCAGACGCTGAGCAAAGACCGGATCGTGGCCGATGCAGCCATTGATCCCCGAAGCCTCCTCCGCAGCCAACTGCTCGATCCGGTCGATCTTGGCGAGCAGCCCCGGCGCGGCGCACGAACCACCGCGCTCGTTCTCAAGCAAGAACTTGGCAATTGTCCAGCCCTGCCCCTCCTCACCGATCAGGTTTTCGACCCCGGTTTCGGCATTGTCGAAAAAGGTCGCGTTGACCTCATGGTCGTTGGCCATGGTGATGATCGGCGACACGCTAACCCCGGGCTGGTCCATCGGGATCAGCAAGAAACTGATCCCGCGCTGCTTTTGAACATCCGGATCGGTGCGGACCAGCGCGAAGATCCAGTTGGCGTGATGCGCGTGGGTGGTCCAGATCTTCGATCCATTGACGATGTACTTGTCGCCTTGCCGGATCGCCTTGGTCTTGACCGCCGCCAGATCGGAACCGGCGCCCGGTTCGGAGTAACCCTGACACCAGTAGTCCTCGCCCGAGAGGATCCGGGGAAGGAAATGCGCTTTCTGTTCTGGCGTACCAAACCGGCAAATCACCGGCCCGACCAGACGCAGCCCGAGGATAGGCAGCGACGGGGCGCCGACCATCGAGCATTCTTTTTCAAACAGGTACTTCTGGGTGTGCGTAAACCCCGGTCCGCCGTCCTCGACCGGCCAGGAAGTCGCCAGCCAACCCTGCTCGTGCAGGATCGCCTGCCATTCGCGAGTGATGTCAGGTTCAGTAAAGACACTGGGCGTGCTGGCCGCGCCTTCGCGCAGGCGGGGATTCAGCTTGGCATCAAGGAAGGCGCGCACTTCGTCCCGAAAGGCGAGGTCCTCGGCGGAAAAGGTCATGTCCATCAGGTGCTTGTCCCGTTCCTAGGCAGCCTGGGCGAAATCGCGGATTCCCGATTGCGGGTCTCCGAACAGCTTCGCAAGCAGGACTATCCGTTTCAGCCCGTGGCCGATGCCCAGTTCGTCGCTCATCCCCATTCCGCCATGCAGCTGCACCGCCTGGTGCGCCACCCATGTCGCCTGCTCGGCGATGTGCGCCTTGGTCGCAAAGCTTGGTGTGGTTGGCAGCAGCAGCGCCCGGTAGAGCGACGACTGGACCGCCTCAACCTTGGCATAGGCATCGACCAGGCGGTGCTGGATAACCTGGAAGCGGCCGATCGGCTGATCGAATTGCTCGCGGGTTTTGACGTATTCCAAGGTATCGTCGAACAACCGGCGGGTGATCCCGACCATTTCCGCGCCGGCCATCAGTCGCACCGCTTCGATCGCCGGATCGAGCTGAGCCTCCAAGGCCTCGC
>JANOGS010000065.1:0-6789 GCA_031414115.1 Novosphingobium sp. | reverse complement strand
GCGCGGCCGCGTCGGCCGGGTACCAATAGCGCACGGTCAAGGTGCGGCTGCCGGATTCAAGCTTGCCGGTAAGGGCGCTCATGCCGGAGATCTTGCCACGCCCGGCCAGGTTCATCGCAGCCGTAGCCGTGCCAAGCCGATAGGGCCCAGCCCGGCCAAGTTCGGGCGATTCGCCGGGTTGCGCCTGATGCTTTGTCGGCGTTAAAACGTATGCGGCCATGGCACCCCCGGCGACTAGAACGGCGGCAAAGCCGATCAAGAAGTGCTTTAGCCTCATGTCGATCAAACCTTCAAATCCGAACTACAGTGCGAGCGCCAAGCACGCGCGAATTGGCCATTTCGGCAGGCATCCACGGACGTTGAAACCTCCGGCGAAGATCGTGATGGGCTTACTTATATTATAGTTTTAGTCAACAACGACCCGCCGCCTGGTTGCGTTTCGAGCCCGGCATGGCGACATGACAAGTGCGCTGCAGCAAGCTATCTCCTGCGGAGTAGATTGGTCTTTGATCGGGTTGCTGCTCGCCAATGGAAAATTCGGACACTGTCAAGAAAGGTCCCCGTCGGCTCGATCCGGAGGTGCGCAAGCACATGATCCTCGATCGGGCGGCGGCGCTGGTTGCGGCCGAAGGGGTCTCGGCGGTGACGATGGACCGGGTCGGCCGCGAAGCCGGGGTCAGCAAGCCGCTGGTCTATGCCTATTTCCAGAATGTCACTACCCTGTTGCAGGAGCTGTTGCTGCGCGACCAGCGCCGCTTGTGGGATCAGCAGACCATCGCGGTGAGCGCGGCCAAGGACTTCGACGAACTGATCCGCCTCACCACCGGCACCTACCTGAGCCATGTCGAGAGCAGCGGCATCCATATCCAGCGCTTGATGAATGAGCCAGCGGTCGCTGCGGTATTGCAGAAGCATGAGCATGAGCGTCGCCAGCGGGTGGTCGACTTTCTGGCCAAGGAAATGGCCCGAACGCTAAGTATCCCGCGCGACATCGCCAACCTGGTGATCGAGCTTTCGCTGGGGATGACCGGCTCTGCCGGCGAAATGGTCAGCCGCGGCGCGGTCAGCCGCAAGAAGATCGAAGAGATTCTGGTCTGCCTTTACAAGGGCAATGCCCAGGCGCTGCGTGACCAGTATGGCAAGGACTGAGTCCGACCCGATGCGCCGCTATTGCGCTTTGAGGCCGCCGTCGACCGGGATCGCGGCGCCGGTGATGAACGAAGCCGCAGCGCTCGCCAGAAACACGACAACTGCGGCGATCTCGTCCGGATCGGCATAACGCGCCAGCGGGATCATCGCGGTGAAGTGGCCCCGCAGCGCGGCGATCTGCGTGGCGTTCTTGCCGATCTCCAGGTTTTGCATCATCGCCGTATCAGTCATCGCCGGGCAAATCGCGTTGACGCGGATGCCGCGCTCGGCCAGTTCGACCGCGCCGACCTTGGTCATACCGATTACCGCGTGCTTGCTGGCGTTGTAGGCAAGCAGCGAACGCCCGCCGCCCAGCCCCGACACCGACGACATGTTGATGATCGAACCGCTGCCGCCCTGCATCAGGTCGACCGCGCACTTCATGCCCAGGAAGACCCCGCGGCAATTGATCCGCATCACCGTGTCGAAGGCATCAACGGGATAGTCCCAGATCGGCGCACTGGGACCAGACACTCCGGCGTTGTTGAACAGGACATCGATGCGTCCGAACTTTGCGCGAACTTCTGAGGCGAGGGCGCTCCAGCTCGATTCATCGGCAACATCGCCCGCGATCGGCAAAAAGGCCTGGCCACTGACGGCGACTTCATGGCCAAGCGCGGACCAATCCGATCCCGCCAGGTCGAGCGCAACAATATCGGCGCCCGCACGCGCCAGCATCGCGGCCGTTGCCCTGCCGATCCCCTGCGCTGCACCCGTGACCACTGCCACTGTGCCCTTGAGTTCACTTGTGCCAGCCACTTCGAAGCCCCTCCGGAATGCGCGTGATGCTGATCTTGATTAGATCAAGCGTCAACGTGTAGCTGTGGTGATGGCCAGGAACGCCAGAAACTAGGCAATTTCCGGACATAATGCCGCCTGACAAAACCGTTTGTTTAATGACTAAATGTATAATAGAGAGATTGGCAGCAGTCAACCGCTGATCAGCTGGCGGTGACCAGGGCCACCTCAGGGTAGGGGAGTTAAAACAATGAACTTCTTGTCAAAAAGCGTTCTGCTGGCATCGGCCGCGGCGGCGATTCTGCCGATCACTCCAGCGCTGGCGCAGGACGCCGATTCGGCGGCCGAAACAGCTCAAGCCGCTCCGAACGACATCATCGTTTCGGCCCGCAAAACCCCTGAAACCCTGCAGGATACGCCGCTGGCGGTCTCAGTGATCACCGGCGAGTTTCTGGACCGCACCGGGTTTGTGCAGGTCAGCGAAATCGCCCGGTTTATCCCTGGCATCGCGCTGTCTCCGCTCAACACCACCCGCGCCAACGGCTCGAAGATCCGTGGATTCTCTACGTTCAGTTTCAGCGATGGATTCGAATCGAGCGTTTCGACCGTGGTTGACGGGGTAGTGTTGGGCCGCGAAGCGCAAGGCTTTACCGACTTCCTCGACATCAAGTCGGTCGAAGTGATAAAAGGCCCGCAGGGCACGCTGTTCGGCAAGAACGCATCGGCCGGGGTGATCAACATCCAGACCAACGATCCGGAATTCTCCTTCGGCGGCAGCGGCGATGTCACTTACGGCAGTTTCTCAGAATTCAAGCTGCGCGGCACCGTTTCCGGACCGCTGATCGCCGACAAGCTGGCCTTCCGCCTGACCGGAACCTACAACAAGCGTGACGGTGTGCTTGAGAACGCGATTGCGGGCGAGAAGGATATCAACGACCGCGATGGCTATGCCCTGCGCGGCAAGCTGCTGTTCCAGGCGACCGATGATCTGAAAGTCGTGCTGACCGGCGATCTCGGCGATTCAAGCAATCGCTGCTGCCAATCGACCTACCGGTTCGCCGGACCACCATCGGGAGCGCTGTTCTTCGCCACCAACCCGGGTGTGCTGCAGCTTCGCGATGCGCTGGCAGCGCTCGGGATTGTTCCTGGTCCGGCCAATCGCCGGATCGGTGTCCGCGATGAACGGATTCTTGAGGAAAAGTCATCAGGCGGCGTCGCTCTCAACGTCGATTACGACTTCGGTGATACCGCGCTGAGTTCGATCACGGCCTGGCGCAAATGGTCGATCGACGAGTTCAACGAAGCCGACGGTGTTTCCAATTCGAATGTCAACAGCCGCAACGGCACCAAGGTCGAGACCGAGCAGTTCACGCAGGAACTGCGGCTCAACACCAAGATTGGTTCGGCGGTCGATATCGTCGCCGGCTTGTTCTATTTTCATCAGGATCTGGAAGCGTTCGGGCGGGTGGATATCGAACTGGCCCTGCCGTTTCCGGGTTCGCACTTCAATGTCCGCACGATTGCCGATCGCACGGTCGCGACCAACAGCTATGCCGCATATGGCGAGGCTACCTTCAACCTGTCCGACAAGGCCTCGTTGATCGCTGGCGCGCGCTATACCCATGACTCCTTGCTTGCCACCTACACTCGCACATCGACAGCGCTCAATCCGCTGTCTCCGTTCACCCCGTTCTTCGGGCCCAACGTGATCAGCATCCAGCCGTTCAAGAACGACAATCTGTCAGGCCGGATCATCGGCCGCTATTTCTGGACCGACGATGTGATGACCTATGTTTCTTGGTCGCGCGGTTACAAGGGACCGGGGATCGACGTTGCCGAAAGCGTAAATGTCGCGGCGGTCTTCCAGCCGGGTGGGCTGCCGGTGTTGAAGCCGGAAATCCCCAGCCTTTGGGAACTCGGGATCAGAACCGCGCTGTTCGACAAGGCGCTGACCACCAACGTCACGTTTTACAGCCAGAAGCTCAAGAACCTGCAGACGATTACGCCGAGCGCGATTGGCGCGGCGCTCAACGTTGGGATCGACGAGATCAAGTCGCAGGGGATCGAGCTGGAAGTGGTGCTGCGTCCGGCGGCCTTGCCGGGGCTGACGCTGTCTGGCGCCTATACCCTGAACGACATCACAATCGAAAAATTTGCCGCCAATCCGGCTCTCGAAGGCCTGCGCTTCCGCGACAACGCCAAGCACTTCTATTCGCTGATCGGCGATTATCGTACCAACCTGGGCAGCTCGGACTTCGAAGGCTTCGTGCGGGCGGAATGGGCCTGGCAGGGCGACAAGAATACCGATCTTGCTGGCCGCGCGATCTATGATGTCGAATCCTACGGACTGCTCAACCTGCGCGTCGGTTTCAACGGGCCTGACAACAACTATGGCATCACCTTCTCGGTCGAGAATGTGACCGACAAGGTCTATGCCCACTATGTCCTGGGCAGTTCCTACACCGCGCTGGATGGCGTTACGACCACCCAGTACATCGGCGATCCGCGGACCTGGAAAGTTACCCTGCGCGGCAAGTTCTGATCGGGCTGAAACCCGATTGCGATTGGCCGCTGGTCAGGCTCGACCCTCCCTCGAACCAGGCCTGCGCACCGGTCGGTGTCTGCGGCAGTGAGGTCAGTCGATGATTACAGGCATCCATCATGTTGGCTTGGTGGTCCGTGATCGCATCGCGACGGAGCGATTTTATTGCGCGGCTGCCGGGATGCAAAGCCTGCCGGACGATATGGCCCGCGCGGTTGCGCCAGCGCTTGGCGCGGACCCGCCAGCACATGATTTGAGCCTTTTGTCCGGCCCAAACGGCTATCTGCTGCTGACCGCGCCGCACTGGCCGGAAGGCGCTCCGGCGGCAGTGGCCAACCCGGTCAACCGTCCGGGGATCAGGCACTTCTGCGCGCAGAACCGCGATTGCGCGATGCTCGAACGGGCGGTGACTGACAACGGCGGCAGCCTGATCGCGCGCCCGCTCGATCTTGGAACCGGCAATCAGTACGCCTATGCCCGCGATTCCGAAGGCAACATCATGGAAATCGAAGGCCTGCCCTATGCGCCGGTCGGCGAGCCAACCTGGCTGGGGCATGTCGCCCTGGTCACCCGCGATCTGGACCGGGCGATCGGCTTCTATGCGGCGCTGTTTGGAGCCGCGCTGCAGAACCGCGGGCAGTTCGGGCCTGGGCCGCAGTTCGACCGGATGGGCGGCTTGTCGGGCGCTCGGATCGAAGGCGCGTGGTTACCGGCGGGCAACCTGCTGCTAGAGCTGTGGCAGTTCCACGCGCCGAGCTACCGGCAAGAGCTGGCGCAGCGCTTGACCTTCGATCCCGGCTACAGTCACATCGGTCTGGAAACCGACGATCTGGATGGCGATGCCGAGCGAATCGTCGAGCTAGGCGGGGCGCTTTCAGGCCAGCCGATCGAGAATGGGCAGTTCCGTGTGATCATGGCCAGCGATCCCGACGGCAACGCGATCCAGTTGCTTGAGCCGAGTAACCCCGCTGGCCCGCTATCGATCGCCGCTCTGGCCGAGCCTGACTTGCGCTTGCGAATTGAGGCGGGCCGATAGGCCGGGGGCAATTTGCGCCGAACTCCGTTTGACCGCCTGGGCCAAATTGGTTATTGACCTTTTGCATACTTAAAGTTCTGATTAGAGTTGCACCAATGGCTGGCATTGCCGAACGCAACGGCACAGTGCAATGCCCTGAGCTGCAAATTGAGGAGAGCTAGCAATGGGGGCTGAGCCAGCTCGCCAGTCGACCGCGGCGGACGGTGCTTTCGATGCGGCGGAACATGCCGCCTTGCGTGCACACCTTGAGGCGAACACCGGCATAGCCGGGCTAGAAATCGTCGCGCCGGGTAACCTACAGCGAGCGCTCGAGCTGTTCCGGCGCGACGGTTTCGTGGTGATCGCCGATGTCCTGAGCGAAGAACAGACCCGGTTCCTGGCCAATGGCTGCAGCGAGGTCGCGGCCGAGATTCTCGCTCTGGATGGCAATCGCAACGGCAATCGCGGATCGCACCGCTACTCGTTCGGCGGCTCGAGCCTGACCCGCAGCCAGCTCCACCGCCAGGAATGGCAGATGATGCTGCAGGTCCCGCTGGTAGACGAAATGGTCAGCGCGATTTTCGGATCGGGTGACTTTGCCCTGCGCGCGGCCAGCGGCGATTTCTGCCTGCCCGGTGCGGTCGGCTACCAACCGCTCCATTCTGATGTTGGCGATTGGCACAGCAGTTCAATCACGCCGTTCAGTTCTTTCCACGATCCCCGCGGACAGCTGACCATTCGCGATCTCCCGTGCCCCTATGTCTGCGTCAATTTCCTGCCGCAGGAGATAACCCGCCTCAACGGACCGACCCGGCAAATCCCCGGCACCCAGCATTCGCGCGCGCCGATCCCCAGCCTTGAGGACGAGCCCGAATGGATGCGGCTGAGCACGGTCTGCCCGGCGCCGGCAGGGGCAATCATGGTCCGCGATGTCCGCGCCTGGCACGGGGGGACGCCGAACATTTCCGACGCCATGCGCGCGATCCCCAACCTGGAGTTCTACGCGCCGTGGTTTCGCGAGCCGATCGTTCCGGGTATCTCCTACCAGGCGTTCAAGCAGCTATCCGAACGTGCCCGCTACCTCGCCCGGTTCTGCGTTGCGGATTCGAGCGAAACGCTGCTTACCGGGGCGACCCTGTGGGCGCCATGAACCGCCGGTTGGGAGCCGCGTTGTGAACTATCGCCGGCTCGGCCGAACCGCGCTCAAGGTCAGCGAGCTGTGCCTCGGCACAATGAACTTCGGACCGCGCACTGCCGAGTCCGAAAGCCACGCGATCCTCGATCTGGCGGTTGAGCTGGGGATCAA
>JANOGS010000064.1:0-13170 GCA_031414115.1 Novosphingobium sp. | reverse complement strand
GTGAACCCGGGCGCGCTCGCCGGCTACACCAAGCGGCGCATCGTCGCCAACCCCAACTGTTCGACCATGCAATTGGTGGTGGCGCTGAAGCCGCTGCACGACCTGGCGCGGATCAAGCGCATCGTCGTCGCCACCTACCAGTCCGTGAGCGGTGCCGGGAAGGATGGGATGGACGAGCTGTGGAACCAGACCAAAGCCATTTACAACCCCACCGACCATCTGGCTCCGAAGACGTTCCCCAAGCAGATCGCCTTCAACGTCATTCCGCAGATCGACGTCTTTCTCGACGATGGTTCGACCAAGGAAGAGTGGAAGATGGTGGTCGAGACCAAGAAGATCATCGATCCCAAGATCAAGGTCATCGCCACCTGTGTGCGGGTGCCGGTGTTCGTCGGCCACAGCGAGGCGATCAACCTCGAATTCGCGGACGAGATCAGCGCTGAACAGGCCCAGGACATCCTCCGCGAAGCCCCGGGGATCATGCTGATCGACAAGCGCGAGGACGGCGGATACGTCACCCCGGTGGAATGCGTCGGCGACGGCGCCACCTTCATCAGCCGGGTGCGCGAGGACCCGACGGTCGATAACGGCCTGTCGCTGTGGTGCGTCTCGGACAATCTGCGCAAAGGCGCGGCGCTCAACGCAGTGCAGATCGCCGAGCTGCTGGGGCGGCGGTATTTGCAGAAGGGGTGACGCGGTCGGTCGGTCCGGCTATTCTGGCAATATGACCCAGACCATGACCGGCGGCTGCCAGTGCGGCCGTATCCGCTATTCCGTCGAGATTGAAAGCGACGATGCCTATTGGTGCCATTGCCGGATGTGCCAGAAGGCGACCGGCGGGATCGCCGCGGCGTTTGTGCAGGTCAAGCCCGAGGTGCTGACCTGGCTCAGCGAGCCTGACTGGTACCACTCCTCACCAGTAGCGCGGCGGCCGTTCTGTTCGGCTTGCGGGACGCCGCTCGGCTTTGCCTTCACTGGCGCGGATTCCGATCCCGATCTTACCGTCGGCAGCTTTGACGATCCCTCGCGGTTCAAGCCGGTTGTCCATGCAGGGTGCGAGTCGATCCACGAGGCCTGGCTTGACACCAAGGATCTGCCCCGGCTGACCACTGCGAGCACCGCCAGCGTGGTCAAGCACTGGCAGGCGGTGGGGTTGGAAGTGCCCAAGTGAGCGACTGGTACTCTGGCCAAGGGGGCACCCGGCTGGCGCTGCACCGGCTGGGGCAGGGGCGTCCGCTGGTGCTGCTCCACGGGCTGTTCTCTTCGGCGGAGATGAACTGGATCAAGTTCGGCCATGCCGCGCTGCTGGCTGACGCGGGTTTCGAAGTGCTGATGCCCGATCTGCGCGCGCATGGGTCAAGCGAAACCCCGCACGACCCTGCGGCCTATCCGGCGGACGTGCTGGCGCTCGATCTGGCAGCGCTGGTCGGGCACCTTGGCCTCACCGACTATGACCTCGGCGGCTTCTCGCTTGGCGCCCGGACCTGTGCGCGCGGGGCAATTGCTGGCCTGAAACCGCGGCGGCTGGTGCTGGGCGGGATAGGGCTGGAGGGACTGGCCGGCTGGGCTGCGCGCGGCGCGTTCTTCACCGATTCGATCGATCGTTTCGAGACCATCAAGCACGGCGATCCCGCCTACTTCGCGGTGCAGTTCATGAAAAGCATGAAGATCGACCGCACCGCTGTGCGGCTGCTGCTCGGGACTTTCGCCGATACCGATCCGGACGAGCTGGCGGCGCTGACCATGCCCACCTTGGTGGTCTGCGGCGATCAGGACAGCGACAACGGTTCGCCTGAGGCGCTGGTCGAAGCCTTGCCCGATGCGCGGCTGGCGACGATTCCTGGGACGCACATGAGTTGCGTGACCAAGCCGGAACTAGGCCGGGCGATCAGGGAGTTTCTGACTGCTTGAATTCATAACATTCCAGTCGACCCGGCCTTTAATGCCGTCCAGTCGCCGAAAATTAGAAACTTGCCAGATTGACCAAGGACGAGAGCCAAACGCAGGTTCGAAAACCAGCGACCGCAGCCAAAGTGGACGGTCAAAGTTCTTCTGGACGCCGTAGCGACCGTCGAACTCCTCGGTGAGGTACAGGGTCACAGGCTTACGGAAGTGCGCTTCGACCTTGGCGAAGAAAGTGCTGAGTTCGGCCTTGAAATCCGTCATGGCAGGCCGAGTGCGGCAATTGCCTAGGAACTCAAGATCGACGACGGGAGGAAGCGAATTCGCGGCCATTGGTACGGTCCGAATGAAATTGTCGGCTTGGTCGGCTCCTTAACGGCAAAGAGTGAAAAAGTGATAGGCACCGCGACTTATGCCGGCAAGCTCGGCGGCGTTCCAGTTTGCCTGAAACGCACTATCGACGTGGTCACCGCCCTCGGTAGCCTTGATGTATGCGAAATCGACGCCTTGGCTCTTCAGTTGATGCCAGGCAATCGGTCCTTGATGATGCTAAACATCAATGCCTTGGACCGGATATGTCGTCCGGCTTGGCGTCCAATTAGCTGATTGCAACAGCAGCATGCCAACCATGAGCACGCCAACGAGGATGGAGGCGAGTACCTTGGTTCGGAGCTTGGTATTTCTCATGGTCTCCATAGCCCGACCCTATCTAAACGGCGGCTCGTTGAAGGCGCGCAATTTGCGGCTGTGCAGCCTCGCGCCTTCCGCCCGCAGCAGATCGATCGCGGTGGTGCCAATCTGGAGGTGCGCGGCTATCGCCTCCTCGTAGAAGCGGTTGGCCTGGCCGGGGAGCTTGATCTCTCCGTGCAAGGGCTTGTCGGAGACGCACAGCAGCGTTCCGTAGGGCACCCGGAAGCGATAGCCCTGGGCGGCAATCGTCGCACTTTCCATGTCGATGCCGATCGCCCGGCTCAGGCTGAGCCGCCGCGCGGCCTGGGTATAGCGCAGTTCCCAGTTGCGATCGTCGGTGGTGGCAACGGTGCCGGTGCGCATCCGCTTCTTGAGGTTCTGCCCGGTATCGCCGCTGACCTGCTCGGCGGCCTGGGCCAGCGCGATCTGGACCTCGGCAATCGCGGGAATCGGGATTTCGGGCGGCAGCACGGTATCGAGCACGTTGTCATCGCGCAGATAGGCGTGGGCGAGCACGTAGTCGCCGATCTTCTGGGTATCGCGCAGCCCGCCGCAGTGCCCGATCATCAGCCAGGCCTCGGGCCGCAGCACCGCGAGGTGATCGCAAGCGGTCTTGGCGTTGCTGGGGCCGACCCCGATGTTGACCAGGGTGATCCCCATCCCGTCCTCGCGGACGAGGTGATAGGCCGGCATCTGGTGGCGCCGCCAGGCGGTGTCGGACAACCGCGCGCGGGCATTGTCGGTCGGCTTGTCGATCAGCAAGCCGCCGGCGCCCGACAGCAGGGTATAGCCGTTCTGTCCCAGTTGCTTGCCAGCCCAGTCAACGAATTCATCGACATAGCGGTGATAGTTGGTGAACAGCACGAAGCGCTGGAAATGCTCGACCGTGGTCCCGGTATAGTGCGCCAGGCGGGCAAGCGAGAAATCAGTGCGCAGCGCATCGAACAGCGCCAGCGGGATTTCGTCATCGGCATCGCCCAGTTCGATTCCGTCGGCGAGCTCGTCGCCAATCAATGCGAGTTCGGTCGAGGGGAAATGCCGGGCGAGATCCTGCGGACTGACGTTGCCCAGATCGGCACTGGCGTCGATCACATAGGGGAAGGGAATTTCCTGGAGCGAACGGGCGACTTCGATCTCGATCGCGTAGTCGTCGGCCAGCAGGTCGAGCTGTTCGGAAAGATAGCCAGCGAACAGCGCCGGGCGGGTCACCGTGGTGACATAGACGCCCTCGTGCGAGAGCCGCCCGAAAGCGCGGGCCAGGTCGGGCCGGGTCTCCTCGCCCATATAGCTCAGGCGGATTTCCGGATAGCACCAGGCCCGCGTCGCGCGGCGATCGGGCGGAGGCGGGGTGCCATTGGCGGCGAACAGGGCGATGTCGGACTTGAGAGTGGCGACCGCCTCGTCGTAAACGCGGACCAATTCCGCGATGATCGTTTCTGTCGTTTGCATCGCATGGCAATAGCCTGCGCGCCGTGACAATTCAAATGCGACGCCGCAAACCTTGCGTGCGGTGGGCAAGGCCTTAGGATCAGGCGGAACCTTGGAGGGCCCTGATGAGAACCGTCTGCACTGTCTTCGCCCTGGCGCTCGCCGCACCGGCCTTTGCCCAATCTTCTGCGGCGCCCGCCAAGATCGAGGCGAACCGCGCGGCGGTGCGGACCATATTCGAAGACAGCCGGGTGGCCGGCCACATCCCGGGAACGGTCTACGGGATCGTCAAGGATGGCCAGCTGGTGCTGGTCGAAGGATTGGGCGTGCGCGATCCGCAGACCGGGGTGGGCGTCGATGGCGATACCCGGTTCCGGATCGCCTCGATGTCAAAGGCCTTCACCGCGCTGGCGATCCTCAAGCTGCGCGACGAAGGCAAGCTCAACCTCGACGCGCCGGCCTCGCGCTATGTCCCGCAGCTTCGACGCTGGCGCCTGCCGACCGCCGATTCGCGCGCAATCACGGTGCGCGATCTGCTCCACCACACCGCCGGGCTGGTCGAGGACAACCCCTGGGGTGACCGCCAGCAGGTGCTGAGCGAAGCGGAATACAGCGCGCTGATTGCCTCTGGCATGGATTTTGCCAACGCCCCGGGCATTGCGATGGAGTATTCCAACTATGGCTATGCGCTGCTTGGGCGGATCGTCAGCAACGTCTCGAAGCAGGGCTATCAGGATTACATCCGCAAGCAGATCATGCTGCCGCTGGGGATGACTTCGACCGGCTACGATATCGCCCGCAGCCCCGCCGCCGCGCGCGCGATCGGCTATCGCTGGCAGGACGACAACTGGGTCCGCGAGCCGGACATGCGCGATGGTGCCTTCGGGGCGATGGGCGGGGTCGAGACCACCGCCAACGATTACAGCAAATGGATCGCCTTCCTGCTCTCCGCCTGGCCCGCGCGTGATGGGCCGGAGACCGGGCCGGTCAAGCGCGCGACGGTGCGCGATATGGTCGCATTCGCCACCCCGCTGCCGGCGAGCATCCGCCCGGCCCAGTTTGGTTCGCCGTGCCGGCAGTCGGCGGCCTATGCGGCCGGACTGATGGTGATCGATGACTGCGATCTGGGGCGGGTGGTGACCCATTCGGGCGGCTATCCCGGCTATGGCTCGAACATGCTGCTGCTGCCGGACGCCGGGGTTGGGCTGTTCGTGTTCAACAACCGCACCTATGCCGGCTCGGGTCTGGCCCAGTTCACGGCGATCCTGGCGCTGCGCCGCGCCGGAGCGATTCCTGATCGCGCTGTACCGGTCTCGGCGGGGCTGGCGCAGGCCTATGCGCTGGCCAAGACGGTCTGGAGCAGCGGCGATCTGGCGGCCGCGCCGCTGGCCAACAATGTCGCGATGGACCGCGATCTTGCCCGCCGTGCCAGCGACATTGCCGAGCTTAAGGCCAAGGTTGGCGGCTGCGCGATGACCGAACCGGTCGAGCCGGTTTCGGCGATGGAGGGAACTTTTAGCTGGACTTGCGCGTCCGGCAACATCACCGGCCGGGTTCAGCGCGCGCCGCTGTCGGCGATCCAATTGCAGGTGATTGAATTCCGGGCCGCGTCCGGCGGCTGACGCCAAACGAAAAGGGCGCCGGTTGCCCGGCGCCCTTTGCTGGGTTCGGCGAAACCGGATCAGGCTTCAGCGTCGTCCGCGGCGGCTTCTTCAACCGGAGCCGCTTCGGCGGCAGGCGCCGCTGCTTCAGCCTCGAATTCGACTTCACCGCCGCCGCCTTCGAACTCGTTCGCGGCATCGGCCGCAGCTTCGTCCTCAAACATCGCCTTGATCACGTCGACCCCGGCAGCCTGCTGCTCGGCTTCGTCGGGCGAACGCGCGACGTTGACCTTGACCATGACCGCAACTTCGGGGTGCAGCGTTACCTTGACGTCGAACATGCCGATGGTCTTGATCGGGCGTTCGAGCACGACCATCGCCTTGGCGATGCCGGCGCCGTCGGCGTTGAGCGCATCGACGATGTCTCGCACCGAAACCGAGCCGTAAAGCTGTCCGGCGTTCGACGAAGCGCGGATCAGCACCAC
The DNA here is from genome assembly GCA_031414115.1 of Novosphingobium sp. Taxonomy (GTDB): domain Bacteria; phylum Pseudomonadota; class Alphaproteobacteria; order Sphingomonadales; family Sphingomonadaceae; genus Novosphingobium. Next base: position 7,064 of record JANOGS010000064.1, on the reverse strand, counting down.
CGACTTGCCTTCGACATTGGCGGAGTGAACCTCGGCCTCGCCGCGCTTGGTAGCGTTGTCAGCTTCGATCTTCGAGCGGTTGGCTTCGAACACCTTGCGGTTGGCATCGTTGGCGCGCAGCGCCTTCTTGTTGGGGAGCAGGAAGTTGCGGGCGTAGCCGTCCTTGACGGAGACCACGTCGCCAATGCTGCCCAGCTTCTCGATCCGTTCGAGGAGGATGATGTCCATGTTCTCTCTCCCCTTACTTTACCAGGTAGGGCAGCAGGCCCAGGTGCCGGGCGCGCTTGATCGCCTGACCCAGTTCGCGCTGCTTCTTGGCGGAAACCGCGGTAATGCGGCTGGGCACGATCTTGCCGCGTTCGGACATGTAGCCCTGCAACAGACGCGTGTCCTTGTAATCGATCGCGGGCGCGTTCTTGCCCGAGAACGGACATGACTTGCGGCGGCGGAAAAAGGCGCGAGCCATGATCAATACTCCTCGCGTTCGCGGCGCTTGGTGCGCTCACGGTCTTGCTTGCGCATCATCACGCTGGGTTCGGTTTCGAGCTCGTCGACCCGCACGGTAAGCCAGCGGATCACGTCTTCGTTGATCCCGGTCTGACGCTCAAGCTCGGCAACGACGCCCGCAGGGGCCTCGATGTTGAGCATCACGTAGTGCGCCTTGCGGTTGCGCTTGATCTTGTAGGCGAGGTTCTTAAGGCCCCAGGTCTCGGTCTTGGTGACCTTGCCCTGGCCTTCTTCGACGATCGCGGTGGCGGAAGCAGCCAGCGCATCAACCTGCGCCTGGCTCAGATCCTGGCGCGCCAGGAAAACATGCTCGTAGAGCGGCATGTAGTGCCTTTCAGTTCGGAACCGATCGCTGGCTGTTCCGCACGATTGCGGGGCCCCTCCGGTTTTCTGCGGTTCCGTGCCCGAAAGCGCGGAAGTGGCGGCCCTTAGCGGGATTCGCCGCAAATGCAAGCTTGAACACGGCGGTTGTCTGGCCCACATGCTCGGCCGGTAACGCCATTCCAGGATAAACAAGACAATGCCCACCGGCCTCGTTGCCCTGCTCGACGATATCTCCATCATCGCCAAGGCCGCCGCCGCTTCGCTCGACGATGTCGGCGTGGCGGCGGCCAAGGCCGGGTCCAAGGCGGCGGGGGTGGTGATCGACGATGCCGCGGTGACGCCGAGCTATGTCACCGAATTCACGCCGGACCGCGAACTGCCGATCATCTGGCAGATCACCAAAGGAAGCCTGCGCAACAAGCTGCTGATCCTGCTCCCCGCCGCGCTGGCGCTCAGCACCTGGCTTCCTCAAGCGATCACCCCGCTGCTGATGCTGGGCGCATTGTACCTGTGCTATGAAGGCGCGGAAAAGGTGATGGAGAAGCTCGGCAGCGAGCACCACGGCGAGACGCTGGCCGATCCGATTGAAGACGTTGCCGCGTTCGAGCAGGAACGGATCAGCGGCGCGGTGCGGACCGACTTCATCCTTTCGGCCGAGATCATGGCGATCGCGCTGGCTGAGGTGACGAGCGAGCCACTGTTCACCCGCGCCGCGATCCTGGCGCTGGTCGCGGTGGTTATCACCGCCGGGGTCTATGGCACCGTCGCGCTGATCGTGAAGATGGACGATATCGGACTGCACCTGGTCGAGAAGCGCCACACTGCGGTGGAGAAGAAGCTGGGCCGCGGGCTGCTGATCGCGATGCCCAAGCTGCTCGTGGTGCTCTCGGTGGTTGGGACGGCGGCGATGCTGTGGGTGGGCGGCGACATCCTGATCCATGGCGCCCACACGCTGGGGCTGCACGGGCCGAGCGATCTGGCCCACGTGATCCGGCACGCGGTCGAACAAGCCACCGGTGCACTCAGCGGGGTATCGGGCTGGGTAACCTATGCCGGGCTATCGGCGCTGGTCGGGCTGGTGCTGGGGGTGCTGGTGGCGTTTGTCGCGCACAAGGTGCTCAAGCTGGGAGCGCACTGAGCAGGTCGCGGGCGAATGCGCTCAGGGTGTCGTCCCTTGCGCCCATGACGACGATGCGGTCGCCGGGGCGGGCGAGCGCCGCGATCCGATTGCCGCAGTCCTCGCGGCTCGGGATATGCTCAGCCTGGCCGCCTGCCGCCGCGATCAGCTGCACGATCCGCTCGCTGCCGATGCTGCGATCGACCGTGCCGCCGAAATAGACTGGATCGCAGAGGATGGTCAGGTCGTCCGGGCCGAGCAGGCGGGCGAAGGTCTCGGCCAGCTCCGCGCCCATCTGCCGCAGCGGGCCATAGCCGTGCGGCTGGAAGAACGCGATCACCCGCCCGGGCTGGGCTTTCAGCGTGGCGAGGGTGGCGGCGACCTTGTCGGGGTTGTGGCCGAAGTCGTCGATCACCGTGACGCCGGAGGGGCTGGTGCCGACGATGTCGAAGCGGCGGGCGAGGCCGGCAAAGCTGGCGAGCGCGTGGACCGCTTCGGCCACCGGCACCCCGGCGGCATTTGCGGCAGAAATCGCGGCGAGGGCATTGGCGAGGTTATGGCGGCCCGGGATTTTCAGCTCCAGCGGAACCCGGCCGCCGTCGCGGCGGTCCTCGATCGACGCGGCCAGGCTGACTGGGCCTTGCACGATCGAACCGGGTACCACGCCGATCATCGCCTCGGGATGATCGATCGCGAAGCTGATCAGACATTGAGCCATCGGCGCCAGTTCGGCAGCTTCGGCATCGTCGAAGTTCACCGCCGAAACCTCTGCCCGGGCAAGGAAATCGCCGAACAGTTCGCGCAGTTCTTCGATGCTCTTGTGATCGAGGCTAACGTTGCCGAGCACCGCCACGGTGGGCCGATAGAGCGCGATCGACCCGTCGCTTTCGTCGACTTCGGAGACGAACACCCCTCCGTGACCGACCCGCGCGCTGGCGAAAGGTGCGTCCGGCGCCGTGTAGTTTTTCATCACCGCACCGTTCATGATCGTCGGGTCGCGACCGGCGCGGTCCATGATCCAGCCCAGCATGCCGGTGACGGTCGACTTGCCGCTGGTGCCGCCGATTGCGATCGACGTTGGCGCGGCATTGAACAGCCGGGCGAGCAGTTCGGCGCGGCTCATCCGCGGACAACCCAGTTCCCTGGCGCGGACCATTTCGGGTACGGTATCCTCGACCGCTGCCGAGGCGATCAGGGTCTGCGCGGCGGAGGCGATCCCGCGGCCATCCGGCGGGTGACGCTTGAACCCCAACGACTCCAACCAGGCGAACTTATCGGGCGTGCGGCCCTGATCGCGGCTACGGTCCGATCCGGCAACTTCTGCCCCGGCGCCCTTGAGGATCAGCGCCAGCGGCAGCATGCCCGATCCGCCGATGCCGCAGAAAAACCAGGGGTGGGAATTGAGGTCGCTCATTGTCACTCCGGTATGCTGGCTTTGCGTTGCTGACAACCGCTGGCCTTGAATTGCATCACGCGAAGACGCGAAGGCGCGAAGAAGTTTCACTTGCGGCGAGGTCGCCTTTCCCTTCAACATCGGGCTGATCGCGGCGGCCACGGTGAAATGCTGGCCTGCGGCCTTGCGCAACATCTTCGCGTCTTCGCGTCTTCGCGTGATGCCAATCGATTCCAACCTCATACAGCTTTCGCTGCCCGCACAAGCCAGCTAGACCGGGCATATGCCCCGCGTCGCCATTTGCGCTCCGTCGCGTTCGATCACCCAAGAGGACGCCGCACGTGTTCTGGAACTGGCCGCCGAGTTTCCGGGGCTGGAATTGCACTTCCACCCGCAGTGCTTCCTCAATGACGGCCACTTCGCCGGCAGCGATGCCGAGCGGCTGGTGGCTTTCGTTGAATGCGCCGATGACCCCGCCTTTGACGCGGTGTGGTTCGCGCGCGGTGGCTATGGCTCGAACCGGATCGCGCAGGAAGCAGTCGGCCAGCTTGGCAAAGTAGCTGCGGGCAAGGCGTTCCTTGGCTATTCCGACACCGGCTACCTGCTCGCCGCGCTTTACCGGGCAGGGATCGGCCAGCCCACCCACGCCCCGATGGTCGCCGATATTCGCCGCGACGGCGGCGAGGCGGCGGTGCGGCGCAGCCTCGGCTGGCTGAGCGGCGATCACTCGGGCGAGGAGACTTGGCGTGATGTCCGCCCGACAGTGGCCTTTAACCTAACCACGCTGGCCATGCTTTGCGGCACCCCGCTGATGCCAGGGCTGGCCGGGCATGTGGTTCTGGTCGAGGAGGTTTCGGAGCACCTTTACGCCATCGACCGGCTGTTCTTCCACCTCACCGCCCACCTCGGCGGGATCGCGGGGCTAAGGCTCGGGCGGGTCGGCGACGTGCCAGAGAACGACATTCCGTTCGGCCAGACCGCAGAGGAAATCGCCCGCCACTGGTGCGCGCGGCATGCGATTCCGTTCCTCGGCAGCGCGGACATTGGCCACGATATCGACAACACCGTTGTGCCCTTTGGGGTTGCGGGCAAGAGCGTCGGCCAATAGGCGCGCGGCCAAAGGAGCTTGCACATGAGAGCATTCGTTTTTCCCGGACAGGGCAGCCAGAAGGTCGGCATGGGCGTCGATTTGGCCGCAGCCAGCGCCGCCGCGCGCGAGGTGTTTCAGGAGGTTGACGATGCGCTCGGCCAGAAGCTCTCCGCGATCATGCGCGAAGGGCCGGAAGAGGCGCTGACCCTGACCGAGAACGCCCAGCCGGCGATCATGGCCAATGCCATCGCGGTGCTGCGGGTGCTCGAGAAGGAAGGCGGGATCGTGCTCGCCGATAAGGCGGACTTCGTCGCGGGCCACAGCCTCGGCGAATACACCGCACTCTGCGCCGCCGGGGCCTTTAGCCTCGCTGACACCGCGCGGCTGCTCAAGCTGCGAGGGACAGCAATGCAGGCGGCGGTACCGGTGGGCGTTGGGGGAATGTGCGCGCTGCTTGGCGCCGATATCGCCAAGGCCCAGGCGCTGGCCGATGCCGCGGCCGAGGGAGAGGTATGCACTGTCGCCAATGACAACGATCCCGGCCAGGTCGTGCTCTCGGGCCACAAGGCGGCGATCGAGCGGGCGATCGCCATGGTCAAGGACTTCGAGATCAAGCGCGGGGTCGCCTTGCCGGTCTCCGCCCCGTTCCACTGCCCGCTGATGCAGCCCGCCGCCGAAGCCATGGCCGAGGCGCTCGGCAAGACCCCGCCGGGGCCCTTGCGGGTCCCCCTCTTCGCCAACGTCACCGCCGCCATGGTCAGCGACCCGGCCGAAGTCGCCCGCCTGCTGGTCGAACAGGTCACCGGCCGGGTCCGCTGGCGCGAAAGCGTGATCGCGCTGCAGGCCGCGGGGGTGGACAGCTTCGTCGAACTCGGCGGCAAGGTGCTCGGCCCGATGATCGGGCGCTGCGTGGATGATGTGAGTGTGACCAGCGTGGTGGGAATGGCGGACATTGAGGCGCTTTTGGCTGGGCTTTGATTGGGTTCGCGCAAAGGCGCAAAGAGAAGGAAGGCGCAAAGGGGGCTCTGGTGAACAGAATCGATCAGCTCACCCGGATTGTGATCGATGAAGCTATCGCGATTCATCGGGAACTTGGCCCTGGCTTGTTTGAGAGCGTCTACGAAGCAGTCTTAGCCGGTCGACTTGAACGGCGTGGTTTGCGGGTTGAGCGACAGGTCATTGTTCCGGTTACCTTTGATGGACAGGTTTTCGATGCCGCATTCAAGATCGACATCCTCTTGGAAGGATGCCTTGTTCTCGAGATAAAGGCGGTCGATCACGGCGGAAGAGCGCACGCCAAGCAATTACTCACCTATTTGAGATTGCTTAAGCAGCCCGTCGGGCTGCTTCTCAATTTCTCAGGCGAAACCATGAAGGAAGGGATCAGGCGGATGGTCAACGAGCACCGTCCATATTAGGTTTCTCTGCGCCTTCCTTCTCTTTGCGCCTTTGCGCGAACCAAATTTCTGGAGCTTCCCATGGAACACCGCCTTTTCGACCTTTCCGGAATGACTGCCCTCGTCACCGGCGCTGCCGGGGGAATTGGTTCGGCGATCAGCCATGCGCTGGCGCGGCAGGGGGCGCGGCTGGCGCTTTCGGGGACCAATCCGGGCAAGCTGCGCAGCTTTCGCGAGGAGCTCAACGATCGCTATGGCCACGATCATGTCGAGATCACCTGCGATCTTTCCAACACCGAACAGGTCGAACACCTGATCCCGGCGACGGTCGATACCCTCGGCAAGATCGATATCCTGGTCAACAACGCCGGGATCACCCGCGATAACCTGGCGATGCGGATGAAGGACGAGGAGTGGGACGCGGTGATCAAGATCAACCTTGAGGCCGCGTTCCGGCTGATGCGCGCCGCCGCCAGGCCGATGATGAAAGCACGGCACGGGCGGATCATCACCATCACCTCGGTGGTCGGCGCCACCGGCAACCCGGGCCAGGTCAACTATGCCGCGGCCAAGGGCGGGCTGACCGCGATGTCCAAATCGCTCGGCCAGGAACTCGCCAGCCGCGGGATCACGGTCAACTGCGTCGCCCCCGGGTTCATCCGCACCGCGATGACCGACACTTTGCCCGCTGCCCAGAAGGATGCGCTCAACGCCCGGATCCCGATGGGCCGGATGGGCGAGGGCGAGGATATCGGCGCGGCGGTGGCCTATCTCGCCAGCAACGAAGCGGGCTACATCACCGGGCAGACGCTGCACGTGAACGGCGGGATGGCGATGCTGAGCTAGCGGCGAGCGTGGCGCGGGGGCTTCGACAGGCTCAGCCTGAGCGGAAGTTGAAGTGGACCCCAAACCTGCTTGTTTTAAGCCCCGCTCATCCTGAGCTTGTCGAAGGATCGAAGGCCGCGCGCCAACTTCGCCCCGCAACCCGCGCATTTATCCCCAATTTCGCCCCATTTCCACGCCTCCGGCCTTGCCGCGCCGGGCTTCGCCGCTAAGAAAGGTGGTCCGAAACGACGGCGCTCTGCCGATTCTGGCTGACTACGCGCGCAGGGGACACTGACCGATCATGAAGGCCACCATCGAACGCGCGACGCTGCTGAAGTGCCTGTCGCACGTCCAGTCCGTCGTCGAGCGGCGCAACACAATTCCGATCCTCTCGAACGTGCTGATCGAGGC
>JANOGS010000063.1:0-6333 GCA_031414115.1 Novosphingobium sp. | reverse complement strand
TGCAATACCGCAGCACGGAGGGCTTCGACAGCGGCTTGAGCCACGTCGAGGCCTGTACCCGCTTCGGCCGGGTCGACCGAATCCCAACTTCTGTTGCGGATAGCCGATTCCCAACCAGCGTTGTGAACCCCCTCCACCACGCCGCTTCGCGTCGCGGTCCCCCTCCCCCAAGGGGGAGGAATAGCCAGTTCAATCCCTCGGCGAATGCGCCTAGGGTACGTCCATGAACCGTCCTGATCTCCAGCCGGTGCCGACCACCGCCGATCCTGAGCAGCTGCGGCTGATCTCGGTGCTGGTGGTGATCCTGGGGGCCGGGCTGTTTCTGGCGCTGCCGTTCGTGCTCTCGATCGGCGCGGTGGTGTTCCTGCCGCTGACCTGCGCCCTGGTGCTGTCGATCGTGCTGGCGCCGCTGGCCGACCGGCTGGCCGGCTGGGGCTTGCCCAACCTGTTTGCCTCGTTCCTCGCGCTGGCGATTGCCGCCATCATCTTCGTTGCCCTGCTTTCGGCGATCCTCCAGCCCGCGCTCGACACGATCGACCGGCTGCCGGCGATGATGCGGCAAGTCGCGCGGCAGGTTGCCGAGCTGCGCGGCGATCTCAGCTGGCTGAGCGATCTCAACCGCCAGCTGCTCCGCCTCGCCGGCCGCACTCCGGCGCGCGAAGTGGTGCTGGCGGGGCCCAGCGTGCTCGAACAGCTTGCCTTCGCCACCCCGGTGTTCGTGCTCGAGGCGCTGCTCACCGCGCTGATGAGCTTTTTCATGATCGAGGCGCGGGTGCGGATGCGCCGCCGCCTGCTCAACAACCCGGCGCACCCCGAAAGCGGGCGCAAGGCGGTGAAGATGATCCGCGAAGTTCAGGACCTGGTCGGCGCCTATATGGCCACCGTCGGATTCATCAACCTCGGGGTCGGGGTGCTGGTGGGGCTGGGCGCCTGGGCCTTCGGGTTCGAGGCGCCAGTGATGTGGGGGGTGCTGGCGGCCTTGCTCAACTTCCTGCCCTATCTCGGGCCGTTGGCGATGATGCTGGTGCTGACGCTGGTCGGCCTTGCCACCCGCGACACGCTGCTGATCGGGATGCTGCCCGCACTGCTCTATCTGGGGATTCACACGATCGAGGCCAACCTGGTTACCCCGGCGCTGCTGGGGCGGCGCTTCACGCTCAATCCGGTGCTGATCCTGGTCGCGATCAGCTATTTCTACTGGATCTGGGGGGTGATCGGGGCGCTGCTGGCGATGCCGATCCTGCTGATCCTGACCGCGCTGTTCCACCACATCGGTCGCCCCAACCTGCTCGGCTTCCTGTTCGGCGAACCCCTGTTCCCGGCGGAAGAGGGGGAGGGAGGATAGTGCCACCTCTTCTCTTGCGGGGAGGGCTATCGCCTATGAACCAATACCTCTTCATTTCGTCATCCTGAACTTGTTTCAGGACCCATTCCTCCGCGCGCTCAGGTTTCTCGTTTTTCAACCGGAACCCGCGGTTTGCGCCCTTCCTGTTGGCTCCGGTCATGCGGCACGATGGGTCCTGAAACAAGTTCAGGATGACGGAGTTTGATAGCGTTGCTCTAAATGCGATAGCCCCGCCCCCAGGGGGAGGATTTCACTCCCGCGTCCGCCGATCCACCGTCGCAGTCACGGCCACGTCCATCGTCACGTTACCCACCGTGCGCATGATGTCCGGGATCACCTCGACCGCGACCAGCAGCGCCAAGGGCCCGACCGGCACCCCCATCGCGATCGCGATCGGCCCGATCGCGGTGACGAAGCTGATCGCGCCGGGCAGCGAGACCGAGCCGATGGTGGTGGCCAGCGCCACCACCACCCCGGTGGCCAGCAGCAGCGGGGTCAGCTCGATTCCCGCTAGCGTGGCGACATAGATCGCTACCGCCAGGTTCATCGCCGGACCGGTGGCGCGGAACAGTGCCACCGCCAGCGGCAAAACCAGTTCGCCGCTGGTATCCTTGAGGCCAAGCGCGCGGCAGGCGCCGAGCATCGCCGGCAGGCTGGCGAGCGAGGACTGGGTCGAGATCGCCATCGCCTGGACGGGCAGCATCGCCCGGAAAAACCGCCCCGGCGGCTGCCGCGCCGCGACCACCGCCACACCATAAGCAAGCACGAACACCGCCGCCCCCATCGCCGCGACAGTGACGATATAGTGCGCCAGTGCGCCGAGCGCCGCCGCCCCGCTTTGCCCGGCGACCGTCAGCGACAGCGCGAACACCCCCACCGGCGCGGCGCGCAACACCCAGCCGATGATCACCAGCATCGCGCCTGTTACCGCTTCGAAGAAAGTCACCATCAGCCTGCGGTGGACATCGGGCAGGCGGACGATGGCAAGGCCGAGCAGGCTGAAAAAGACGATGATCGCGATCATCGCGGTTTCGGCGGCAGCGGCGAAGATGTTGGCGGGGACCAGCGATTTGAGGAAGTCCGCGATTCCCGGCACTTGCGCTTCGGACGGTTTGGCCAGGCCCTGGCGCAACGCCTCGGCGGCGGCCTCGGGGATCGGAAAGACCTCCAGCAGCGCCGGCATGGCGAACGCCGCGAACACCGTGCCGGTGGTGAGGATCGAAGCGAACAGCACCAGCGCCGTCACCGCCACCCGCCCGGCGCGCGCCGCCGCGACGGTCTGGACGATCCCGACCACCAGCAGCGCCGCGACCAGGGGCACAATCGTCATCTGCAAGCCGCGCAGCCACAGCGTTCCGACCACATCGGCGATGGGCAGCACCGCGCCTGCTGAGGCAGTTCCCTCGAGCAGGATCCCGAGCCCCAGCCCCGCCGCCAGCGCCCCCAGCGTCCAGCCCACCGGCACGCGGATATCGGGGATGAAGGAACTGGCTCCGCCGCCTGGCGCTGTGCTGCCCGTCATGCTCTCCCCTTCAAATCCTCGTTTGCAGGGGTGACTTTAGCGGCGCGGCGGGACATAGCAATTTCTTGAGCGAAGGGGGGTTGGAGCGCCGGCATGGGACGCAAGTATTTCGGCACCGACGGGATCCGGGGCAAGACCAACGCCGGGGTGATGACCGCGGCCACGGCGATGAAGGTTGGCCAGGCCGCCGGGCGCCGGTTCCTGCGCGGCAGCCACCGCCACCGTGTGGTGATCGGCAAGGACACGCGGCTTTCAGGCTACATGATCGAGAACGCGCTGGTCGCCGGCTTCACCAGTGTCGGGATGGACGTGGTGCTGCTCGGGCCGATGCCGACCCCGGCGGTGGCGCTGCTGACCCGCGAGCTGCGGGCAGACGTGGGGGTGATGATCTCGGCCAGCCACAACCCTTATGAAGACAACGGGATCAAGCTGTTCGGGCCCGACGGGTTCAAGCTTTCCGATGCCGATGAAATGGCGATCGAGGCGATGCTGGGCGAGGAGCAGCCGCTGGCCCCCGCCGCCGAGATCGGCCGGGCGCGGCGGATCGACGATGCCCGCGGGCGCTATATCCATGCGGTCAAGGCCTCGCTGCCCGACGATATCCGGCTCGATCGCCTCAAGATCGTGGTCGATTGCGCCAACGGCGCGGCCTATCAGGTGGCGCCCTCGGCAATGTGGGAGCTGGGCGCCGAAGTGATCGCGGTGGGGGTGGGTCCCAACGGCACCAACATCAACGACAAGTGCGGTTCGACCCACCTTGGCCTGGTCAAGGAAACCGTCATGGCCAGCGGCGCCGATATCGGCATTGCGCTCGATGGCGATGCCGACCGGCTGATCGTGGTCGACGAAAAGGGCCAGACCGTCGACGGCGACCAGCTGATGGCGCTGATCGGCACGCAGCTCGCCGCGCGCGGGCAATTGCGCGGCGGCGGGGTGGTGGCGACGGTGATGTCCAACCTCGGGCTCGAGCGCTGTCTCGCCGGACACGGGCTCGAGCTGATCCGCGCCAGGGTCGGTGACCGCTATGTGCTCGAGGCGATGAAGGCCGGCGGCTACAACGTCGGCGGCGAGCAATCGGGGCACATCATCCTGCTCGATCACGGCACCACCGGGGATGGCACCGTGGCGGCGCTGCAAGTGCTGGCGGCGCTGGTCAAAAGCGGCAAGAAGGCCAGCGAGCTGCTCCACCTGTTCGATCCGGTGCCGCAGCTGCTCAAGAACGTGCGTTTTGCCGGCGGCAAGCCGCTCGACAACGCGCGGGTCAAGGACGTGATCGCCTCAGCCGAGGCGCAGCTTACCGGGCGGGGCCGCCTGGTGATCCGCCCCTCGGGGACCGAACCGGTGATCCGGGTCATGGCCGAGGGCGACGATGCCGGCGAGGTCGAGGCGGTGGTCGATGCGATCTGCGCCGCAGTCAAGGAGGCCGCCGATGCTTGAAATGCGTCCCGATTGCGAGAAATGCGGCGCGGATTTGCCTGCCGACCTGCCCAGCGCCTTCATCTGCAGCTTCGAATGCACCTTCTGCTCGCCTTGCGCCGACGCGCTCGATGAACGCTGTCCCAACTGCGGCGGCGAACTGCTCGACCGCCCGACCCGGGCGGAGCATCTCCACGCGAAGTATCCACCCTCGACGGTGCGGAAGTTTCCGGGGTGAGCAATCCGCCCCGCATCCTCGCCATCGCCGGCTCGGACAGCTCGGGCGGGGCCGGGATTCAGGCCGACATCAAGACCATCACCATGCTCGGCGGCTACGCCATGACCGCGATCACCGCGGTGACCGCGCAGAATACGCTGGGGGTGAGCGCGGTCGAGGTGCTCTCGCCCGAGTTGGTCGCGGCGCAGATCGAGGCATGCCTGTCGGACATTGGCGTCGATGCTGTAAAGATCGGGATGCTGGGATCGTCGGGTATCGCCCATGCCGTGGCGGATCGGCTCGAAGCGCTGAACGTCCCGATCGTGTTCGATCCGGTGATGATCGCCACCAGCGGCGCGGCGCTGGCCGACGCCGAGACCATCGCCGCGTTCGAACGGCTGATGGCGCTGGCCACGCTGACCACGCCCAATGTGGCGGAACTCAAAGCGCTGGGAGGCCATGACGGCATGGCTGTACGGGGGATAGCTTACCTCGCCAAAGGCGGCGATGCGAGGGGCAAGCTGGTTGAAGACGTGCTGGTGCTCCCCGGCGCGGACCCGCAAGTCATGGCCGCCGCGCGAATTGACACCCGCCACACCCACGGCACTGGCTGCACCCAATCGAGTGCGATCGCCACCGAACTGGGGCGCGGGGTACCGCTTGCCGAAGCGGTCGAACGCGCCCGCCAGTTCGTTCGCGCCGCCCTCCTCGCCGCGCCCGGGTTCGGCCAGGGCCACGGCCCGCTCGGCCATGCGGCGGTGCAGATCTAGATCCTCTCCATTTTCACGAAGTGCAAATGGGGAGGTGGCAGGCGCTGAAAGCGGCTGACGGAGGGGTTCTGACGCCAGCGTAGAAACCCCTCCGTCTCGCCTTCGGCGATCCACCTCCCCATTTGTGGCATTCGCCAAAAATGGGGAGGATCCAAGGCTCTACAAATCGTAGAACTCCACCACTTTGGCCCAGGCCTCGTCCGCGGTTTCGACCCAGTGGAACAGCTCAAGGTCTTCGCGGTTGACCACCCCTTCCTCGGCCAGCGCGTCAAAATTGATCACCCGGTTCCAGAATTCGCGCCCGAACAGCAGGATCGGAATCGGGCGCATCTTGCCGGTCTGGACCAGGGTCAGAAGCTCCATGAACTCATCAAGCGTGCCGAACCCGCCGGGGAACACCGCCACCGCCTTGGCGCGCAGCAGGAAGTGCATCTACCTCAGCGCGAAGTAGTGGAACTGGAAGGCAAGGTGCGGGGTGACGTAGTGGTTGGGGGCCTGCTCGTGCGGCAGGACGATGTTGAGCCCGATCGTCTCGGCCCCAGCCTCGACCGCGCCGCGGTTGGCCGCCTCCATGATCGAAGGCCCGCCGCCCGAGCAGACCACGAACTGACGCATCCCCTTCTCGACGATGTTGCAGCTGGAGGCGATATGGCCCAGCTTGCGCGCTTCCTCATAGTACTTCGACTTCGCCACCAGCCGCTCGATCACTGCCTTCTTCTCTGGCGTGGTCGCCGCGCTGAGCGCCGCCTCGCAGGTATCGGGCGCGGGGATCCGGGCCGAGCCGTAGCACACCAGGGTCGAGCCGATCCTGGCCTCTTCCAGCAGCATCTCGCACTTCAGCAGCTCAAGCTGGAAGCGCACCGGGCGCAGTTCCTCGCGGAGCAGAAAGTCGGTGTCGCGGAACGCCAGGCGATAGGCCGGATCGCGGGTCTGCGCCGTTGAGGTAACGTGCGATTCGACGAATTCGGCTTCCTGCTCGGCCTTGTAGAACCGGCGGCGATGGAGGCGCTTTTCTTCTTCTTCGGTCATGGGAAGTGTGTTGCCGGGTTCAGGTTACAAGTCA